>JASHON010000019.1 GCA_030041095.1 Terriglobia bacterium
TCGATTGCAGGCGCCGAAAGCGCCATTCCATGAGCGTTCGTATTCATGAGTGATTCCTCACCATCCATCAGGCTGATCAACGGTTCACGGCTGTGCCGGTTAAGAATTGCCTAAGATTACCTCGGCTCACTGCGAACCGCTTACCTCCTCTGCCCGCAGGCCGATAACCAGAGCAATTTGCCAGCCAGTGACGATTCACGATCGATGAGTTTCGCAAAGCGACACGCCGGAGTGTTTACATTTCGCAGAGCGTTTCCCGAGCGCTCCGGCAGCCGCTTCGTACCCCTGTATCAGGGCATGACTTCAGTCATGCCGCCTTAGGTCCGCCGATGGCCGGGCTTTAGCCCCTGCAGCTTTTCGCTTGGCCAATTACGCGTCGGCCTTGACATCAGCAGGGGCTAAAGCCCTCTTTCCTTCTGCATCTTTGCGGCATGACTGAAGTCATGCCCTGTCTTGAAAATTGAGTAGGGGCGGGTTTGAAACCCGCCCCTACCCCAAACGCTTTCATCGCTTCGTGGGTGTCGCAAAGCGACACGGCCAACTGACGCGAAGGCGCCATTCCGGGCGGGTCGAAAGCGTCTCATGGGGCAGCGGCGAACGCAACCGATCGGAAGAACGTGGCAACTTCAGGGAAAACCGCACATTCCCCAGAAGGGCGCCGGCGAAGCCGCTCTCATTAGTTTGGCATTCACGACCCGTCCGCGGGGGCTGGTCCCAAAATTGCACAGCTCAGCACCATGCTACAAACCGAAACGCCATCGCAGCCTGTCGACGCGCTCATGGCCAACGCCGCCTTGCAAGGCCAGGTGGTGAGCGCCATGGCGGGTCGCCTCATGGAACTCGAGAAACACTCGCGGGCTCTTGGAGACTCGATCGAAAGGCAACTGCACGCCCTTACCGCAGCCACTTCGGCGCTCCTGCGACGGCCCGTAGCCGTCTACGTGGGAGACCATCTTGCGCTTGTGCGCATGCTGAACGGCCTTTTAATGTACGCCGACAGCCGTGACCTCAGCATCGCGCCCCACCTGCTCATAGAAGGCCTATGGGAGCCTGGCCTTACCGCGTTTTTTCTGAGTGCAATCAGGCCCGGGGCAATCGTGGTCGATATCGGGGCCAATATGGGCTATTTCACGCTGCTTGCAGCCCAGGCGACAGGGCCGCAGGGGCGGGTGTACGCAATGGAGCCTCATCCACGAAGCTTCGAAATCCTCCAGAGAAACGTCGCTGTCAATTGGCTTGCCGAGCGCGTTCGCTGTATTCGCTGCGCCGTACTCGACGGACCCCGGCAGACAAAGCTCCATACTACGAGCACATGCCTGGGCAGCAGCAGCCTCTTCGCGACCGGCGTTCCCGAGGGAAATTTCCGCTTTGAGGATACGGTGGACGTTGCCGCAAAGACTCTCGACGAACTGGTCCAGGAGAAGGTAGATGTGGTCAAGATCGATGCCGAGGGAAGCGAGCCTTTCATCCTAGACGGAATGCGCAGTGTCATTGCGCGCAGCCCGAACATCAAGATCGTCATGGAATTCAACCGGTCCGCACTGGAAGCTGCCGGTAGAGCCCCGAATGAGTTCCTTGAAAAGATCCGGGAACTAGGGTTCGCAATCCGGCAGTTGACGTGGGAGGGACAGATTCTGGACGGGGCACAAATGAATCTCGAAATTCCAATCAGCACCCTGATTTTGATGAAGACGTGACCTCGCCTGGAATTGCACCCGCGATCTTCCGGTCCGCTGTCAAATACAGTTAAGTCCAGCCCGGCTGGTACTTTCGTACTACGACGATACCGCTATGGTCCTAAAGAATATTCCGAACTAGCCGATACGCTTGGGTGGTTAGAGAAGGAGCCAGAAGGCAGGGAGCCCTGAGCAGGCAAACGCCGGTCCCAGGTACTGCGCCTGAGGCCCGCAATACCACAAAATCGGAAAGGAGAATTCCATGGGACTAGGCGTCCTTTTTAACATCCCATCTCTTGAATCGCAGAACCAATTAAACACGACCAACAACAATTTGCAAACCGCTTTGACCGAGTTGACGACCGGCTCGCAGATCAATAACGGAGCCAGCAATCCGGCAGGCTTGCAGATTGCCAACCTTCTGAACGCTTCGGTTGCGGCACTGAACCAGAGCGTCAACAATGCCAGCAACGGCACTGGCCTTGCGCAGGTTGCCGACGGTGCGTTGTCCCAGGTGGGTACCATTCTGAACACCATGGTGACACTGGCCACTGAAGCTTCAAACGGCGGCCTGTCCTCGCAGCAAATCAGCGCGCTCAGCACTGAATTCCAGAACCTGTACGCCGAAATCAACAACATCGGTAGCAATACGAACTTCAACGGAACCGCTGTTTTCAGCTCGACTGGCAACCTGACCACCAGCATCTTTCTTACGGACATGGCGACCACGTACGAGATCGGCATCAGCATCTCCGCGCTGTCAGCAAGCGCCATTGGTCTCGGCAGCGTAAGTACGTTTGCAACCGCCTCAGCCGCCCAGTCGGTGCTCTCGAGCGTTAACTCGGCGATCATCAATGTAGGCGTGTCGCGCGGCGAGATCGGCGCGGCCATGGACCAATTGCAAGACGCCCAGAACGTAGCGACGACCGAAGCTCAGAATACGACGTCGGCGTTGAATACGATCACCGCGGCAAATATCCCGCAGGTGGTCTCCAACCTGACCGAGTATTCGATCCTCGATCAGACGGGTATCTACTCACTGACCCAAGCCAATGCGCTGCCCCAGAATCTGTTGAAACTGCTTCAGTAGTTGGCTTGACTTTTCCGAGATCGCGGGGGCTCTCGACAGCGCTCCCGCGATTTCGATTCTGATGCGCGGCCCCGGCCCCCACGCGCGTCGCTGGCGCGCACGGGGCGAGTTCGGATATCAGGACGCTGCAGCATCCAGCGGGTCCCCGATGGGCCAATACCAAATCACGGTCATCCAGCCCGGCGACTACAACCATAGCTCATGCTTCCGCGAGGTTGCATTATCATTGCAATCGGGCCTGCGCGCCTGTGGCCATTCGGCCTCGACCCACTTCAACACGTTTGATCCCCGGGCCGTCAACATTGTCCTCGGCGCACATCTGCTCACGCCTCAGCAAGCCCGATCGATCCCTACCGGCTCGATTATCTATAACCTCGAACAAATAGGCGGCGCCAAGCTGCCTCCCGGCTTTTACGAGTTGGCGTCGCGCTATCAGATCTGGGATTACAGCCCGCTCAACATTGAGCAATGGCGCAAGATCAACTGCGTCTCTTCGCCGGTCCTTGCCGAGATCGGTTATGCTCCCGAGTTGCGCAGCATTAAGCGCCGGGAAGAAGAAGACATCGATGTTCTATTTTATGGCTCGGTGAACGACCGCCGGGCGCAGGTTCTCCGCAAGCTGGAGTCCGCTGGGTTGAATGTGTGCTCAGTGTTTGGCGTTTACGGAGACGCTCGGGATGAGTTGATCGCGCGCTCCCGCATCGTTTTGAACGTTCACTTTTATGAAACGCAGGTTTTCGAAATCGTTCGCGTCTCATACCTGCTGGCCAACAGCAAGGCTGTGGTCACCGAGCATTCGCCTGACCTGGGAAGCCTTCGAAACGCCGTGGCCGCCTTTCCGTACGACTCGCTCGCGGAAGGCTGTCTCTCGCTCCTCAGAGATGAAGCCAGGCGCCATGCTCTTGAATCAAAGGCCTTCGAGCTCTTCTCCCAGCTCAGCGAAGCCCATATCTTAAGTGAAGCCATTGCTGCCAGCGCTCCGCTCTCGGGCCCGGCGCCGGCCAAAGTGCTGAACATGGGCAGTGGCAAGGATTGGCGTGAGGACTGCTTCAACGTGGATGTCAACGACTACTGGGAGCCCGATGCGGTGATCGATTTCAGCAAGCCGCTCGGCTTTGGACGCTCCATCGAGACCCGGCGGTTTGGAGCCATGCAACTCGAGGAAGGAATGTTCGACGAGATCATTTCAAACGACGTTCTCGAGCACATCCCCAGTCTGACCGCGGCGATGACCTCCTGCCTCCGCTTGCTCAAGACCGGCGGACTCTTCAGAATTCAGGTGCCCTACGACCTGTCCTACGGCGCGTGGCAGGATCCCACCCACTTGCGCGCATTTAATGAGCGGAGTTGGCTGTATTATACGGACTGGTTCTGGTACCTGGAATGGGAGGAAGCGCGGTTTGACCTGCTCGAGGTCCAGTTTGTGCTCAGCCCCATCGGCGAGAAGCTTAAGCCGCAGTTTGCGC
This sequence comes from Terriglobia bacterium, assembly GCA_030041095.1. Taxonomy (GTDB): domain Bacteria; phylum Acidobacteriota; class Terriglobia; order UBA7540; family UBA7540; genus JASHON01. The sequence continues at coordinate 4,233 of JASHON010000019.1, forward strand.
TGGAGGATCTCATTCGGCAGCCACGGGCAGTGGACCATATGAGAGTGACGCTTCGGAAGCGGCTGCTGACCGAGCCGGAGAAGCAGTTGGTGGCCAGATACTTGAAAAGGCCTGACCGTGGCGCGCGCGCGGAAAAACCCGTTTGCGGCAGCAACAGATCTCCACGAAGAACCCAACACGCGCGGGGGGGCTTGGAGGGCAGGACGCGACGCGGCTCCGTCGCGCCAGCGCAGAAGCAACCGAAAGCCGAGCCGACGGTGTTGGCATGAGAAAAAACGGCGGAAGGTGAGGAAGCATCATGGGTAATTCGATGGGCTACGGCCTCAGCCTCAACACGACGGGGCTGGACCTGAACCAGGGCATTGACGTCGAACAGGTGGTGGAGGACCTCGAGCAGGCTGCCGAAGCGCCTCTCACGCCCCTCGAGACCCAGGAATCAACCTATACTAGCCAGGCCAGTGCGGTGAACAACATTAATTCTCTGATGGGCGATCTCCAAACCGCGGTTCAGGCCCTTCAAGACCCACTTGGCGCGCTCGCCCAGACCACTGCGACTTCTTCGAATGACTCCGTCGTCACCGCGACCTCGACATCAGGAGCCGCTTCTGGCTCCGACAGCGTCACGGTCAATTCACTCGCTACGACCTCCGCGTACGATACGGATGCCGTGGCATCGGGAACCACGGCCATCACTGATGGATCTTTCACGCTCCAGGTCGGCTCCAATTCAGCGCAGACGATCGACGTAAACAGTACCAACAACAATGACACTCTCGATTCTCTCGCTTCTTACATCAACAGCGGAAACTACGGTGTCACTGCATCGGTCGTGACGGATGCCAACGGCGCTCTCTTAAGTCTGATCAGCAACACCAGCGGTGCGCCGGGTAACCTGACGATTTCAGACAATACGACCGGGTTAACTTTCAACCAAACGGTCACCGGTGCGAACTCCTCGATTGAGGTCAATGGCATACCGCTCAACACAACGAGCAACACCGTCACCGGCGTTATTCCCGATGTGACCCTGACGCTGACCGGAACGTCCTCCTCGCCCGCCACGATAACTGTGGGTACTGACACCGGCCAGACCACGACCGCCATCAACAATTTCGTCTCCGCCTACAACGCCGTCATCCAAGCCATCAACACCCAGTTCACGTATACCCAAGGGGCGAGCAGCCAGCCCCCGTTGCTCGGCGATGCGTCTCTCCAAGCCGTACAGCAATCTCTTTATGACGACGTTAACTACGCGATCAGCGGAAACAGCGGCATCAACACCCTGGCCTCCTTGGGCATCAACTTGCAATCCGACGGTACTCTTGAAGTGGATAGCGGAACGTTGGATTCGGCGCTCGCGAGCAACTCGTCTGCCGTCATCAACTTCTTCCAGGAAGCCGGTAGTACCACTGGATTTGCGAACAATTTTTCAAATAATCTGACGGACCTGAACGATCCCACAACGGGGCCCCTGAATCTCGATTTGCAAGGCATCGACCAGAGCGAGACAGCCCTGCAGGATCAGATCACGCAGTTTCAGGACAACATCACTCAGCAGGCGCAGATCTGGCTCCAGGAGTACTCCCAGGTCAATTCATTACTTCAAACACTGCCCCTCGAGCTGGAGCAATTAAACGCCGAGCTGGGTAACATCGCCGGGACTTCTTCCTCGTCATCGTCTTCATCGTCTTCGTCATCGTCTTTATAGGCGGTGTCATTATGGCATCTTTCGATCCGCTAAAGGCTTATCGCCAACAGTCTGCACGAACGGACAGCGTTCCGGATGTGTTCATGCATGCCTACGAGCGGCTTGCCGGCTATCTCCATGCGGCGGCCCGCGCGGCCGAAGCCCGGGACATTGAGAGGAAGACGGTAGAAATCAACAATGCCCTCATGCTGGTCCTGCATCTCGAAACCGCTCTCGACTTCGAGCGTGGCGGCGACGTGGCATTGTTGCTCAAGCGCTTTTACAGGCTGCTCCGGCAGGAAATCGCTAAGGGCAGCGCTGAATTGAATGCCCCGGTGCTGCGTGAAGCGGCTACGCACGCGCTCGATATAAGAAGGGTCTGGGAGGAAAGCCTGGCGCGGAGCTCCACCGCCCCGCCGGCAGACTCGGCCACCCCGGTCACCAATCCTCCGCTCAATAGCTTTCCTCCGCAGGGTGACTCCGCAACCGCCCCATCGCGCCGCTGGAGCGCCTGAGACGAATGTAAGTCGGCCGTAGCGGCGCCGCCTTACGCGCCGCGGTCTGCAACCAAATTCCTCCCCTCCAAGACCCGTCTTCCCTCTCACCTCCCGGCGCGGCTGTAAGCAGGCTACGGAAAAACTCTTTCGGGAGTTGACGTAGCGCCGGCTTCCAGCCGGCAACTCCCTCCAATTCAACGGAGGCCGGCAAGATGCCGGCGCACCATTCGCGGCGGCGTCGAGCCTTTTCGCAGCCTGTGTAAGGGCGCTGGATGCTGCGCCGTAATCATTCGGGTCAAATCCATCACAGAATCTGGTAGAATGCGCGGGAAGCCTCGGCCTCAGTGGCCGACGGGAAAGCTGGTCTCGGAGGATGACGCCATGCTTTGGGAAGAGGAGATATCCGCGCGGCAGGAACGCAGTCACACAACCATCAGGCGGGTGATCGAAACACCTTCAAGCCGGGTTTATGGTGACTATCAAGTGGAGTCGAAAAGCGGAAAGAAATATCGCGTCGCCATGCGCGGGCCCGGACTCTTTGAGAACTTCTGCTCGTGCCCGGACTTTGCCCGCAACACGCTCGGCACCTGTAAACATATCGAAGCGCTGCTTGACCGCTTGCGCCGCCGCTACGGGAAGTCGCTGGAAAAGCGCCGATACGCTCGAACGCGAGCCTCTATTTCCCTTCATTATGCTGAAACGCTGGGCGTGCGGCTGCGGTTGCCCGCTTCGCCCTCTCGGGACCTGCAGCGCGTGGCTTCGCAGTATTTCGATGCGGACGGGTTGCTCCAGCCCGGCCAGTTCCGCCAGTTCGAACGGATTCTCGAAGACGTGCGGCGCGCAGATGACCTCGCCGTGGTTTATTCCGACGCTTTGGAGTTCATCGAACGGGAAAACGAGCTTGCCGATGGTTTCGAGAAGGAGAAAACATTACTCGAGAAGCTGGCGCTCAGCCATGACCCGCTTCAGGGCCTGCTCAAAGTTCCGCTGCTTCCTTACCAGATTCGCGGAGCCTTGTTTGCGGCTTGTCGCGGGCGGGCCGTGCTGGCTGACGACATGGGCCTGGGAAAGACGGTCCAGGCCATCGCGGCCGCTGAATTGCTCCGCCGCTGGCGGGGCATCGCACGTGTTCTGGTGATTGCCCCGGCGTCCGTGAAGTATCAGTGGAAAACGGAGATCGAGAAGTTCACCGGCCTCGCCGCGCAAGTGGTGGATGGCCCGCTCGCTCATCGGAGGCAGCTCTACGCTTCTCCGGCGTTTTTTACGCTCAGCAGCTACGAAGTGGCAGTGAAAGACTTCACGGAGATGATGGAGTTGCGCCCGGACTTGATTGTCCTCGACGAGGCGCAGCGCATCCGCAACTGGGCCACGACAACCGCGCGCACCATCAAACAGCTCAAAAGCCGCTACGCCTTCGTCCTCACCGGCACGCCGCTGGAGAATAAGATCGAGGAGCTCTATTCCGTAGTGGAATTTGTCGACGGGCGCCGGCTGGGTCCGGCCTTTCGTTTTCTCAAGGAGCACCGCGTGGAAGACGAGAAGGGCAAACTGCTGGGGTACCGCGGATTGGACGAGATTCATCGCCAGCTCGATCCCATCCTTCTTCGCCGAACGCGGAAGGAAGTGCTGACGCAGCTTCCGGAGCGCTCCGACCAGATTTTTCGCGTTCCCATGACTCCCGAGCAGGCCGCTCCCTACCACGAGCAGGCTGACATTCTCGCGCGCCTGATGAGCAAATGGCAGCGGCAGGGCTGGCTCTCTGAAATCGATCTCCGCCGGATCACCTGCTGCATTCAGAACATGCGCATGTTGTGCAACTCAACCTATCTGTTCGATCAGGAAACGAACTTTTCGCCGAAGCTTGAAGAATTCCGGGAAATCATCCACGAGCTGGCGATCGAAGAAGACCGCAAGGTGGTTGTGTTCAGCGAATACGAGCGCATGACGCGGCTGACTTCCGGCGTCCTCGACGAGCTCAAGATCCGCTGGGTATCGCTGCACGGCGGCGTGCCTGGCAGAAAGCGCGGCGATCTGATGAAGCATTTTCGCGAGGAGGCCGATTGCAAAGTGTTTCTCTCCACAGACGCGGGTGGAGTCGGCTTGAACCTGCAAGCGGCCTCAGCCGTCATCAACCTGGAACCGCCTTGGAACCCGGCACGGCTTGAGCAGCGCATCGGGCGGGTTCACCGCATGGGTCAAACCCGTCCCGTGCAGGTGATTCACTTGCTTACGGAAAACAGCATTGAAGAGCGTGTGTGGGAGACGCTCCGGCTGAAGAAGGCGTTGTTTGCCGGCCTCTTCGATTCCGCGGCGTCGGAAGTCAGCTTTGAAAAGCTCGGGCGCGGCACGATGATGCAGGCCATGCAAGAAGTGTTTGCGCCGGGCGCTCAACAGCCAGAAGTCACTCGCGTCAACGGCAAGACCGAACCGGAGGAAGCCATCGCGGCGGGGGCGTCAAGGCCCGTGAACGGACAGGCGGGCGGCGCTCAGGCCCCGACTCATGCGCCGAAAGCAGGATCCCCCACGCCATCACTCAGCACTGCATCCGGTGCCGCTCCAACCCTATTCCAGTCGGCGACTGCATTACTCGAAGCAGGACTCGGCTTTCTGCGGTCGCTCGAAAACCAAGCCCAGGACCGGGAGGCGAATCCGTGGGAGCCACTTCGCCAGAAGCTGGCTCAGTCGATTCAGGTGGACCCGCAAACACAGCGGCCCGTACTCTCCATTCCGCTACCCGCAAACCTCACGGCGAACAGTATGGTCCAACTGGTCCGTGAGTTTCTGGGCGCTGGCCGCGCCTGAAATCCAGCCACCGCCCACAACCTCTTCGCCGTCATAAAACACGGCCGCCTGGCCCGGCGTCACGGCGCGCTGCGGCTCGTCAAACTCAACTCGCGCTTCCTGCTTGCCGCACGCTTCCACACGCGCCTTCGCCGGTACGTGCTTGTTACGAATCCGCACCCGAGCCGAAAAGCTCTGGCCAGCCGAAACTGGCCGAATCCAGTTGACCGACCGCACCGAGCAGCACTGCTTGAAAAGCTCTTCGTCCCGGCCCACCATAACCCGCCGCGTCCTTGCATCAAGTCCGATCACGTACAGCGGCGTGGGCGAACTCACACCCAAGCCCTTGCGCTGGCCGACCGTAAAATGATGCACTCCGCGATGCCGCCCGACGACCTGCCCGTCCACCGTTACCATTTCGCCTGCACGGTCTTCGGGCTCCGTACCTTGCTCCTCCAGATAAGCGGTAATGAACTCACGATACGAGCCCTTGGGCACAAAGCAGATTTCCTGGCTTTCGGGCTTTTCTGCGACCGGCAACTTTTTCGCGCGAGCAATCGACCGGACCTCCTCTTTGGTCAGCTCACCCAGAGGAAAGATCGCGGAGGCAAGCTGGCGTTGAGTGAGGCCGAAGAGAAAATAGGACTGATCCTTGGCCCGGTCCACGGCTGCGAACAATCGATACCGTCCCGTCTTCGCGTCATACCGGATGCGCGCGTAGTGGCCGGTGGCGATCTGATCTGCGCCAATCTGAGCCGCCGCCTCGACGAACTGCTCGAACTTGATTTCGGCATTGCACAGACTGCAAGGGATGGGCGTTTCGCCGGCAAGATACCGCTCCACAAACGGGCGCACGACTGCAGCCTCGAAACGATCCTGGAGATTAATGACGTAGTACGGGATGCCCAGGCAGTGAGCGACGCGCCGCGCGTCATAAACATCATCGAGCGAGCAGCACCGCCCCGCTGCCCGCCCTCGATCCAAACCCTCATCGAGGCCTTGCAGCGCCGGAAGTCTCCGCTGGTTCCAGAGCTGCATCGTCAATCCGACGACACGCCCGCCGGAGCCCTCCGTGCTCAGAGCGCCTTCCCTCTCCGCAAGAATCGCGGCAGCGGTGGAACTATCCACTCCCCCGCTCATGGCAATGGCAATCATCATAGAAAAAGGGGTCCGCAGTCAGCAATCCACGAACAGGCATCTGTGACCTTGCGATAACAAGCCGCACTGGCCTTCATGCCCTCAGCGCACTGAAAGCTGACTGCTCACGTCTGACGGCTGATACTTCGGCGAAAGCGCGCGCAGGCGCTCGACAACTTGTGGGATGACGTCCAACGCGTAATCGATCTCAGCCTCATCGTTGCCAAGGCCCAGGCTGAAGCGGACGGTAGACCGCGCCTCATCCCGGCTCATGCCAATGGCCGTCAGCACGTGCGACGCCTCGAGCGATCCCGAGGAGCAAGCCGCTCCGGTCGAGCACGCAATTCCCTTCAAATCCATCGAGATCACGAAGCCTTCGCCGTCGATCCCGTCGAAGCGAACACTCGTGGTGGAAGGGAGGCGAGGACTGCGCTCGGCATTGATGTGAGCCCCCGGCGCCCTTTGCTTGATCCCCCGCTCCAGGCGATCTCGAAGTCCGGCGAGCCGCCCGGCTTCCGCCTCGCCGCGCCCCAGCGCAAGCTCCGCCGCCTTTCCCAAGCCCACAATTCCCGCTACGTTTTCCGTGCCGGGCCGCCGGTCGCGCTCGTGATGGCCGCCAACCATGAGCGGGCGCAGCGGCGTTCCACGCCGGACGTAGAGCGCGCCAACGCCTTTTGGGCCGTTGAGCTTGTGCGCCGAGAGTGAAAGCATGCTCACGCCAAGCTCCTGAACGTCCACGGGAATCTTACCCACCGCTTGCACGGCATCCGTGTGGAAGGGAATGCCTCGCTCGTGTGCAATCCCCGCAATCTCGCGGACCGGCTGCACCGTGCCAAGCTCGTTATTCGCGTGCATGACGGAGATCAACGCCGTTTCGGGTCTGATGGCTCGTTCTACGTCGCCCGGGTCAATAACCCCGGTTGGGCCCACGGGAACGAATGTAACATCCACGCCTCGCTGCTCGAGCGCTTTTACGGCATAGAGCGCCGCGTGGTGCTCAATCGCGCTGGTGATGACGTGCTTCGCATGGCCTTTGCCGCTTGCCGCTTCAACGGCTCCAAAAATGGCCATGTTGTCGCTTTCCGTTCCGCCGCTGGTGAAGACTATTTCGCTGGGTCGCGCGCCGACCAGCCGCGCCACGCTTTCCCTTGCGTTCTCAATCGCAGCCTTCGCCCGCTGGCCCCAGGCGTGGATTGAAGACGCATTGCCGAACTCGCCGGTCAAGTACGGCTTCATCGCCTCGAACACTTCACCGGCCAACGGCGTCGTGGCGTTATGATCCAGGTAAACGCTTCGCATAGGGCTTGCCTTTATTTCACCCTATCGAAGCCAGCCGCCCCTGTCAAACAGCGGCTTCGCCGCAATGCTCTTGTTCAGCCGAGCTGCTTGTGCCAGAATAGTTTTCATTCGGGAAACGACGGGCTCAAGCCCTTAAACACTGACGTTGACGATGCGGGGGATCAAGTGGACGTTGTTCTGAAAACTCTCATTCAGCTTCAACAGGCTGACCAGGCCTTATCCCAACTTACCGCCCAGATTGAATCCTCACCTCGCCAGGTTAAGGCGCTCCGCGACGAGCTCAGCCAATTCGTTCGTGCGGGCGAGGACGCGAAGTTGCACCTTGCCTCCAGCCAAAAGGAACGCCGGAGCCTGGACGGAGACTTGCAGGAAATCCGCGCCAAGATTGCGAAGCACAAAGACCAGCTCTACGAGCTGAAGACGAACGAGCAATATAAAGCCATGCTTCACGAGATCGAGACGGAAGAAAGCAACGCTCGCAAAATGGAAGATCGCATCCTCGAAAAAATGCTGGAGTCGGAACAGATTGAGAAATCGATTCGTGACGCCACCGCCCGGCTCGAGAGCGAAAAACAGCACGTGGAAACTAAAGTTGACGCACTCGACGCCAACCGCGAAGCCGCGGAGCGCCGCCGCGACAACCTGCTGAGCCTGCGAAATACGCTGGTGGCCGGTCTGCCCGCTGAAATCTATGAGCTCTACGCGAAGCTGGCTAAAGCGCGCAACGGCATGGCGGTGGTCGAAGTCCGTGACGGCTATTGCGGCGGATGCCACGTCCGCCTTCGGCCGCAGTCTTATAACGACGTGCGCAGCGATGAATCCTTGGTCACGTGCGAGACGTGCAGCCGAATTCTCTATTACGTCCCGACGGACGTGCCCGCGTCTGACGAGGAGGAGACCAGCTCCCACCATCAGGCCAATGTTTGATTCTGCCGTGCAATGACGCCTTCGTTCAAATCAGCCTCCCATCATGCTGACGCATGGGTTGCTCACATCGACGGGGCCTCAAGAGGAAACCCCGGACCCGCATCGTGTGCGGTGGTCATCGAGGCCAAGGGTCACCGCGTTGCAGCTTTTGCAAAGTACCTGGGCCGCGCCACCAATAACTTTGCCGAATACCAGGCCCTGCTGGCCGCCCTCAGCTACGGCCTCGAGAGCCAACAACGCCACATTAAGATCGAAAGCGACTCCGAGCTGCTTGTCCGCCAGATTCAGGGAATTTACAAGATCAAGAGTCCGGACCTCAAGCCCTTGGCCGAGCGCGCTCGGGAGCTGATCAGCCGGTACGAGTCATTCTCCATCAGGCACGTTCCGCGGGAAAGCAACCGCGAAGCCGACCGTCTGGCGAACGAGTCGCTCGATGAGGCCGCAGGGATGCAACGAATCTCCTGACTCCGCCCCGTTTTCCTCAAAAGGCACGACGGGGCAAGTGGCCCGGGTTTGCGTTTCCTGTTCCGTTTCTTCAAAGAGGGGCAGATGGAAGAAAAGGCTTGGCTATGAATGACGCCGGTGCGCCGTTGACCTTTCTTCGAGAAGACGAGCGCATGTTTCAGTCCGCGGCCTATGAATTTGCCGCCAAGGAAATCGGCCCATACGTTCGGGAAATGGACCGGGAAGGCATCTTCAAAAAGGATCTACTGGCCCAGTTTTTCAAACAGGGATATATGGGTATCGGCATTCCGGAAGCATACGGGGGCGTGGGCGGCAGCTTCTTCATGTCCGTGCTGGCCATCGAGTCGTTTGCGCGGGTTGACGCTTCCGCCTCAGTCATTATTGACGTGCAGAATACGCTGGTTTCAAATGCCCTGCTCCGGTGGGGCAAGGAAGAGCAAAAGAGGGCTTACCTTCCCCTCCTGGCGACCGATACGGTGGGCGCCTACGCGCTCTCCGAGCCGCAGTCAGGCAGCGATGCATTCGGGCTGGAAACGCGCGCCCGCGCCGAGGGTGGCGATTACGTGCTGAACGGCAGAAAACTCTGGATCACCAATGCGAACGAAGCGGGACTGTTCATCGTCTTCGCCACCGTCAACCGCGAACTCGGCTACCGAGGCATCACGGCGTTTTTGATCGAGCGCGGCACACCGGGTTTCTCAGTCGGCAAGAAAGAAGATAAGCTCGGCATTCGCGCCTCCTCCACTTGTGAGTTGCTTCTTGAAGATTGCCGGATACCTCAAGCTTCCGTATTGGGCGAGGTCGGCAACGGATACAAGGTGGCGATTGAGACGCTCAATGAGGGCCGCATCGGAATTGGAGCACAGATGGCCGGGATCGCGCGTGGCGCTCTTGACCACGCCGTGCGTTACGCACGCGAGCGCCCGCAATTCGGCAAAGCGATTGCTGACTTCCAGGCCATCCAGTTCCAGCTTGCCCGGCTCGCGACGGACGTTGAGGCCGCCCGCCTCATGACTTACAACGCCGCCCGGTTGAAGGATGCCGGCCAGCCGTTCGTCCAAGAAGCCGCTATGGCCAAGTATTTTTGTTCTACGGTCGCCGAGCGAGTCGCCTCTGAGGCTGTGGAAGTGTTTGGCGGCTACGGGTTTACCAAAGACTATCCGGTTGAAAAGTACCTTCGCGATGCCAAGATTGGCTCCATCTATGAGGGAACATCCTTCATGCAGCTTCAAACCATCGCCAGGATGATCCTTGGCAACCGTTAATGTGAATTCGCAACATTAATTTGTCCTATCTGTCCCCTCTGTCTCACAACAAATCTCTAGAATCGAACCATGCTGGTAATCGTCAGCGACCTCCATTTGGCCGATGGGACCACGGGCAAGACTGTCCACCAAGGTACGCTTCGCATGTTTCGCGAAAGGCTGCGCGCTCTCGCCTATGCTGCCTCGTGGCGCACGGACGGCAGGTATCAACCGATCGAGGCGTTTGATGTGCTGCTTGCCGGTGACATTCTGGACGTGTTGCGATCAACGCTGTGGCTGGAGAAGGACGATCGCTCACAGGCTGTGAGGCCGTGGGATGACCGGGACAGCCCGCAATTCATCGCCAAGGTCAAAAATGTGACGGATGCGATCCTGGCTCACAACACTACGTTCTTCACCATGCTGCGGGAAGTGAGCCGGGCGGGAATCATCACCCTTCCGCCTGCCGATAGCCGGGGCCAGCCGGCGAAGATTCGCGGAACAGAGCGAAATGTGGAGCGCGTGCCGGTGAAGGCTCGTTTTCACTTCATGGTAGGCAATCACGACTGGTTCTACCACGTGCCGAGCGCCGCTTACCACGGAGTGCGCCGGAGCGTTGTGGAAGCGATGGGCCTCGAAAACCATCCGCAGCATCCCTTTCCGCACGACCCCTCCGAGCCATCGGCTGCAGCCGTCCTTGAGGCTTTCCGCCAGCATCGCGTTTTCGCCCGCCACGGAGACATCTTCGATCCCGTCAATTTCGAGGGCAACCGAGACGGTTCATCTTTGGGCGACTCGATCGTGATCGACCTGGTCACAAAGTTCGCCTTTGAAGTTCACCGCAGCCTGGGGAACTCGCTTCCCAGAGAGTGTTTAAGCGGACTCAGTGAAATTGACAACGTCCGGCCGTTTTCCATGGTCCCGGCGTGGGTGGGCGGGCTGCTCGAGCGTACCTGCCGTTCGTCGCGAGACCGCCGTCGAATCCAGGAAGCGTGGAAGGAAACCGTCGATCAGTGGTTGAGAATTCCGTTCGTGAAAGAGCGCCTTTCTACCTGGAAATTCTCCTGCCGCGCGCAGAGCCTGAGCTGGACATTGACCCTCTCCAAGACGCTGATGTCACCCAGCGCTAGCCGCTGCACGCGATGGCTGAGCGAGAAGGTCGGCAGCCACCGGCAATCCTACCTGCGCCACGCCCTTCACGAGCCCTGGTTTAGGAACCGCGCCGCCCGCTTCATCGTTTACGGGCACACGCACCATCACGAAGTTGTTCCGATGGACGTGACTCGAGCGCCGGAGGGCCTTCTCAATCAGATTTACGTTAATTCCGGCACCTGGCGTCCCGTCTATGAGCTGGCAAGATTCCGCCCGGGACGGCAAGCCTTCATGGGTTACCACGCCGTCACGTACTCGGTCTTCTTCAAGGACGATGAACGCAACGGGCGGCTCTTCGAATGCTGGTCGGGGAAGCTTTCCGAATCAGCCCGTCGTTGCGAGCGGCCTGCTGACCGAGACGAGGCTCTTCCCGAAGCGGCCCCGTCACCCCCTTGCTTTCTCAACAAAAAAGGCGAGGGAAGACAATGAACCCTCGCGTCAGGATGGCAAGGAAACACGAAAAGTGGTGCCGTGGTTCACTTCACTCGTGAAATCGATTGAGCCGTCGTGGAGCTGAACAATGCGGAACACGGTTGCCAGTCCCACTCCTGTCCCGTCCGGCTTGGTCGTGTAGTAAAGCGCAAAGATCTTCTGCCGGTCCTCTTCCGGAATTCCCACTCCCTCATCCGAGATTTCCAGATCGAGGTGCTTAACTCCCAGGTGAGGCGTGACGCGCAATTCGCCCCCGTGGGGCATCGCCTGGCAACCGTTGATGACGAGATTGAGCAAAGCTTGTTTCATCAGGTCGCGGTCGAGCTGAACGAGCGGCGACGTGCCATTCATTTCGAGCACCAACTGAACGCCGCGCGCCTGCGCGTGAGGCTCAGCCAGCGTGAATACCTCGCGCACCAGGTCGGCCACGTTCGTCTCCGTGCGAACGATCTCGAGGGGCTTCGTGAAATCCAGAAATGTCTTCACCACCCGGTCGAGCCGGCGGATTTCCTCGGACAAGACGTCCAGATGTGGCTTCACGGAGCCGTCGACGTCGAGCAGCTTTGACCTCAGGATCTCCACCTGAATGATCATGGCATTTAAGGGATTCTTCACCTCGTGCGCAACCCCGGAGGTGAGGCGGCCGAGCGCCGCCAGACGCGCGGTCACCCCGATCTGGTCTTCAAGCTGGGCGCGCGTTCCGGCATCGCGCAGCGTCACCAGCGTCCACATCGAATCACCCTGTTCTCGCACGATGTGCGTCGTGACGGTCACGCGCGGAGTCTCCGGATTGTCCGGCAAATCGAGCGGCCGCAAGCGCAGCTTCTCCCGCCGGGTGAGAACCTCGCGAAGAAGACGGTCCAGCGGCCCGAAGCCGCCAAAAACCTCCGCGACTTTTTTATGAACCAGCTCTTCGATGGGGCGCTGCAGGAAACGGCGAGTGGCCGGAGTCACCAGCACGAGCCGGTCCTCGCCGTCAAACAGCATGAGGCCGTCGGAGAGGTTGGCAATGAGCTGATCGGTGTTCTCTTTCAAGGCGAGGAAAGCCGCTTTGTCGCCCCTCATCTGCTCGCCAAGCAGGTTCAGCCTGCTCGATAGGATGCCCCATTCATCCTCCCGCTTAACCTGAACGGGCCGGGTGAATTCGCCTCGCGCCATCAGCTCGACGCTCTGGGAAATTGCGGCCAAAGGGCGCAGGGCGGTGAAAGACAGCAACGCCGCGGTGAGCGTGGCGAGCACGACCACCACTCCGACCATCACCAACGCCGCTCTCAATCGTGGCGTCACTTCGGCAGAGAGAAACACGGTGGAGACGCCCACGCGGACATCGCCAAAAGGCTGGCGGCTCATTTTGAACGGAAGCCCGCCGATATTCCCAAAGTCGAGCTGCATGGGCAACTCGACTTCGTAATCCTGCGGAGGCCCGTAAATGTTACGAAGCTCATCGATCAACCCCTCATGCAGCAAGTGCGACAGAGGCGGCGCCGGCAGCATTCTCTTCCCGATCTGGCTTGCGTCGTAATCAGCAAGGATAATCCGGTTGGGTCCCGTCAGAGCGACGTAATCAATGCTCGGATAATACCCCACGGCTGACTGCATCAGGGAAATCAGCGCTTCGTCCTGGCTCAGACGAACCTGAAGGTAAGCGCGAACTTCGTCCGGATCCTTGCGATCAATGTAGCGGGGAATCTTCGAGGTGGCTACCGCTTCGTGCGCGCGAGCGTAGATTTCCTGGCGGATGTACCCGGCCGTTAGCTCCACATTCTGCAACTCGCGCCGAACGAAGTGGAGCAGGTAAAGCGCGGAAACGCCGAGAACGACCACCAGCACGAGCGCAGAAATGAGCGCGGTGAGCCTGACCTTAAGGCTGAGCTTCATACTCTTTTAGTTTATTGTGCAAGGTCTTGAGGCTGATACCCAGCATTTCGGCCGCGCGTGTTTTGTTGTTGCTGGTAAAAGCAAGGGTTTCCCGGATCAACAGCCGCTCGGCCTCCCCCACCGTCAAGCCGGCGCGAAGCGTGCGGTCACCTTCAGGAACCGCCGGCGTCGTTCGTCCGAAGTCAGGGGCAAGATCAGCTTTTCGAAGCACCTCGCCCGAACAGACCACCACGGCGCGCTCCAACGTGTTCCGCAACTCCCTCACATTACCCGGCCACGTGTATCGCCGGAAAAGCTCGAGCACTTCGGAGTCAACCGCTCTCACGCTTTTTTGATACTTGTGTTGAAGATCTTCGAAGAGCGTTGCCGTCAGGTCCTCCAAGTCCTCCAGCCTCTCGCGCAGAGGCGGAATCGAGATGTGCACGACGTTCAGCCGAAAATAGAGATCGCTCCTAAGCTGTCCCTTGGCTACGGCGTCTTCGGGTACTTTATTCGTGGCGGCCAGCACGCGAACGTCGGTGATGATCTCCACCTTGCTCCCCAGACGTCTCACCTTGGAATCCTCGAGAACGCGAAGCAGCTTCGCCTGCGTGCCGATGTGCATTTCTCCGATTTCATCAAGAAGGAGCGTGCCGCCATCGGCGAGCTCGAAGCACCCGGCGCGCCGATCCATCGCCCCGGTGAACGCCCCTTTTTCGTGTCCGAAGATTTCGCTTTCCATCAGCGTCTCCGGGATCGCGGCGCAGTTGACGGCCACAAAAGGATTCATCTTGCGTGGACTCAGGTCGTGAAGGGTGCGGGCGGCAAGCTCTTTCCCCGTTCCACTCTCTCCGGTAATGAGAACCGAAGCGCTCGAAGGCGCCACTTGCGAGATGAGCAGCATCACTTCCTGCATTTTCCGGGACCCGCCAACGAGGCGTCCCAAAATGCCGGCTTGGCGAAGCCGCCGTTGAGCGATTTCGAGCTCCCGCTCGTTGACCCGCCGCTCGAGGCAATTTCGCAGCTCCACCTGAAGCTTCTTCACATCCAGCGGCTTTTCAAGAAAATTGTAGGCGCCCAGCTTCGTAGCTTCGACCGCTTCGCCAATTGTTCCTTGTCCGGAAAGCATGATGAACGTGGGTGTGGGATGCGAGTGGCGCAGCTCACGCAGCAGTTCCAGGCCGTTCATGTCCGGCATTCGCAAGTCACAGATGACCACCGCAGGATTGAACGAAGGGATTTTCTCCAGCGCTTCGCGCCCCTGGGAGGCGGTCTCCGTTTCGTAACCCCAGCCACGAAGAAGCATGGAAAGTCCTTCGCGCTCGTGAACCTCATCGTCCACCACCAGGATTCTTGCGTCTCGATTTCCATTCATGGACATAGCTGGTTTGAAAAGGGTCCCTTCAATTCCCGGCAGATTGGCGGCCGGCCCTGTGCAGTTTGTCCTCCTCTTAACCTGGGAAGCAGAGCCCGATGCACTAGACTCATTATACAGGGAGCCAAGGCCTTCGGCTGGGATTATCCCCCGGAGGAGGGTCTTACGAACGTGAGGCCCATGAGCCGGCAGATCGAGATCGCCTGAACGACGTGGCAAGGCAGCTCTGCCGTGACGAGCTGGTTTTGCCCTCAGCCGCTGACAATGAACGGGCGGAAACGATGATGAACGAGGGGGGATTGGATCGCGCCGAGGAACGAGAGCGGGCCCTCCCCGGCGCATGGCGCGAGCCCCTGCTAATGCTATACTACGCAATTGCCGATATTGAACTTCTCCGCTCAGGTCAAAGGTAATATCAAACTCAACCCGCGGGTAGAGATTCCGCATGGATTCTAAGCCTCACGCTATCAGCATCTTTGGATTGGGCTACGTCGGCTCCGTCATGGCAGCCTGTTTTGCGCACAAAGGCCATTTTGTGACCGGCGTCGATGTGAATGCAGCCAAAGCCGCCATGCTCGCCGAAGGACGCAGCCCCATCGTGGAAGCGCAAATGGAGGAATTTGTCGCGAACGGCGTCCGCTCATGCCGTCTCCGTGCAACGACAAACGTCGGGGCGGCTGTCGGCGAGACGGAAGTTTCGTTCATTTGCGTGGGCACGCCAAGCCAGCGCAATGGCAAACTCGACCTTAGCCACGTGGAAAATGTCAGCCGGGAAATCGGCTCCGCACTGCGCCGGAAGAATGCCACGCACGCCGTCGTCGTTCGCAGCACCGTATTACCCGGCACAACGGAAACCGTGGTGATTCCCTCCCTGGAAGCGAGCAGCGGAAAGCAGGCTGGACAAGACTTCATCGTGGTCTATAACCCCGAGTTCATGCGCGAAGGCACGGCGGTATCGGATTTCTTCAATCCTCCCTTTACAGTCTTGGGAGCTGCGCAGCCGGATCATCTTCCGCTCGTTCGCGAGCTTTATCAGTGGGCGCCCAGCAAGATCTTTGAAACTTCTCTGCGCGTCGCGGAGATGGTGAAATACGCGAGCAACGCATTCCACGCCGTGAAGGTGAGCTTTGCCAACGAGCTGGGAACACTGGCCAAGCGACTGGGTGTGGACGCTCAGGAGATGACGGAAATCTTCACGTCTGACACTCGATTGAATATTTCGCCCGCCTACCTGGGTCCCGGCTTCGCCTTCGGTGGCTCGTGCCTGCCCAAAGACGTAAGAGCCCTCGGTTATCGCGCCAAAGAGCTGGACTTAAAGCTGCCCCTCTTTGAATCGATCCTGCCAAGCAATCAGGAGCACATCGATCGCGCCGTAGAATTGGTGCTCGCAACCGGCAAGAAGAAGATCGGTTTATTGGGCTTGAGCTTCAAGGCCGGCACGGACGATCTGCGCGAAAGCCCGCAGGTTCAGTTGGTGAAAAGGTTGCTTGGCGAAGGTTGTCAGATTCGAATCTGGGATCCGCACGTTTCGCTGGCAAAACTCGCCGGAGCGAACCGGCAATACATCGAGGAAGTTATTCCCCACATTGGCTCGTTACTTTCTCCGAACCTTTCGGAAGTCGTTCAGTCAGCCGAAGCCATCGTCTTAGGCACCGGAGCCGCGTCGAAGGCTGAAGTCGAAAGCCTGCTCCGCCCCAGTCAGAATTTGATTGACCTCGTTCACCTCGACCGTTCCCGCCGGCCCAGCGGCGCCGCCTATGAGGGGATCTGCTGGTCGTGAGGATTCGCGAATAACAGGCCGGCCGGGTGCGCGCCGTCAGCCGTCATAACCGATGAAGATCCTTTGGGTGAAAGCAGGGGGGCTGGTTCCTCTTGACTTGGGCGGGCGAATCCGAAGCTTTCACATTCTGCGTGAGCTGGCTCGGTCCCACGAAATTACCGTCTTCACGTTTTATGCCGAAGAACCCGATGATCCTCACCAGGAGCTCAGCAAGGTCTTTGCGCGCGTGGAGCGCCACCCGCTGAAGCTTCCTGCGCAACGAAGCTTTGGCGAGGCCGCGCTTTACGCTCGCAGTCTGTTTTCGCTCCGGCCGTTTACCATCGTCAAGTTCTGTCAACGCGCGGTTGCACGCGATTTGCGCCGGCTCGTCCGGGAGCAGCGATTCGATGTTTGGGTTTGCGACTTTGCCGTAGCAGGGGGCGTCATACCGTGGAAATCGCCTTACCCCAAGATTCTATTTACGCATAACGTCGAAGCGCAAATTTGGCGGCGTCACTTCGCCTCGGCTCGAAACCCTCTGTGGAAAGCCGTGTGCCTCCGCGAGTACCTGACCATGAACCGGGCCGAAAAACGTTACGCGCGGCGCGCCGATCACGTGCTTACGGTCTCTGAAACGGACCGGCTCTCGTTCAGGCGATGGCTGAATCCCGAGAAGATGACCGTGATCCCGACGGGGGTAGACTTGGATTATTTCGCGCCAGCGCACGGCGAGGTTAAGCCGCACAGCCTGGTTTTTACCGGGGCGATGGACTGGATGGCAAATGAAGATGGTGTTTTGTACTTTATAACCGACGTGCTGCCTCTGATTCGCCAACAGCTTCCCGACGTTACGCTGACGGTCGTGGGGCGGCTGCCCTCGGCGCGCCTGTGCTCCATCGCCGCGCGTTTTCCCGGTGTACGCCTTACGGGACGCGTTGAAGACATCCGGCCGTACGTTGCCGAGTCCGCCCTCTACGTCGTTCCGCTTCGCGTGGGCGGAGGAACCCGGTTGAAAATCTTTGAAGCCATGGCCATGGGCAAGGCGGTCGTCTCTACCTCAATCGGCGCGGAAGGCTTGCCGATTCAAAACGGAAACCAGATTATCCTCGCGGACACGAAGGACGAATTTGCCGGGTGCGTTGTTGAATTACTTCGCAATCCGTCTCAACGTTCGACGTTGGAAAGAGCGGGACGCGAGTTCGTGGAAAGTGGGTACGGATGGCCTGCGGTAGCCCGCCAGTTCGAGCAGGTTCTCGGGAAGGTCAGGGCGGCGCAATGAAACCTCCGGTTTTTATTGTGGGATGCGGCCGCTCCGGAACTGCCTTCCTCTACCACACGCTTCTCTCGGCCGGCGGTTTTGCACAGTTTCGCACCCAACTGAACGTCTTCGACGTTCTGGGTCCCATCTACGGCAATCTCTCGCGCGCAAGCACGCGCAAGCGGCTCATGAAGATGTGGCTCTCGAGTATGGCGTTCCAACGCTCCGGGCTGGAGGCGCCATCCATTGAGAAGCGGATTCTCGCGGATTGCCGCAGCGCGGGAGACTTCGAAAGAATTGTCTTCGATGAAATTGCCCGCTCGCAAGGTGTGGACCGCTGGGCGGATTCTACTCCGACCAACATTTACCACATGCCTGCCATCAAGCGCAGCATCCCGGATGCGATGTTCGTCCATATCATTCGCGATGGGAGAAACGTCGCGCTGTCGCTGGATGCGAAGGGCTGGAGCCACCCGTTGCCTTGGGAAAAGAACATGGGCGTCATGGCCGCCGGCGTGTATTGGAGATGGACCCTACTCAAAGGACGCGCCGCTGCGCCCGCCTTGGGACGGGATTACCTGGAGATCATTTATGAAGACCTGCTCTCCAAGCCGCGCGAGGCGCTCGGGCACCTCAGCGCCTTCCTCCACCACGACCTCGACTACGACCGTATACAGAAGGCTTCAATCGGCGCACTTTCGAACCCTCCCACATCATTCAAGAACGAAGTCGATCAAGGAAAGTTTGATCCTTTGAACCGATGGAAGAGGATGATGTCCGCTCAGGACCTGGAATTATTCGAAAGCCTCGCCGGGGACTTATTGGAAGCATATGGTTACGAACTGGCGACGCCCAAGGACAAGCTCCGCACGGGCTTGCGGGTGAAGCGAATGCGCGCGGTCTATACGACTCTCTATAACCTGAAGCATTGGGTGCGCGCGCACACCACCCTCACCCGCTTCCTCGTGGACTATGATGCCATCTCGATTCCAAAATAATAACTCGCTTAAGCTCCATCGATTGAGTTTCGAGGACGTGCCCTGGAACGCCTTGGACCAGCTTGAAGATCGCACCGTCTTTCAGACTCGCGAATGGCTGGAATTTATTGCCGAAACCCAGAACGCGGTTCCCGTCGTGGCTGAAGTGCGGGAAGGCTCTTCCTGCGTGGGATACTTCACGGGGCTCGTCATCCGGCGTGTGGGCGTGCGCATTCTGGGGAGTAGTTTTCCCGGCTGGACCACGCCTTACGTGGGCTTCAATCTCGCACGGCAGGTTTCGCGCCAGGCTGCGCTGGCGGCTCTCGAGACGTTTGCCTTCCACGAGCTGGGCTGCTGGCATCTGGAAGTTTCCGATCGAAGTTTTAAGACCGAAGATGGCGTTCAGTTGGGCTTTTCGCTGGATGCGTATCAAACCTACGAAACCGATCTCACCCGGTCCGAAGATGAGTTGTTCAACCAGATGACCAGCGCTTGCCGGCGATGCATCCGGAAGGCGGACAAGAGCGGAACGCAAATCGAAGAAGCTCATGGTGAGGCGTTCGCGGAGGAATACTACGATCAACTCAAAGACGTCTTTGCCAAGCAAAATCTTGTGCCCACTTATGACCTCAAGCGCGTTCAGTCACTCGTCCGCCATCTTGATTCCACGGGACGGCTGCTCCTCCTTCGAGCCTGCGATCCCCAAGGCCGCTCGATTGGAACCGGCATCTACCCGGGCATGAACAAGGTGGCGGTGTTCTGGGGCAACGCCAGCTTCCGTCACGGCCAGAGCTTTCGTCCGAACGAATCGCTGCACTGGTATGCCATGCGCTATTGGAAGCGGCACGGCGTTGAAGTTTTCGACTGGGGTGGTGGCGGCGAATACAAAGAGAAGTACGGCAACCGTCCGGTATCCGTTCCCTGGTTCCGGAAGTCGCGCTATCGGCTCCTGGGCACGATGCGGCGAGAAGCCAAGCGGCTGTTCGATGTGCGGCAGCGAGTTCTGGGAAAGTTGCACGCGGGGAAACTGAATCCGCCGCGTTCGGGCGTCGCAGGCGATGATGCCAGCGAGGATGGGTAAGCGTCCGGCTACGCCGTTCCTGACCGAAGCTTTTGCAGGAGCCACCGCCGTTCCAGCGCTGCGCGGTCTTTATTCGCAAGATCAGCCGGCCCGGCTTTCTGCGAAAGCAGGAAATCCAGCAACGGAGTGACCGGTACAAACCATCCCTTTCGGCGCGCCAGACTTTCCATGATGGCGCGAAAGCGCGAATCCAACTTTCCCGCGTCATAAAAACCGTGGCCGAAGTGCACGTACATGATGCACGCTCCGCCCTCTTCTACCAGCCGGTCAAGTCTCTCTTCGGTGAGACAACGCACATAGACTTCAACACTGTTGCCTCCGGTCGACGCGAACCAATAGTTCACATAGGGCCTGAGCGGATCGTGATAAGGCATGAGAGGGCACGCACGCAGCGTGTTGACGTCTCTAAAGACGAAGTTTCGCACGTATTTGATTCTTTCCTTGCAAGCGTCGCCCCAGAAATATGCATGGCCTTTTTCATGCCCGTAGGAAATGCCGCGCTTCCGTCCCAAAGTGACTCCGTTGTACACCATCCGGTTGAATCCGGTACACCGGCGCTCGCCCCAATACATGCTCTCCTGGCAGAAATAATGGTTGGTGAGTGATTGCGGGAAGTGACCGAAGTAACGCTCGAATTGCCCGAGCCCGGCGAGCGTTTCCTCCCGCAAGGACGTGTGAGACGTCACATTGTGAAGACCCAGCTCGAATCCCGCTGCCTGCAATTTCCCGAGCCAGTCTACATATTCCGCGCTTTCGCCGCAGGTGAGCCCGCAATCGGAAGGCGTGCGCGTCGGGCGGTTGGGCCACACTCCTTTCGTGGTCCGAAAGCCGCAATCCTTTAGAAACCCATAAACGGCCTTGCTCGCTTCGAATGTCTGCGAATCCGGATCGTCAAAGATGGTGAAAGCAAATGCGCGGCCTTCGGGCCACGAGATGCGCTGCTCCATGAAAGTCCTTTGCAGGCAATGATGAAAAAGACATTCTAACAGACTGACCGTTAGCCGAACGGCAGTCCATGGTGTGGTAGACTCAGTTCGAAAACCAGTGCGTGGATCCGTTCATTTCGCTCGCGGGAGGACGTGTGCTTCAGGCAGGACTTATCGGCCTCGCGCAGGCCGGCAAGACCACTCTCTTTGAAATCATGACGCGCGCCCACGGCGGCGCTCTCACGGGCGGGCGTCCGGAAGCGCACGTGGGAGTCGTCACCGTACCCGATTCCCGGCTGGAGAAGCTGGCGGAGATGTTCCAGCCACGTCGCACGATCCACGCCAGCGTGGAATACGTGGATACTCCCGGAAGCGTCATTGATTTGCTTCGCGCAGGCCGCGAAAGCCAGGCCATGCGCGAGCTGCACGCGCTCGTCCACGTGGTTGCCGCGTTCGGTGACGATGCGTCGCCTCAATCCCTCCGCCGCAACGTTGAAAACCTTGAGCTGGAATTGCTGCTTTCCGATCTGGCCGTAGCGGAAAAGCGCCTGGAACGGCTCGAAAAGGAAGTGAAGAAGCAGAAGAATGCGGCGCTCGAGCTGGAGTTGCAGACACTCGAAGCGTGCAAGGAAGCCCTCGAAAAACAAACGCCGCTGCGCGAGGTTCCGCTCAGCGTCGAACAAGGGCGGTCCATTCGCGGATTCACGTTTCTCTCGTTAAAGCCCATGCTTTACGTTTTCAATCTCCCGGAAAGAGATTCAAGCGCAACGGACCGCGCGGCGCAGCTTGCTTCAGCCGCCGGATTGAAGCCCCGCCCGCAAACCGCCGTCACCGCCGTGTGTGGGAAGGTCGAATTTGAATTGTCCGAGCTGAGCGAGCGCGAAGCGGCGGAGTTTCGGACGAGCTACGGACTGAAAGACTCCGCGCTCGCGCGCGTGATACGCTCCACGTACCAACTTCTCGGCATGATCTCGTTTTTCACCGTCGGTGAAGACGAATGCCGCGCTTGGACGATTCGCTCAGGAGCCACGGCGTGGGAAGCCGCGGGCGAAATTCACAGCGACATTCAGAAAGGTTTCATCCGCGCTGAGGTGATCACCTACGACGATTTGGTGGCTTGCGGAAACCTCGCGGAAGCCCGCCATCGCGGCCGCTTGCGGCTGGAAGGCAAAGATTACGTCGTCGCAGATGGAGAAATCGTTCATTACCGGCACTCCGGGTGAAGCATGTATTCCCCGAAGGTCCTCGATCATTTCGCGCATCCGCGCCACGCTGGCGAAATGCCGAATGCCCGAGTGGTGGTGGAGGTTGCCAACCCCGTATGCGGCGACACGCTCAAAGTATGGATCGCTGTCTCGCAGGAGGGCTTTCTATCCGCAAGCTTCAAAGTCACGGGCTGCGTTCCCTCCGTCGCGTGCGGCTCCTGGCTTGTAGAATGGGTGGGAGGCAAAACCGCCGGCGAGGCCGCGCGGCTCTTACCGAAGGACATTGAAGACGGTCTGGACGGCTTGCCGCCCGCGTCGCATCACGCCAGCGCGCTGGCTTGGGAAGCACTCAGACAGGCGCTCTCAAAGCTCCCCAACACGGCAAATTCAGGAACCTCCTGAAGGGCCGCAGGTTCGGCCGTTGCCGCTTCCTGCGCTCCGCTTTCCCGCCTCCCGCCGGTGTGATAATCTATCCATACAAATTTGTATCCCGCGCTTCGGGAGCACGCTGATGAAACGCTATGGCGAGTATCGGTTCCCCGGAAAGCTGTTCATTGTTGAAGGCATCGACGGCTCGGGAAAATCGACGCAGCTCAACCTGCTTTACCAATGGCTCCAAAGCGAGGGATACGGCGTGGTGTTCAGCGAGTGGAACTCCTCGCCCCTGGTTCGAGACGTGACGAAGCGCGGGAAAAAAAAGAGAATGCTGGTGCCTTCCACGTTCAGCCTGATTCATGCGACAGACTTCGCCGATCGAATAGAACACAATATTATCCCGCTCCTCAAGGCGGGAGCGGTGGTTCTTTGCGACCGATATATTTACACCGCTTTTGCCCGCGATGTGGCGCGCGGCATGGACCCGCAATGGGTGCGGGAACTCTACGCGTTTGCCGTTAAGCCCACGGTCGCGTTCTATTTTCGCACTCCGCTCGAAGTGGCCACCAAGCGGCTGCATTCCGCCCGCAACGGATTTCGATATTACGAAGCGGGGCTGGACCTGGAGCTCAGTGAAGATCCTGACGAAAGTTTCCGGATGTTTCAGGGACGCATCCTGGAAGAATACGAGAAGATGATCGCCGAATTCGACCTGACCGTGGTTGACGCGACTCTGCCGATCGAGGAACAGCAAAGTCAGATGCGGCAAATTGTCAAGGCCCGTCTGGCGCAGGCAAAAAGGCTAAGGGTGGCGCCATGAGAGAGACTTACGGCGTGGTTCTTCCGAACGTGAAGCTCGAGGAATTAACCGGCAAGCTGATTGTTATTGAAGGCACCGATGGCGTGGGGCGCTCGACGCAAATGAAGTTGGTGCGTCCGTGGCTGGAACATCGCGGCCACGCCGTGGTGGATACGGGCATGACGCGCTCGGAACTGGCAGGCAAGGGTATCAAGAAGGCCAAAGAGGGGCACACGCTTGGGCGCATCACTCAGACGCTTTTCTACGCCACCGATTTTGCCGACCGCATCATCAACCAGATCGTTCCTGCGCTTCAGGCGGGCTTCGTCGTCCTGACGGACCGGTATATCTATTCGCTGATGGCTCGCGCCTCCGTCCGTGGATTGGATCCTGCGTGGCTTCGAAGTCTCTACACTTTTGCGTTGAAGCCGGACGCCGTCTTTTACTTGCGGATTGGCGTCGATGAGCTGATTCCACGGGTCGTCTTTTCGCGTGGATTCGATTTCTGGGAATCCGGCATGGACCTCCATCCCAGTGAAGACATGTACGAGAGTTTTCGCAAATACCAGACAGCCCTCCTGGCCCAGTTTGACCGGCTGGCGGATGAGTATCAATTCCAAGTGATTGATGCCACGGCCAGCGTAGACACCATTTTCGAGCGCCTGCAGGAGGGAATATCGGGCTT
Source organism: Terriglobia bacterium (assembly GCA_030041095.1). GTDB lineage: Bacteria > Acidobacteriota > Terriglobia > UBA7540 > UBA7540 > JASHON01. The sequence continues at coordinate 28,151 of JASHON010000019.1, forward strand.
TCTTAACGGCGAAATAAGCGCCGCGAAGCCCGTGCGAGAATCAGTCCAGGCCGGCGCTCCGGAACCCGAAGCTCAACCCCAAGAACCCGGCCGGATGGAAACAGTGAGTTCGAGCCAGTCCGAATGACCTACCCATAACGCCTGCGTCGCGACATAGCCGCTGCCAACCTGCATTTCTCATCACGTCGCGGGAAGGGCGGGGTTTCAACTCAGCCGTAATGCAGCGCCCGATCCATTTCCCGGGTGCTCCCGCAGCCGCTTCGGTGCCCCTGTATCAGGGCATGACTTCGGTCATGCCACCTCAGCTCCGCCGATGGCCGGGCTTTAGCCTCTGCGGCTTTTCGCTTGGCCAAGCGCGGTCAGGTTTTGACATCAGCAGGGGCTAAAGCCCTCTCTCCTTCGGCATCTTTGCGGCATGACTGAAGTCATGCCCTGTCTTGAAAATTGAGTAGGGGCGGGTTTGAAACCCAGGGCTGTCCAAATTAGCTTCGGGCCAGCAAACCGCTTGTTGATTCTATTGAACAAACTTCGCCCCTGAAGGCTGGTTTGAAAACCAGGTTCCCCCGGCGGCGGAGGGGAACGGGTCGGCAGGGGCACGGAATT
>JASHON010000171.1 GCA_030041095.1 Terriglobia bacterium
AGCCGGAAAGGTTGGTTTGGATGGTGGCATCCCATTCTTCGGGCGTGAGCTGATCCACGGGCTTAAAAATACCGATGCCGGCGTTGTTGACGAGAATGTCGAGCCGGCCAAAACATTCTGCGGCACGGTGAATCGCGCTCTGGCAGTCAGAGTAACGCCGCACATCGGCGACGGCGCCGTCCGCACGGGCCACACCTGCCAGAGCCCGGAGGCGACCGAGTGCTGACTGCAGGCTGGACCGATCACGGCCACAGATAAAGACGCTCGCACCCTCCCGGACCAAGCACTCCGCGATGTCAAAACCGATTCCGCGGGCGCCGCCGGTTATGAATGCGACCTTACCTTCAAGCTCGACCGCCATTTGCTTCTCCACGATGCACTATGAAGCTCCTTATTGGCCGTAACTGTGGGTCAAGGTCTGCGCAACGGTTCCTCGGTTCAGCGGCATTGAAACGATGGTAAAGTGCAATTTTCGCACTGTCCCTTTCGCTTTCAGCCGATCAGAGTTTGGTTTGGGCCACATCCGGCACACCCAGTTCGCGAGCCAGCTTCTGAGAATCAAAGGGAGAGCAGTGGAACGTCTTGCCATCCACATCGAACGTGGGAGTTCTCTGCTTGCCATCATTGACGCTCATCACAAACTCTAGCGCTTCCCGGCTCTTCTCGATGTTCACTTCGTCAAAGCGTATATGGCGCTGCTTGAGAAATTCCCGGGCTGCATCCGAGTCCTCACAACCCGGCCTCGTGTACATTAGAACGCGTTTGGATGTCATAGATTCGCCTCTTTGTCGTTTAACAGGCTGCGGAAAAAACTGGGCTGCCTTGCTGAGCGAGGCGAGAGACCCCTGCATCCCTTCGAAAACAAATGCTGGGATTCTTCGCTGCGCTCAGAAGGACATTCGTTGAAAGCGCTTTTCAGCATCCTGCTAAGATGATTCGAGCAAGCTTAATCAACAGACACCTTCACTGCGGGCTATCGTCTGCAGGCCAGGCTGTGGACGTTCAATACCCGTCAATTTTTTGACCTGGTCGAGGGTTGAAATTGCGATTGGCGATACCTTTTGAGCGCCATGCCGCAGCATCTGATCCAGCCAGCCGGGATCATCCACGAGGTTGAGGTATCTCTCTCGAATCGGCCTGAGAACTGCGATGACGAGGTCAGCCACTTCTCCCTTAAGGACCTGATAACTTTTCCCTGCAAAGTGGGATTCAATCTCAGGGCGTGGCCTTTGAGACAAAGCCTCGAAAATCGTGAGGAGGTTCTTGACGCCCGGCGAGGCACGCTCAAAGCGGGTTTCGAAGCCTGAATCGGTCACGGCTTCCATAATTGTCCGGCGAATGAGGTCGGGAGGGTCAGACAAGCCAATGACGTGACTTTTTCGATCCTCCGCCAAGCTCTTGCTCATTTTGATGGAAGGATCATCCAAACCCATGATGCGAGCGCCAGCCGTCCGGATCAGCGGGCGTGGTATCACAAATGTCTCCCCAAAGAGCCGGTTGAACCGTCTAGCCAGCTCAGCGGTGAGCTCAATATGCTGCTTTTGGTCTTCTCCAACTGGAACGAAGTTTGCCCGGTAGAGAAGAATGTCCGCAGCCTGTAGAACGGGGTACGTAAGCAGCCCTGCAGTAGCGCTTGCCGGCTGGGCCGCCTTGGCTTTATATTGCGTCATCCGCTCAAGCCAGCCTACCGGGGTGAGACAATTCAAGATCCAGGCGAGTTCTGCGTGAGCGGAAATATGCGACTGGACGAATATGGACGATCGCTCGGGGTCGAGCCCGCAGGCAACTAAGAGAGCCGCCGTCTGTCTCACCTGCTCGACGATTGGCACGATGGTCCGCGAATGCAGAGCGGTCAGAGCATGCAGATCAACAATGCAGTAGATCCCGTCGTTCTGATCCTGATTCACAACCCACTGGCTCAGAGCTCCTGTGTAATTGCCCAGGTGCAACCTGCCGGTTGGCTGGATGCCGGAAAAGATACGCGGTTTTTGGTTCTGCTGAACCATGGTTGAGTATGCTGTGTGTGAGGCGAGAGACCTTTGCATCTCTTCGAAGACCAATGCCGGGATTCTTCGCTGCGCTCAGAAGAACATTCGTTGAAAGCGCTTTTCAGTATCCTGTTAAAGGGCAGCCAGGGCTACTCTCGAACCGCTTCAATGCTCAGTTCGATTTTAATTTCGTTCCCTACTACGGGGCCACCGTTCGCCAGGAGCGGGTTGTGAATCAGTCCGAACTTTCTCCGGTCGAGCCTCGATTCACCCTCAAAGCCCATCCTTTCCTTGCCTTGAAGATCCGTCTGACGGCCCGCAATCTCAAAGGGAATGGCGATTTCTTCTGTTACTCCATGCAAGGTCAGGTTGCCGACACAGACGTATCCCTGGCACATCTGTTCGATCTGCTTGCTGCGAAAAACGATTTGTGGAAACGTCCGGGTGTCGAAGAAAGAGGCGCCCCGCAAATCGTTATCCCGATCGGAATCCTCCGTGTTCACGCTGGCGGCATCGATGACCAGACTAATCGACGAGCGGACCCTATCTGACCGGTTATACGAAATAGTTCCCGAGAACCGGGTGAAGCGCCCCCGAACATTGCTGATCACCATATGGCGCACCGAGAACCCAATGAAGGAGTGAACAGGGTCAATAACGAGTTCCTCGATCTCCTCGGCCGCAGGTGTAATTGCCCCTCCGACTGCTGCAATTGCTTTTGGGGCCTGCACAAATACCTCCCGAATGCTATAGGCACTGGCGATCGGATGCCAAAGCGTCCGGCCCACTGAATTCCAAACCGAGCTCACGTCTCACTTGGTTACGGTACTGTCCTGGCACCTCGCCGCGGCTTGGCAGGCTGGGGAAAAAGCCTGTGTGCCTTGCTGAGTGAGGCGAGAGAACTCTGCATCTCTTCGAAAACAAATGCTGGGATTCTTCGCTGCACTCAGAAGGACATTCGTTGAAAGCGCTTTTCAGCATTCTGTCAAGATCCCGAGGCCCTCGGTCTCTATCGCCCGATCCACAGGCTCAGCAGCCAGGGGCCCGGCATCGCCAGGATCATCAAGAGCGCTCCCGCGAGAGCCAGGTTCTTGGTGAAGTTGATCATTTCGCCCACTCTTTGCTGGGGATCCTGCACTTTCCAAAAATCGTGCATCATCGGCGAGACGCCAGCAAGGAAGATCAGGAGCAGGATGCAGCCTACCATGGGAAGCACGCCCAACAGCAGGCTCAACCCGCCGAGGACCAACAGGACCCCCGATCCCGCAACGGCAGCTTTCGGCGCGGGGGCCCCCTTCATCCGGGCGTATCCGGTCAGATACTCCAGGCTCGTAAAATGGTGAATACCCGAGTAAAGGAAATAACCACCCAGGATGATTCTTCCAATCAGCAATACCATATCCTTAATACCCTGTAAATTCCTCTGTGCGAATGTTATCTTCATCCGCTCCCCAGTCAACGAGCGTCTTTTGCATGTCGGCGACCATTCCGGGCGGTCCTGCAATGTAGTAAATGGCACCAGCAATGTTCGGATCGGACGGCGTAGCGGCTTTCAAGCGCCTTGAGAGCATCTTAGAGTTAATGATTCCTGTTTCGCCCGACCACTGCCGATGAGATCGGTCGATTGCGGTCATAGTGGGTATGTACGCATAGTTCGGATTTTGCTTTTCGAGCTCACGAAGCTCCTCCAGGAAGGGAGCATCCTCTGGCGAATTGTTCGAGTGAAAGAGCAGGATCCGGTGCGGCAGCTTTTCGTGCGCCGCCCGTAATACCATACTGTGAAACGGCGTGACCCCGATCCCTCCAGCCAGTAGAATGGCTGGCCTTCTGCCATTATTGTGAAGCGTCAGATCGCCGAACGGCCCTTCGATCTGAACCTCGGTCTGGAGCGGCATGGTCTGAAGCAATCGCTTGCAGGCTGTGTTGCGCATTCGCGTCGCTACCATAATCACGCCCTCGTGGGGCGCGCTGGCAATGGAGAATCCTCTGACGTTGCCCTCCGCATCAGTTTCTGGTGGGTTGATTAGCGTAATATCTACAAACTGGCCGGCCTTGAAGGTCCACTCAGGTGGACGCTCAAATCGGAACGCCATCGTTGCTTCCGCGATTTCCGCGCGGCTAACCAGCTTGGCCTTAAAAACCGGCCACTTTGCTTCCACTGGGCTCATCTCGCAATTCCTTCCTTATAGTGTCCGCAGATCTCACGGCAGTTCACGCCGGTCGTGGCGCCGTTGAAAGTTTTGTCTCCAGATATTCCTTCAGTGCCGCAGCATTGTTGGGTCTTGGATCGGTGGAGTCATACAGCAATTCCACTACGCCACGGCGGGCTTCCTCCAACAAAACTCTCCACACGTCCGGATGCGAATCCAGCTCAGCAAAATAGCGCTGGCGGAATTCCTGCCATCTCGTACGATCGTTCGCAAACCAAGCGCGCAATTCGTCGCTCGGCGCCACACCTTTCAGCCATCCCTCAAAATGCAATGCAGGCCGGTCGAGATCTCGAGGCCACCGCCGCTCGACAAGAAATCGTTTTGCGTAAGGCGCACCCCACGGATTGTAAATGCTTCTCACCGTGATCATTGATTCTTACTCGGCTTGCAGGACTTGATTGCGCCTCGCCGGCCAAGGCGATGTGCAACTCGAAGTTCAGGCGCCCGCGCTTCACAGGCTGTTGCTGACGTGCTTGTCTCGCAAGAGATGGCACTCAACCCTCATCTACAGCCGACACTTATAACAGCAAGCCCGTGACCAAAGGCAGGTATGGGCGACGGCGGAGGATAAACTGTTTGATAAAACGGGAGGGAACGAGGGGGGATTCCAGTCGTCGCAGGTGCGGAAGGATGACGAGCGAAGCCCTTTGACGGCACTTTTGCCAAAATAGCGACACCGCCCACAAGCGTGTTATGCGCGAAGCGCGAAGGAGCCGCGTTCTGTTGGGGAGGGGCTTTTAGAACTGGGACACTCGGACAACCGCATGACCTCCGCCCTGCCAGAAATCGTGCAGACGGCATGTCCCGTTGAGATGACTGGGCGTGAAATTTCCGGCACACGCAGATGGTTGTTCAAGAGTCGATATTTCGTCGAAAACGTCGATTGTAGTCCGTTGGGCTCGGGTTACTCAGGCTGCGGAAGAACTCGGTACCCCCGCGAATGGTGCGCCGGCATCTTGCCGGTCTCCGTTGAATCGAAGGAAGTTGCCGGCTGGAAGCCGGCGCTACGTCAACTCCCGAAAGACTTTTTCCGCAGCCTGTACTGCCCTTCGTTTTTTGGAAGAGCGCTTGCTTCCGATGTTGACTTGAGACTGGCCGGAACAAAGGTGAGAGAGATTATGCCAAGTGAAACCATCCAAGACAAAATCCAGGCTGGAATCCCCCACGAAGCTTCCCGTCCGGTCAAAAGTTCCCCGGCTGAACTGGATATCGAGAAGGAACTCGACGAACTACGTCGCAGCTCCGACTGGGAGAGGGGAATCGTCCGCAAGGTCCTCATTCGCTATCCCGATTTCCAGATCACGTTGA
>JASHON010000172.1 GCA_030041095.1 Terriglobia bacterium
TGACCAACAAACCCAGTAAGTTGCTGAAAACAAACAATGGCGATGAGAGCCTCAACCAACAAACCCAGTAAAGTTATGAAAATAAGAACGTTATCGACAAATGCCCTGCGGCATCCCAGCAAGTTGATGAAAACAAGCTGGTTCCTCAACAAGCACCAAGGTAGCCAATTCCGTACTTCAAGAGCCGTAATAGACTCCCGCTCATGCCCGTCGCCTCGGCAACCGAAGATTATTGGAGGGTAACTCTCTGCTGCCATCGGGCGGGTTTTTGCCTTGGGCAGCAGACCACCCGTTTGCCCAAACGCGGCCAAGCCGTTTTATTGGCTGGGTTGCGGCTTTGCTTCGTTGGGACCCCTTAGGATCATCGACCATCCATGGATGAGCCCGCCGTCACTGAAAAAGAAGTTGAATTGAAGCCTGAATTATCGGCGGCTTGCTTTAACTCTTCCACCGCGCGATTCCTGGCCCGGCAGCCTATTCTCGACCGCCGGCAGCGGACTTTTGGATATGAGCTGCTCTTCCGCTCGGGCCCGGAAAGCCAGTTCAGTTCTGAGTCGTCCGATAGCGCCACGAAGATCGTTCTCGACAATCTGTTTCTCATGGGGCTGGACGTGGTATCGGATCGCCTTCCGGCTTTTGTTAACTGCACCCGGAACGTCCTCACGAACGGTATGGCAGCGCTGCTGCCCGTGGAACACGTGGTCCTGGAAGTGGTCGAGACCATCGAGATCGATGAGGAAGTGGTTCGTGCATGCCGCGGACTGAAGGAGGCAGGCCATCGGCTTGCCCTGGACGATTTCACTCCCGCTCTACTCCCAAGCCCTTTGCTGGGCCTGGTGGATTTTGTGAAGGTGGACTTCCTCTTGAATGCGCCTCCGGAACGGCAGTACCTTGCCCAGAAGCTGGGTGCGCGCGGAATCCGCCTGGTGGCTGAAAAGGTGGAAACGCGAGAGGAGTTTGAAGAAGCGCTGAGCATGGGCTACGAATTCTGCCAGGGGTTTTTCTTCGCGCGGCCCAAGATGGTGGTGAGGCGCGCTATTCCGGCATTCAAGCTGAATCTTTTGCGTATCCTTCGTGAAGTCTGCCGGCCGGATTTTGATGCGGGACGGCTCGAGCAGGCCATCAAAGCGGAGACTTCCGTCTGCTTCCGCCTGCTGAAGTATCTGAACAGTTTCGCTTTTCCATTCCATTACGAAATCAAGTCTCTCCGTCATGCGTTAACGCTGCTGGGGCAGAACAAAGTGCGCCAATGGCTCGCCCTCGTTATAGAAACGGCGATGGGCGCCGATAAGCCTTCGGAGCTGATGGTTACCTGCCTCACGCGAGCCCGGTTTTGCGAGTTGCTCGCGTCGTCCGCGCATCTCGAAGCATTAGAGACGGACCTCTTCCTCGCCGGAATGCTTTCGATGATTGATGCCATCCTGGACAGGCCACTCAGCGAAATCGTGGGCGAACTGGGAGTTTCCGACTGGATCCATTCGGCATTGGTTCGTTCGTCCGGTCCGCTCTATCCTGTCCTGGGCGCAGTTCTCGCCTGGGAGAAAGGCGATTGGGACGCAGCCGAAGCCTCCGCCGCCAAGGGCCACATCTCCGAAGCAGACCTCTTGCGCGCCTACATCAAGTCGCTGGAATGGACCAAGGCCGTTTTCCGAATGTAACCTGAACGGTCTCCGTATCGTCTATCTAATTGCTAACCTGAGTTTTGCGGTGCGAGGGGTAGGGCCTTTCAAACCGCCTCCTGACTCTTGTCGCCTGTCGGCGGTGTCTTAAAACACTTTTGCGTTGCCAGAGGAAACGAAATCGTGCCTGAGAACTTCAAGAGATTTGAACGTGTTGCTGGGTTGCTCGTTGTTGTCACCTGTTTTGCCATCTCAGCTTTGGCTCAAGGCGGCCCCATAAGCCTGAAGGGCCACGTCACCGATCCGTCGGGCGCTTCCATCCCGGCCGCTACGGTTACGCTCACCGGGCCAAATAGATTAAAGAAAACCGTGCAGACTGACCAGCGAGGGATCTATGTTTTCCCGAACCTTCCGCCGGGCACTTACACGGTCCAAATCAGTTCCATGGGTTTCTCAACCTTCACGAAGAGCATCGTTTTGGCCAGCGGCCGCCCCCAGGAATTGAACGCCCGGCTCTCGCTGAACGTGCAAAAGCAAACCGTGACGGTAACGGGCCAGACGCACCGGCTGAGCATCAGTCCTGAGAGTAACGTCAGCGCGCTGGTGTTGCAGGGTTCGGCTCTAAAAGCGCTCTCAAACGATCCCGACGAGCTCCAGTCCGAACTGACGGAGCTGGCGGGTCCCGCAGCCGGGCCGAATGGCGGCCAGATTTACATCGACGGGTTTGCCGGAGGCCAGCTTCCTCCCAAGCAAGACATCCTCTCCATTCGCGTCAACTCGAATCCATTTACCGCTGCGCACCAGGAGCTCGGCTATGGCCGCATTGACATTACCACCAAGCCGGGCTTTGCGCAGTGGCATGGCAGCGCGTTTATTTCTGGAAACGACCAAACACTCAATTCACGGAATCCTTTCGTTCCCACTGAGCCGCCCTATAACGAATACTTTGGCTTCGCCAACATCGGCGGTCCGTTAGGGAAAGACGTGTCATTTTTTGTCCCCGTGTTTCATCGAACCTCGAATGATAATTCCATCGTGGACGCCGATGTCTTGAGCTCCAACTTCACCCCACAGAGCCTGACTGAGGCAGTGCGCAACCCATCCTCCATGACGTTCCTTGGTCCGCGATTCGACTTCCAACTGAGCCAGAAGAACGTGTTGTCGGCCCAGTTCCATGACTTCACAATGACCTCGAACAACAATGGAATTGGCCAGTTTGGACTTCCCTCGCAAGGCTACAACATGAGTCACACTCACTATGAGATTCACGGTTCTGACACGCAAGTGTTGAGCGCGGCCACGGTGAACCAACTGCTTTTCGCCACCAGCCGCGCAGTGAACGAACAGAATCCATCGAGCCTTGCCCCTACCCTGAACGTTCAAGGCGGCTTCACGGGCGGCGGAAGCAGCACGGGATTTCAGAAGAGTCTGCAATATTATAGCCAGCTACGGGACGTGCTGACGAAGAACAAGGGCAGGAACCTGCTGAATTTCGGCGGCGAGGTTTACGACGTTAGCGAATCGCTCAACTCGCAAGGCGGCTTCAACGGTACATTCACTTTTCCATCGCTATCCGCCTATCAAATTGCCGAGGAGGGCTTGGCGCAGCAACTGCCTGTTTCGGAAATCCTTGCGGACGGGGGCGGAGCGAGCCAATTTGCGATTACCGAAGGGAATCCGCTCATCAGCGCTAATCTCATCCAGTATGCGGCCTTTGGCGAGGATACAGCGCGGCTGGCCAAAAGCGTTTCCTTGACGCTCGGCCTGCGCGTGGAAGGCCAAAGCCACATTGCAAACCACATCGATTTCGCGCTGCGCTTGGGCTTTGCCTGGGGCATCGGAGGAGGGGGAAAAGGCCCGAAGACGGTCATCAGGGCGGGTGGCGGCCTTTTCTACGATTGGTTCGAGATGGGCGATATTCTTGAAGCCGAACAGTTGAACGGCATCAATCAGCACCAATATCTGGTGAATTCCCCTGAGTTCCTTCCGCCGCAAACTCCTGGCATTAACACGCTTGCGGCGTATGCGACCTATCCCACGGAATATCAGATTGCCCCGAACTTCGACGCGCCCTATTCCGTGGTCGGCGCAGCCTCGATCGAGCGACAAGTAACCCGGAGCCTCAAGGCCTCGGTCACCTACATCGGCTCGCATGCGGTCCATCAACTCCTTACGCGCAACATCAACGCGCCTCTTCCCGGGACCTTCATATTGTCTGATCCCACAAGCGGCGTTCGGCCCTTCGGCGACGCTGCCGGTAATATCTATCAATTTGAGGACGCCGGCCTTTACAATGAAAACCAGGTCATCGCCAATTTCAACATTAACCTGGCCCGGTTCGTTTCGCTTTTCGGTTATTACACGCTGAGCTTTGCCAATACGAACGTCAGTTGCGGCGGCGTTGCTGGAGGAGAAGGAACGAGCACCGGGAGCTGTAGTGGTGGCTTTCCTATGAACCAATACGATCTGGCCGAAGATTACGGAACGGCGGCGTGGGCTTCGCGGAACCGGTTTTTTGTCGGAGGCTCTTTCAGTGCGCCTTATGGCGTCAGCCTTAGTCCGTTCCTGGTGGCAAATTCAGGCTCGCCCTATAACATCACGGTTGGACAGAATCTCAACGGCTCTTCCGTCTTCAATAATCGCCCTGCCTTTTCATCGACACTTTGCCCGACCTGCGTGGCAACCTCACTCGGGATCTTTAACGTCGATCCGCCCTACGGCACGCCGCTCGTTCCCATCAATGACTTTACCGGGCCGGGTCAGTTTTCAATGAACATCCGGATTTCAAAAACCTTCGGCTTTGGCAAGGAAGCGAAAGGGGGCAACGGCGGCTTCGGAGGTGGTTACCACCACGGAGGTGGGCTTGGCGGTCGCGGGCTCACCGGCGGCGGGGGCGGCGGATTCTTTCACCCTGGAAACGCTGAGAACCAGAAGTATCAGCTCGAAGTTGGCATGATGGCTCACAACGTGTTTAACCGGATCAATCTTGGAACTCCGGTGGGCATTGTGGGTTCGCCGCTTTTCGGTCAATCCAATTCACTAGCCGGCGGGTTCTTCAACAATCAGTCCTCAAATCGCATGATCAACGTCTTCTTGAGGTTCAGTTTCTAGTTCTTCATTGCGTTCCACAGGATGTCTGAAAACTCTCTCGACAGCGGTCATTCCGAGCGCAGCGAAGAATCCCCGCATGGGTCTTCAAAGACATGCAGAAATACTTCTCCGTAAGCTGTGGGAGACGCGTAGCAGACCGGGTTTTTCAGCAACCTGTTAACCCGCTTTTCTCACAACTTTTTTCGAGGTGCCGTCGGGGGCGCCGAAGGCAGCCACTTCCGCCTTGCCGGAAGCCCGCCGACGCCAAAACGCCGTTGTGGATAACTTCTCGTGACAGGGACCCGCTCCCCGGCTTCTCGCGCGGCTGAAAATTAAGCACTTAAAGACCAGAATAGGCGCACTTCCGCCTGTGAATCTCTTCCCGTAACAACGACCTGCGAACGGCTTCCTAGCCGGTTCAGCCCCGCTTTGCAACCACCTGCAGTTGCCTCAAAATGCTCGCCCAGAGTTCCCGGTACGGGTAACCTCCCGCCAGGGCCACCCAAACTTTGCGCACGGTCACCCGAATCAGTGCCCCCACCTTCAACACCTTCACCCGAATCGTCGTCGCTTGCGCCCGCGCCAACTCCGTCCCCGCCAACCCCAACCTCCGCAGCGCTTCCATCAGCAAGTACGCTACCGACGAGAAATACAGCCGCGTCTGATTGCTCCGTAGAAACCCTGTGCTCGTCCGGTCCGCAAACAGCATCATCTGCTCCTTGATCCGGTTCTCCATCTCCCCTCGCCCGCAGTACAACTCTTCGTAAAGTCGCCGCGCTTCCCAAACCTCTGCCCCCAGCGACGTCACCACAAACCGCGGGTTCGAACCCTTCTCCAAGTGCTCCGCCTTCGCTACCACCCGACGAGCCCGAGCCCAACTGTCTCGCGTCTGATATTAGAATTCCTTGAATCTCCGCGCTGCCTTCCCCGTCTGCGCGTACTCGCCCGCCACCTCCTCCAACTCCCCCGCTATCGCCGCCTTCAGCCGCTCGTTCTTCGCCAGCCCCAGCACATAATCGACTCCCTGCTCTTCACACCACTTCATCAGCTCTTCCCGACAGAAGCCGGAGTCGCCGCGAATCGTGATCTTCACTCCCGGCCACGCTTCCCGAATTTGCTTCACAATCCGCTCCAACTCCTCCACACACCCTGCCGAGGCGTCGATATTCGACGCCCGCAACCGCGCACCCAGCAAGGCCTCCCCACAGAAGATGTACAGTGGCAGATAGCCATATTCCCCGTAATACCTGTGAAAGAACCGCCCCTCCTGCTCCCAATGCAGCGGATCGTCCGTCGCCTCCACGTCGAGAACGATCTCCTTCGGCGCTTCTTCGTGAGATTCCAAAAACACCTCCACCAGCAGCCGGTCCACCGCCGCCGGGTCGATCCCAATCTTCTTGTACCGCTCTCCCTCCTTCACCTCCGCCGCCGTCAGCTCCAGCCGGTTCAGCGTGCTCTTGCCCGCCAGCGCCTTCCCTCGATCCCGCTTCCGCGCCCGACTCTGCCCACTCGCGTCTTCCTTCTCCGCCAACACGGCCAGCATCGGGTCCCGCCGCAGTTCCTCCTGATCGTTCAGGTCCTCCTATCCCAGCGCCAACCCGTACACCCGTTGCGCCACCAACTCCCCCACCGTGTGCTCAACCCACTCCGCCCTCCGCGGATCCTTAAAGCAACTCGCAAATCGCTCCACAATCCCCGTCCGCTTCTCCACCTCCCGTAACAGCAACCCGCCCGCGTCACTGCTGATCGCCCCGCCGCTGAAATCCGCCCGCACCTCCCGTTGTCCCGGGGGATGAAATTCGAAGAGCTTTCCGTTACACTCTGTAGTCATAAGGCTGTCTCCTTTTTCTGGCGCAAGTTTTTCCTAACAAAATTCTTATGCCAGAAGAGACAGCCTTTTTCAATTTATTCGTGAGAAATCCGGGTTAGAGCCAAGGCTGACCGCCCCTTGAGTTTATGGATGGCTTGAGTTATAAGAAACGATTACCAAGCTCTCGAGCCGCTCTCCGATCGGCGTGGCTCAGCTTTATATTGCTGGGCCACCAGCGAGTCATGATATGAAAACTGTTCTGATAGTTTTAGCGTCTATCTTGTTTATCGGCGTGCAACCGGGACGCTGCATTTCCAGGAAGCACGTCTCGATGGTCATCGTGACCAGGTTGTCGGCTGGCCGAAACGCCAATGTGGAAAAAGGACTGGTGGCGCTTAACCAATACATCCTTGGACCCAGACATTTGCCTGCAACTCTCACAGTCCCCCTGGGGACGGACGCGAGAACTCTCGGGCCATTTTTCGTTTTCAAACGTGCGGACACCAGTGGCGTCTTTTGGGATCAATACGGCGCGACAGTTTCGCGGTCCGACCCGCGCGGATACGGGCATTACGTGTTTGAGAAAAGCGGCTCCCTGCTATGGAAAGACGTTTCGCTGATCGTACGGCGCAATAACGATTCCTTGCTCATCTACGGGGCAAAGAATTCTATTGCCGTTCGAATTTCCTCGACGCCTGGTGATAGGGAGCAGGACATTCTTCCTACTCTCTTCAAGCTCTGCCCGCTCCTGCAAAATCATGCTTGGAATGGCTCCGCCGGAGCCGGTCGTATTTATTTTTATAGAGGCCGTGAAACTGTTGGGTCCGCCGCGCCCATTGGCGTTTCGTTGAATGGCATCATGATCGGATACTTTCTCGGCGGGAACTCCTACTTCTACATAGATGTGCCGGCTGGAGATTATGAAATCGGCTCGCGAATTGATTACCACACGGAGTTCCAACCTGCAGACTCTATCCGTTTAGGCTCCTCCGGCGTTCTCGGGCTTCACGCCGTTGGTTTCAACCACGCAATGGCGTTCTCGGTAGCTGCCGGGAAAACCAAGTTCATCCGCCTTAGGCTGCATTTCGGTCTGGTTCATCCCAAAGTAAAAGTATCAGCCGCAAATGAGCGATCAGCATCTTCCATCATAAAGCAGCCACAAGGACCAGAAATCAACTCGGGCCCAACAGAACAATTGGGAGCGTTGCAGGGACCAAAGACGAACCAGCCAATTTCGGCGCCCATAGCCCCCGCGGCGAGTCTGGAAGCGGAGACTAAGCGTATTGATGCCGCGAGCACCTTTTATGAACCGAAAGGATATAGGTTTGCCTGTATTGTAGCGACCCGGGAAGCAGATGAAAACGCAATCATTGGCATTCTCAATGGCGGTGACTACTTTAAGGCTACCGCGACAGATTGGCGGCGGCTCAGCGCCGAGGAGGTGCGCAAGCTTCCCAAGGATATCAAGAAAGACCTCCGGATGATTCCGGTAACCTCCCTGGTTTGGCTCGTTGATGTTGATTCCCTAAGAGATCCGGCGTTCGACACTCAGTACCCAAGCCTATTGAATAATGCGCGTCGAGCCCTGTTTGGCACACTTCCGGGCAGCGTTATTATTACGTATTATCCTTCGCACACTCCGCCCGACGAGGTTAAGACGAATGGTAATCTCGACCCCTCGAAGTTGGCTTATGCGAGCTTGAACTACTCGCTTCGTTCCAGCGCCCAGCGCCCCAGTTTCACTACCTTTCCGGCGACAGTCGCGAGCGTGCGAAAGGAGAGCAAGTAGCGCAGAGTTGTTTTTTAACTCTGCGGCTTTTGGTTTGCGCGATGTCGCGCTGCGCTGGTTGTTGGTTCTATCGAACCGGCATTTTTTGTGACGTGCAACCTGCGCCGCCTACGCGCGTTGTTCCAGGACGCGGAGAGCGACAGAGTGCATTTGTCCGCAGAGGGGTGAACATGAATTTGAGAAATCAAAAAACCTACAAACATCAAAACCAACAAACATGGAAACGTAGGTTGAAAAAGACCTCAGTCATGGCACTGACCCTCGCCGCAATCCAGTTCTCTGTATATGCGCAGAAACCCAAGGCGAATGCACCGAAAACCCTGGCCGTGCATGTGACGCCACTCAAGGTTAGCGTCACCTCTGTCGCCGTGGCAACAAAATTCCAAGTGTATGTTGGCGGTGGTGCAAACATATCAGTGCCCGAAACGCTTCAGAGTCCTTTCGGCGGCGGCGGTGGTGTACCAGTCATTTCCATGTCCCGGGGGTCAACGTTTCTGGCCGGGGAAGTAGAATCCAGAGATGCCAAGACCAAGCTGATAAAACTCCAGCTAGCGATAGACAACCCGACAGAGAAGACTCGGACTTTCAAGATTGGGGATTTATCGCTATTGGTCTCCCGGGCCCGGTTCAACGATTTCGTGGCCGTTGGTTATGAAGACAGGCTGTGCGCAATGGCCGACGCTGATCGGCGTATCGTGAAACAGATAGTCGTTGAAGTTCCGCCGAAGGCACAGCGCACAGTTTCTTATATCTTTCCTCTGCTAAACCCGGATGCAAATCAAGGCGCGGTTGTCCTTCAGCATTCGCTGCCGGTGACCTTCCAGATTAATGCGGCGAGCTCCAACAGCGTCGTTGGCTATTCCCAAAAACCACGAATCAACTCAACTCCAACAAAATAATTCGGTACGTCGATGGAGTCGAAAACGAACCAGGCAATTTCAACGCCGACTGCCGCGAGCGAGACGACTCCGCACTTCCTCGAAGTTGGAAAGGGTTATGAACGCCAAGCCGATCAAGCGACGAAGGAAGTGTTGAAAGCAGATGCCAGCGGCGGAAGCACGGCAGGCTTAATTGGCGAGGAAGTCCATTTGTATCAAGAAGCGATAGATTCTTACACCAAGGCGATATCG
>JASHON010000173.1 GCA_030041095.1 Terriglobia bacterium
CGGAGATTCCGCCTTTTTCAAAAACCTAATTTGGACAAGCCTGGGTTTCAAACCCGCCCCTACCCCAAACGCTTTCATCGCTTCGTGGGTGTCGCGAAGCGACATGACCAACTGATACGACGCGGCTTCGATCAATCCCGAAATGTAGGAACTCGGCGCGAGGCGCAGCCTCGCCCTAAATAATTTGATCGCTGGCGCTCTCGGAAAGGCAAGCCTTTCCGCACGTCAGGCGGCAGAGCCGCACCGTCCCTCGGCGACGCTCCTCAACAAATGTTGAAACCCGGCCCTTCCACTTCGCCGGCATTCACTACCTTTACCTCCTTTTTACCCAACCTTTCCTGCGCCAGAGCGTCTAAACTTCGAGAGAGAAGCAAAAATAAGGAAACTTCTTTTAGCGGCGTTTCGTATTAGGATTCAGCAACCGATGGTAGAGAAAGTGAGGAGTTATGTTGCTACGACTTAGTGGAAATATCCAAATTGAGGACCGGTGGCATCACCCGCCCGGGAGTGTTGACGCGCTTCGCGCGCTTCTGGTGAATGGAGTAGAGGCCGCTACCGATCACCAGCGCAAGGGGTTCTACGAGATTGAAGACGGCGCGCGCGTTTTTTACGTCCACCTCTGTCCAACCGGCAGAGTTCTGTTGCTGGCCATCTGGACAAGAGAACATGTGCAGCCATCGGTTTCGCACTGCGCGTCGTTTGAAATGTCCGCTTCAGCCTAAGTTCCGGCCCGGTGGGTTCAGTTGGCGGCGCCTTCCGCAAGCGCATGCTGAACCCACTCCTGGGCCCACTTGCCGCCCTTTGATTCAAGTCCCAGCCCGGCAAATTGCACGCGAAAACGTTCCTTGTTCCGCCGGTTCAGGCCAATCAGCCGGATGACGGCCGAAGCAATCTCCAATCGTTCCCGGAGGAATGCGGGCCGGGCCAACATCTCAGTCATCATCTGCTCGGTCACATCCAGGTCGTGCCAGTCACCTAAGACCTGCTGCAACGTTCGAAGCCAGTCAATCGTTGCGCGAGCGCCGGGCCAGTGAAGGTCCTGCAAGATCTCGGCCAGGTACCTTAGCCGTTTCCCCGCAATTCGAGCCGCGTGAAGTGAGAGGTTACCGTGCCGCCGCTGACCCTCATTCAAAGCGCTAGCGAACCGCAACCATTTGCTGCCAAGCTCCCTGGCCAGGCGAGAGCGGAATGCCCCGTCCGACGGGAATGGCGCCAGGCGCGAACTTTCAGTTTCATCTTGCGGAGTCTGAATTGAATCCGGCTTGAGACCTTGCAGCCGGATATAGGCTTTGGACAAACCCAGGTGTGCGAGGCGCCGTAGCGCTTTTGCCCGCGCACTCGAGCGCCGGTCGCTCACATACTCGTGAACGGCCTGCCACGCTTCGCGGTTTGCCACTCTTTTGCGAGCCAGCCGCTTCTCAAGACTCTCAACCAGGACATCGCAATTTCTCACTTCAGAGAAGGCACGCCTTGCCCGTCTGATCTTCTTGCGGATGCGCCGGATCGGCGCGGGACGAGGCGACGGATACAACAGGTCCAACGCCTGCTGAGCCCTTCGGCTGGCTACGCGAAAGTCGTGAATTGAGCCAGGATCTTGAGTTCGCAGGATCTTCGGCTCGAGGGAAAGCATCTGGTCCATGCGTCGCATAGCGATCTCATGCACTCGCGTCCAAGCCTCGACGTCACCTGGCGTCACAGGAAAATCGAGCGGCAGGCCCTCCAGCTCCGAATTGGCAACGGTCAGTTCGAGTGGAGTTTCAGCGACTTCGCGCGTTGCGTGCATCTTGCTCTCAGGTTGGACGTCCTTATGAGCTTGAGAGTATCAGCCGCTCCGATGGACTGTCAAACCGGCGGCGCTGTCATCCTGAGGAGCCAGGGCAACGAAGGATCACTGCATTTGCTTGATCTTTCAAAATGCCGGGATGCTTCGCTACGCTCAGCATGACATGACCCGAAGTGTTTTTTCAGCCCCTGTCGGAACAAATTTACCGCCATGCTCCGGCAAAACAGCATGGCCGTGCTGGTGGTATCCTAGCTGATTGCTGAAATCGTCGGGCCAGGAGGCGACATGAAGATTCTCAATCTTGATTTCCAGCGTCTTTCGCACGATTCTTTTCGAATCGCAGGCAGCAAGGTCGTCTATACCGACCCGTTCCGCCTTAAGGAGCAGGACAAGGCGGATATCATTCTGCTGAGCCACGAGCACTTCGATCACCTCAACCGCGAAGATCTGGAAAAGGTCTGCACCCCGGAAACGAAGATCTTTGCCAGTCCACTCTGCGCGGATGGATTGAAGGGCGTAATCGCCGCCGGGATTTCCTACCTCACGCCTGGCGGCAAAGCGGCCGCGGACAGTGTTGAAATTGAAGCGGTGCCTGCATACAACGTGAACAAATTCCGTGAACCCGGCAAAGCCTTTCATCCTCAAGGAGAGCCCAGGCTAGGTTTTGTCCTTCTGATGAACGGCACGCGCGTCTATTACGCCGGAGACACCGACTTCATCCCGGAGATGAAGTCGATTCACTGCGACATCGCGCTTCTCCCCGTTTCCGGAACTTACGTGATGACGCCGGAGGAAGCCGCGGAGGCCGTCGGCGCGCTGAAGCCTAAAATCGCGGTTCCGATGCATTATGGAGCCATCGTTGGCGCCGACGAAGACGCGCGCAAGTTCAAATCGCTGGTGAAGACGTGCCAGGTGGAGATTCTGTAGTGCCGTGCGCCGCAAGATCCCTCAAACTTCATTCGGTTCATTCACCCCGGCGCGGTGAGCGCGTGGCGAGCGGGGTGGCGGAAACCATGGCGCCCAGGAATTGCCAGAGAGGCAACGTGGCTCGGAGGGCGCGCTTCTGTTTCCGCTGCCGCGCGCTTGCATGGCTCTTCTGCTTCGGCGCCGCCTGCGCGTTCACCGGAACAACATGCCTGAGATCGCAAACGGTGTGGGACAGCACTTCGCAGCCCTCAGACTCCGCGTCTGCGCTTCGCCTGGACCGCGGCTCGCCCGGGTTGTGGCAAACGTTACAGAAGCTGCGCACCCGAGCCAGCATCCTGATGATTGTGGCCCATCCTGACGATGAAGATTCAGGCCTGCTCGCTTACGAATCGCGCGGACAGGGCGCGCGCACCATCCTGCTCACCTTGAACCGCGGCGAAGGCGGACAGAACGTGATGTCCTCAGCCTTCTGGGACGCTTTGGGTGTTCTTCGCACAGAAGAATTGCTGGCCGCAGACCGCTATGACGGCGTCCAGCAGTATTTCACGCAGCTTGTGGATTTTGGCTTTTCCAAAACACTGGCGGAATCCATGAGCCAGTGGGGCCACGAGAGAACGCTCCGCGACGTGGTGCGAGTGGTTCGGATGACGCGGCCGCTCGTCATTGTTTCGGTGTGGGTAGGCGGACACTCCGACGGGCACGGCCAGCACGAAGTTTCAGGCGAGATTGCCCAGGAAGCGTTCGAGGCTGCAGCGAATCCGAACCTGTTTCCAGGCCAGATTCACGCGGGATTGCAGCCGTGGCGAGCGCTTAAATATTACGCGCGGGTTCCTTTCGCCACGATCACGCCCAAAGGCATGTACGACTATGCGGACCGGCATTGGTATCCCGTTGGCGTCTACGATTACATCCATCACCGCTGGCTTAAGGGCATTCCTTCCACCACCGTTCGAATTCCGGAAGGCGAATACAACCCGCTCCTTGGCCTCTCCTACGACCAGATTGGCGCCGAAGGGCTCAATTGCCAGAAGTCTCAGAACGGAGGCGTGGCCATTCCGCCCTTGGGAGCGCGCGAAGCGCCGTATCACCGCTATGCGCCTGCGCCTTCGGCCGGAACGCAAGAACGCTCTTTCTTCGACGGAATCGATACCTCACTCGAAGGAATCGCAGACCTGGCGGAAGGAAACGACGCCTTCCTCAAAGAGGGTCTTGCCCGAATCAATCAGCAGGTGGAGGAAGCATTCAAACATTTTTCAGCCACCCAGCCGCAGCTCACCGTACCCGCGCTGGCAGCCGGCATGGAGGAAACAAGCAACCTGATCGCTCGCGTCGGTGCGAGCGCGCTCTCGGCGGATTCAAAATACAACCTGGCGTTCGAGCTGGGCGTCAAGCGGAATGAGTTCAACACCGCCCTGCTTCAGGCTCTCGGTCTCCAAATGCGAGCCTGGGTGACGCCCAGGCCCGTTCAGGCGCGCAGCCTCTTTGGATACCGGCTTCAGCCCGTCTTCCCGGTGGTGGTGCCTGGACAAACCTTCTGGGTTGAGGTGCGCGTGGTTTGCGCGTCCGGCGCGCCCGTCACGCTGCAAAACGTGCGGTTAGCGGGCGCGCAGGGCGAGCGTTGGGTTGTGGCTTCACAAGGCCCGCGCGGCGCGGCGTTGCTGCCTAACAAACCCTTCATCGCCTTTTTCAAGGTGACGGCGCCCTCAAATGCTGCTTATACGAAGCCTTATTATTCGCGCGATAGCATCGAGACGCCCTACTACCAGATCGATGATCCACGCGACCGTAGTCTGCCGTTTGCCCCGTATCCCCTTTCCGCGTGGGCAGAACTTGGCTTCCAGGGCGCTGGCATTCACCTCGGTGAAGTGGTTCAGACGGTCCAGCGCGAGCGGGGCCGCGGTGAAGTGATGCAGCCGTTGGCTGTAGCGCCGCCCGTCTCCGTTTCAGTTTCCCCACGCGCCGGCATCATTCCGCTTTCAACTCCCTCGACATCACTCACCGTCACCGTTCGCAGCGATGTGACGACGCGCGCTCAGGGCGTGGTGCGCCTTAAGCTGCCGGCGGGTTGGACCGCTTCTCCTGCCTCCGCTCCATTCGATATCGCGGAGGCCGGCGAGGACCAGCAAATCGCCTTTCGTGTGGCTGCCCATGGCTTGCGAAACGCGAAATATACGATCGATGCACTCGCGCAATTCAGAGGGCACGAGTATGACGAGGGCTTCGAGACCGTCGGCTATCCGGGCTTGCGCCCTTACTACTACTACCAGACGGCGGTCTATCGCACGCAGGGAGTGGACATCCGGATTCCAAAGGGCTTGACGGTGGGATACGTTCCGGGCACGGGAGACCGAGTGGCGCAATCTCTCGGCAGCCTTGGCATTCGGGTTGACACGCTTTCGTCGCAGAATCTCGCCTCCGGCCGCCTCAGCGCGTATGACGCCATCGTCCTGGGTGTGCGCGCCTACGCTGCCCGGTCTGACGTGAAAACTTACAACGCTCGCCTTCTCAACTATGTGAAGAACGGCGGCATCGTCATCGTGCAATACAACACGCCGGAATACGACCACGACTACGGACCGTATCCTTACTCGCTGTCGCGGAATCCCGAGGTTGTGGTGGATGAAACCGCGAGGGTGAAAATCCTCCAGCCTTCAAGTCCCGTTCTGGCCTGGCCCAACAAGATTACGGACAGGGATTTCAACGGTTGGGTCGAGGAGCGGGGCCATGGCTTTATGAACACCTGGGATTCTCACTATGAAGCTTTGCTCGAAACCCACGATCCGAACCAGGCTCCACAGAAAGGCGGCTTGCTTTACGCCCGTTATGGAAAAGGGATCTACATTTACGACGCTTATGCCCTTTACCGGCAGTTGCCCCAGGGCGTTCCGGGCGCTTTCCGGCTGTTCGTGAATATGGTGAGCCTGGCGCGCAATCCCGAGAGGCAAGGCTCGCTCTAGCCTGCATTACTGAACCTCGCATTTTGGGGTGACGGACGCTCGATGGAGCGCCGCCGTCCCGGCGGCATTTTTCAGGGCCGGCAAGATGCCGGCGCTGCGTGAAGCAAAATGCCGGGATGCTTCGCTATCGCTCAGGATGACAGCCTTGGGTATCTTGCTTGTTTTCATAAACTTATTGGGTTATCGCCGGGCGAATTCCGATAACACTCCCATTTTCATCAATTTACTGGGTTTGTTGGTTGCGGCTCTCTTCGCTATTGTTTGTTTTCAGTAAGTTACTGGGTTTGTTGGTCATGGGGTTGAACAGTTATCAGCTATCAGTTGTCAGCAGTCAGTGGTCAGTTGTAGGTGGTCCGCCTCCTCCGTCTGTTCCCTCGTCTTCATCGACCTCCATCAGGCTACTCAATTTAAGACGTAAGGTGTCATGCTGAGCAAAGCATCTCTGCATTGGGTTGAAAAGCGAAATACCGGGATCCTTCGCTTCGCTCTAGATGACGGGGTTTGATAGCCTGCGCGTTATGCGTTGTCGAGGCGGGAGGCTTCGGGCGAGGGTTTCAACGTTGCCGAGGCACAGCCTCGCCGTAAATAATTCGATCACTGGCGGTCGCGGAAAGGCAAGCCTTTCCGCACGTCAGGCGGCACAGCCGCATCATAACCAATGCGAAGCGGTTGAGCGAAGCATCTCTGCATTGGGTTGAAAAGCAAAATACCGACTCATGATGACGGGGTTTGCGACGCTCGCCGGAGCGCCGCCGTCCCGGCGGCATTTTTCGGGGCCGGCAAGGTGCCGGCGCTACGGAAAATGCCGAGACCCTTCGCTTCGATCAGGATGACAGGGTCCATTTCTCATCATGTCGCGAGAAGAGAAAACGGTCACCAGAGCTTATCCAACTCCGAGCGCGTGAAGATCGGGCGATGCCGCAAGTAATCGGCCGGCTTGGGCGGCGGTGGCCACGAGGCTGGAGCGCGGGGTTGCGATGCGGGCGCATCGTGTGCCTTACGGGGCGCTTCGCCTGCTTCACCTTTACGAGCAGGCGGCGTGGTTTCAGAAGCGGGTGACTCAGAGCCATTCTTCTTCTCTGCGCTTGCGGTCGCGGCCGAAGCGCCGGAGGCATCACCGGAACTGGGGCCGGAACGGACCGTCGAAGCTGGTCCGTTTGCTGAGCCGTCGGGCACGGCGCGCGTTCGCGCTGCGCCGCTCTTCGCCTCCTTCGCCGGTCCCGGCGCAGGCTCAGCCCCCTGCTCCCTTCCCTTCGATTCAGCTCTGTTCGGTGGCAGACCGTAGACCTCACTGATTCTCTGCACCATCTCTGCCATGTCGCCGTGCCGTTCCCGGCGGCGAGGCCCGGTCAGCTTCTGCTGCAGGGACACTCCGCGCCCGTTCGTCTTCCCGCCCTTGACCGCTGGATGCGAGGCTTTCCGGGCCTTCGAGGCCTTCGCAGCGGCGCTGCTCTTCAAAGCCGATGAACGGCTTCGAGCGCCCGAGGCTCGCTCTATCCACCCGAGCGGCTCCCGCACTACATCCTCTCTCCCGTCATTGCCCTGATTGTTGCCTTGCTCCTTGCCTTGGCCGTTGCCTTGCCCGGGGCTTTGCTCCTGGTCTTGCTCGAGGCTTTGCTCACGGACCTGCTTGCGGCGCGCGGCCTGCATCGTCAGCAACAGCTTGATCTTCCGCTCGAGCTGCTGATGCAAGATGGCTTCCCGGCGCTCCAGCGCAGCGTATTCCGCATCGCCGACCGGCGCCAGGCATTCCATCCGCAGGGCCGGTGTGATCTCCACCTGCTCCGCCAGATAGCTCTGGCGCGCTTCCGCAATGTCCCGCTCCTCCTCGTGCAGCATCATCCGCAAGCTCGCTAAAAGCTCTTCGTCCTCCGGATGCTCGCTCAAGGCTCGAAACGCGTTGATGATGCCCGCGCCGCGAAACGTCGGCTTCGCGCCGTAGAGCGCCTCCAACTCCGTTTCCTCGCTGAACCAGCCGTTCTCGATGTGCTCTTCCAGCCGCTCCAGACACGCTTCCACCTCCGTGAACTTGGCCGGGCAATCCGGAGCGGCCAGCAGCCCTTTCTCCTTCACCTCCGCCTGCGGACCGTCATAGCCCACGCCACTCTCCAGCTCCCTCCGCCGCTTCAGACGCGACTGCTCCAGCCGCTCGAACGTTCGCACCAGCTTCGCTTCCTGCGCCCGCTGGTTGCGCTCCAGCTTCAA
>JASHON010000174.1 GCA_030041095.1 Terriglobia bacterium
GAACAATTTGAAAACTCGGCGAATCCGCACTTCGCGATCTCGCCAATCCTTTACCCGTGCCCGCCCAGACATTACCGGCAGCGTCTTCAACGACGGCATCCACCTCATCGCTGGGCAGTCCGTTTTTAGTGGTGTAGACCGCAAGTTTGCCACTCTGCAGGCGCCACAATCCTTGAGACTCAGTTCCAATCCAAAGCCTGCCGGCTAAGTCTGAATAAAGGCTAAACGCCGCGTGGAATTTCTGGGGCAGTGGGTATCGCTGAAACCGCCCGTTCACCAGGCGATCGAGGTCTCCGCTGCCCGTGAGCGCCCAGAAGGTTCCGGATTTGTCCTGAGCGAGGCCGCTGACAATATTGCTGGAAAGGCCCTGCTTGCTGGTAAAGACGGTCGATTTGCCGTTCCGAATTCGCACCAGCCCTGAGCCGTTGGTGGAGAACCAGATGCTGCCGTCGCGGCTTTGATAGACGGCGTCGGCGAATGGCATGATCACGCCGGCGGTGATGGTCTTGAATCCCGCTTTATCAAGACGGAAGACACCTTCCCCGAAAGTTCCCAGCCACAGGCCGCCGATGCGGTCCTCATAGATCGATTGGATGGTGGTTCGTGAGAGCAAACCATGCCGGGTGACCTGCTGGAACGATCCATGACGATAAACAAACAGGCCGCGGCCGTTGATTGCCACCCAGAAAGTGCCATCGGGCGCGGTATATTGGGTTGAGATCGAATTCGCCGTGAAGGTATGCTCGCCCGGATACGCGATAGCTTTACCGCCAGCAAGGCGGATCAGCCCGCGTCCCGAGTTTACCCATAATCCTCCGTCCGCTGCTCTGGTGACGCCGCCAATCCACGTTCGACCAATGGCGGACGATGCCACGCGGCGGTCAATCCTTCCATCGACAATCCGCACTAAACCCTGATCCGTGCCCACCCAGAGCGCGTTGTGAGAATCCAGGCAGAGAGAGACGATTTTGCGGCTCGGAAGGCCTTGGGATTTGCCGTAGACGACAAACCCATGTTGGCTGAGCCGATCGAGGCCGTTGTCGGTGGCAATCCAAAGATGACCTCGCGAGCCCTCTGCGATGGCGGTGATGTCGTTGCTCGAGAGTCCCGATGCGACGGTGAACCCGGTAAACTTTCCATTCTTCCAGCGCGCCAGCCCACCCCGCATTCCAATCCAGACACTACCGTCCCGGGACTGGAAAAGCGAAGTCACAACGTTGCTCTTGAGCGCGGGCGTGTTCCCAGCGTTATAGACGGTGAAATGGACGCCATCGAACCGCGCCACTCCTTCCTGCGTGGCCGCCCAAATCGACCCGTCGCGCGCCTGAATAACGGATTGAACGGCGCTGCTGGGCAAGCCCTGGGGCAGGTTCCAAGACTGAAACCGATAGCCCATGGGCCCTAATCCGGACGCATGCGATGGCTGGGCAAGCGAAAGGAACGCCGGGGCGCAAAATAAGATCGCCAGTCTGACCCGCAAGCTTTTGGGCATAGGTCTACCCTAAGGTAGGATTTTCGGCTAGTTTTGGCGCACACATGAATGGCGCGCGCCGGCGGTCATTTTGACTGGAGTGGAACTTTTTGGAAGGTGGAGCGAAGTTCCTCGACGATTTGTCCGGCGACCTGCCGGGCTTGTTCCACGTCGCCGGGAGGCAGAGAGATGGCTGCCACTTTGGCGTGGCCTCCGCCTCCGTACCGCTCGCAGATCGAGGCGAGATTCGCCGGGTTGGCAGCGGCATTCCATGGACTGCTTCCCACGGCGATTTTGATGCGCGCCGGAGACCGGCTAATGGAAATCGAATAGTGAGCTTCCGGGAAGAGATAATAGGGAATGAACTTGTTAAACCCTTCCCTATTCTCGCTGGTTACGTCGAAGAACAGAACTCCTGACTTCAATTCGGCGCGCTCGCGGATGATTTTCATCCATTTCAAATGCTGCGCGTAGAGCTGGTCAAATTGCCCCCGGATTTCCGGTTGGGCGGCGATCTCTCGCAGGCTCATGGAGGCGAATTGTGGAATGAGCCCGGCGATCAATGCCGAGTCACTGGCGCCTTCGATGACCAGCGTGATCTGTGTGGCGGGATCCTTCATTTCTACAGCCGCCTGGGCGTCAGGATACTGTGCGCCGTCGATCAGGTCCGCCCAGTAGACGAGGTCATCGAGATCGGGCGCGCGAAATCCGAACTTCGTCGACGCCACGTGCGAGAGGAGCTTGGTGCAAGAACGGAATTCCGGAAAGTAGAACTTCCTGCCGCTCGTGTCGCGCCGAAAGTGCTCCGCATCCGCTTCGCTCAGAAATGCGCTTTGGTGGTGGTCAAACCACCAGGTGAGGCGTGGCGAGCTGGAATACTTGAAATCGACAATCACATTTTCGTCACCATCGAACAATCTCTCTTCGTAGACCTGCCGGGCGCTGTGCAAGAGTCCTTGAAAGGCAAACAACGCCTGCGGATCGAAGGCTTCCCGGTACCACCTCACGAAAAACGCGGCGGAGGACGCGCCGTCAAAGCATCGGTCGTGATAGCAAATCCGGACTTTTCTAACCTCGGGCATAGACCTCGGAAACAAACGCTTCTCAAACCCTTAACAATAGAAACGAACAAGGCGCAAAAAAGTATAAGGATGCACCATCGCATTGCACCGACCGAAAAGTCAAGGGTTCACTCTCGCGGCCCGCGTCCCCGGGGCGACCGATCCTCGCACTGGAGTTTCTGCCCCGCGAGTCATCCCGTCTGACCGGCAGCCGGAGGCCGCGGTGCTCGAATGAGAACGTCGCGCGCAATTCCGAACCGAGGCGAAATTTCGTTCTTGGATATTACAGCAAATGGTACTAGAATCGCGCTAGGGAGTCCAGGCAGTGAGAAAAGCATGTGCTGCCATTGCTGCGCTCGCGCTGTTCGCCGCCGCTGGCGAAGGAGTCGCGCGCGCCGCAAAGCACCCGGCTTCCCGAGTAAGCCAACTCAAGTATCTGCAGAAGCTGCAGCGTAAGCAGCTTAAGAATCAGGAGAAAGGTTGGAAGCGCTCAGTCCGGGGAAGCCACATCTCGCGGGCTGAACGGAACAGGGTGAAGCGGCAATATGGCCAGTACATGCGCACTCTGCGGAAGCAGCAAAAAGTTGAGCTGAGACAAGTGAAGACGGCCAACCGCGTTCGCAGATACCGCGGCGCGGCCCCGTGGGCCGCTGGAGCGACGATGCAGTGAAGCATCCTGCCTTGCCTGCTTCATCGGGCCCTGGCGAGAGGAAATCTCGAGGGCGCCTCAATTTGAAGGTCGTGGGCTGCACAGGCTGCGGGAAAACTCTTTCGGGAGTTGACGTAGCGCCGGCTGGCAGCCGGCAACTCCCTTCAATTCAACGGAGGCCGGCAAGATGCCGGCGCTACGTTCGCTGCGGCGTCGAGTTTTTCCGCAGCCTGTGCAGCCGGTTCGGTGGTACGCGCCTGAGAGCCTGAACCGGGACCCTGCGGGGAATTCTATGCGGTGGATGATTGCCATGAAGTATTATTACATTTTGCCGGTGTTGACCCTGTTCGCCGCAACTGCTCTCGGTTTTCAGCAGAGAACGCAGGAACAGCGCCCAACCCTCGGCCCCCAGCCCGCACCGAGTCTGGGTGAGGCTCCGTCGCAGCAAGGTCCAATCAATGCGCGGATCATGAACCCGGCCGAGTTGCGCAGGATTCATACAGTCTACGTTGATTTCATTGATAACTCGCTCAACCTGAAACTGATTCAGAACCTCTCCAGCCATAGTCCGGTGCGAGTGGTCACGGATCGTCATCAGGCCGATGCGATTTTGCGAGGAGACTGCTTCAGCTTGCCCCATCTGAAGCAGGTTCACTCGGAGGTTTACTTAATGGATAAAAAGGGGCAATCGATCTGGCAAGATATCGTTCGTCACCCTTATAATCCCCCGGGGCTGCACGTCGCCGTCGCGGACAGCGCTCAGGAAATTGCGAGCGACCTGCTGAAGAGCATAGAGATTGTGCGAAAGTAACGCTCCATTCGGCGCCGTTCAATCGTGGGGCTCCGCAGACCTCATCAAGGGCTTCTGATTGCTAACCTTCCATACGATTCTTGCAGATTGCGAAGCGGGCAACGGCGAAGCATGGCGCGCGTTTCTCTCGGACTACACCTCGCTCCTCATCCAGATGGCGAGCGTATCCGTAGGCAACCGTGAGGAGGCAGCCTCGGCATGGCGGCAACTTTTGCCGGAACTATGCGCCGAAGACTTCAAAGGGCTGCGCGCCCTCGAGCACCAATCCGAACGCCTGCTTTTGGCCGGGCTGCGGTCTCTTCTTCTGGATAGGGCGCTTGCGGGCATCGTCCGGGCGAGCGAGACGGCGCCCTGTGCCAAACTCACTGACGAAACTGTCCGCACACTGATCCAAGACCTTCCAATCCTCCACCAGGAGCTCTTGTTCTTGAAAATGGCGGGCTATTCAGACCGGACGCTCGAGCGTATGTACCGCGTCAGCCCGGCAGTTGCCCGGAAAGCGTGGGAGCGGCTTCGAGGCCAATGGCCCATCAATCTGGAAGGCGAGACCGACCAATGCCCGTCTCCCGAAGCCTGGCTCCAGTTCGATCGCGACATCCGCCATGCACAAACGGAATTCTGTCCGGATGTGCGGCTGTTTATTCGAATCCAGGACGGGCAGGTGAGCTGGACTGAAAAAGAGCCGGCGGAGAAGCACGTCTCCGAATGCCTGCACTGCCTGGAAGCGTGGACGGCGCTCCAGGAAATCAGTTACTGGAAAGTCGCGGCGCCCCGTAGTTCGACGGAGGCAGTGGAAAACCTGCTTTCTCTCTTGCCCGTTGGCCTAAAAAGCAGGCAGTCGAAGTCCTTTTTCAGGCGAGTCTTCGGATAGCGCGGCCGGGAGGCGATCCCGGGCTGTGTCACACCGCTCCGAGAAATGGGGGCGGTTTTCAACCTGCCTCAGCGAGCAACATTATCTTCCGCCCGAGCGTTTTTCGGACACGTAGTGAGATGCGGCTTCGCGCCTTCAAGCCCGCTGACTTCAAGACGCTGTGCGAGTTGGATGCCGCATGCTTTGCTCCCAGCATCGCGTATACACCTGACGAGCTGGCGGCGTTCATTACTCAGCGTGGCGCGCGAACGTGGGTGGCAGAGGTCGGCGGGGAAATCGCTGGATTCCTGGTGGCGCGCGCCCGCCAGGACGGTTGTGTCCACGTCGTCACGATTGACGTGAAAGGAAGCTTCCGGCGGCGAGGCATAGGGCGCGCTTTGATGGATGCGGCGGAAGGTTGGGCGCGCGAGCACCGGCTGAGCGCGATCGTCCTCGAGACGAGTGAGACCAATCAAGCCGCGCAGGCGTTTTATTTGGCGCGCGGTTATGAGAAGCTGAACCGCTTGGAAGCCTACTACGCGGACGGAACGGCGGCCTGGCGAATGGCCAAGCGTCTGAAAAGCTGACGGTCAATGAGGCTCTGATGCCGGTAAGGCTGACTTCCAGGCAGTATCGCGAATTGGCCATTGCGGTTGGCGTCGCGGCAATTTCCCTCCTGATTGCCCTTAAATATTTTTCCCACGCGTTCCCGGAAGCGGCCATCCGGTTCAGGGTGAGCCGCGCGCAATCCCGGCTGATTGCCAAGAGTTTTCTCACGGAGCGCGGCTTCAACCTGAAAAGTTATCGTCATGCTGCGGTTTTCAGCTTTGACGACACCGCCAAGCTTTACCTGGAGCGAACGCAGGGGCTGGCGAAAATGGATCGCCTCACGCGCGGTCCAATCCACCTTTGGCGCTGGTCCCATCGCTGGTTCAAGCCGCAGCAGGAAGAGCAGTTCCGGGTGGATGTAACGCCCGAAGGGCAGGTGGTGGGCTTCAGCCATGAGATTCCTGAAGCGGCTGCCGGCGCCAACCTGAGCGAAGACCAGGCACGAAAAATTGCAGAGCAGTTCCTGACCGGCGCGATGCATTGCAGCCTTCAGGACTTGGAATTCATTGAAGCCGAGCGCAACAAGCGTCCGCAGCGAACGGATTATGCTTTCACCTGGAAGCAGAAGAGCGTCAACCTGGGCGGCGGCAGCCTTCGCGTCGAAGTGAGTGTCGACGGCAACCAGCCGGCGGGCTACGCGGAATATGTAAAAGTCCCGCAAGCGTGGTCTCGCAGCTACACCAACCTGCGCTCACGCAATGATACGGCACAGGAAGTGGATCAAATCTTCTGGGCGCTGCTCTGGGTGGCGATGCTGGTGATCCTGGTCCGGCGATTGCGCGACCGCGATGTGCCGTTCCGTCTCTCCATCGCGTTCGGTGCGGTTGCTACGGTCCTGTACTTTTTGAGCCGCCTCAACAACTTTCCTTTGGCAAAGTTTTCCTTTTCCACGACCTCTTCGTATTCCAGTTTTCTCACCAGTTACGCCTTTGAAGCGGTGACGAGCGCACTGGGCGTTGGCGGCGTCATTTTTCTTGTGGTGGCTAGCTCGGAGCCGATGTACCGCGAGGCATTTCCGGGGAAAGTCTCTCTGCGCCGGTACTTCACGTGGGACGGGCTGAGGTCTCGCTCGTTTTTCATGGCCAGCGCCGTGGGTGTTTGCCTGGCTGCCTTTTTCTTTGCCTATCAAACCGTCTTTTACCTCATGGCCAACCGCCTGGGCGCCTGGGCGCCTTCAGACCTTCCGTTTTCCAACATGCTGAATACCCGCATTCCCTGGGCTGCCGTGCTTTTCATTGGCTTCTTCCCGGCCGTGAATGAAGAACTGCAGTTCCGGGCGTTCGCCATCCCGTTTCTCAGGAAGCTGACGCACTCCTGGCCGCTGGCGCTGGCGCTCGCGGCGTTCAATTGGGGTTTTTTGCACTCCGCTTATCCCAATCAACCGTTCTTCATTCGTGGGGTGGAAGTGGGTCTGGGAGGAATCGTTGTTGGCCTTATTATGCTGCGGTTCGGCATCCTCTGTACGATGATCTGGCATTATTCAGTGGACGCTCTCTACACGGCGTTTCTTCTTCTTCGTTCGCCTAATTCCTATTATGTGATTACCGGCGGCTTTGCTGCCGGCATCATGCTGGTTCCGCTAGGCACCGCACTTTTCGCCTATCTCGCGAAAGGCTCCTTCAGCGATGAAGCTGGCCTCACTAACGAGAGTGTGGGGGTTCGGCGCCTGCCGCAGGCCGAAATAGCGGCCGAGGCTGGGTCACTGCCTCGCTATCAGGCGCTTTCCCGGAAGAAAATCTGGCTTGCCGCTGCTGTGGTGGCCGCTTCAGTGGGGCTTTGGTTCGTGAAAGTTTATCATCTGGGCGAGGGACTGCGCGTCGGGATCACGCGAAGCCAGGCGGTCCAGGAGGCAAGAGCTTACCTCAACCAGCGCCACATAAACGTCGCAGCTTACCACACAAGCGCATGGCTGGATCTCAACATGGACCCGTTGGCTGTGGAATACATGTCCGAACGTTTGCCAGTAAGAAGAGTGGGACAAGTCCTGGATCAATCGACGCAGTTCTGGCTGTGGGAAGTGAGGTTTTTCCGGCCTTTGCACCAGGGGGAGCGGCTGGTGTTTGTCAATGCGGTGAACGGAAAAGTTTTCGGATATCGAGAGTTGCTCAATGAAGACGCTCCCGGCGCGACGCTCACTCCACAACAAGCCCTCGCCTTGGGAGAACAGGCGGTCAAGGAACACGGATACCCCCTGGCCGGCTTTGTCCTTCAAGCGTCGCAAGCCATCAAGCGCAAGTCACGGGAAGATTATCTGCTCATCTGGCAGGCTAAGCCCGGTGACCCACGGAACGTTGATCGGGCGCACTACCGGCTCGAAGTGGATATTGCGGGGGATCGAGTGATTGGCTTTGCCCGCGCTTTCAAGCTGCCTGAGCAGTGGCTACGCGAGCAAAGCTCACGTGGCCTGGCGAATTCCATCCTTCTGGGCCTGGAGTTTGTTTTGGGCGCCGGCATTGTGGCTGGCGTCGTGTGGCTGTTTGTCGTCCGGGTCCGGGCCGGCGCCCTTCGCTGGTGGCCGTCGCTGAAGGTCACGCTGGCACTCTTGTGCCTGCTCATTCTGTTCGCGCTGAACAGCATTCCTCTTCTTGAGCAAGCGTACAACACATCGATTTCGCTAGAGGATTTCTTTGTCCAGGTGGCCGTGAGTTACATCTTTATTGGCATCGCGGCTGCGGCGGCGATATGGTGCTTGACGGCTCTGGTCACTTCTCTTTATCCCGAAGCTTGGGGCATTTTCCGGAGAGCTTCGCGAAGCGTATGGAAGCGCGATGCTGCCATCTGTGCCGCCATCGTCGTTGCGCTGCATCCGGGTCTGTCACGGCTGCTCGGTCTCCTGGCGAACCATCTTCACCGGTACGTGACGCCAGGATTCGCCGCGCCTCCGGGGCAACTCGGCGCGTTCTCTCCCGCACTGGATGGGATTACCGGCGCGCTCTTATACGCAACCATCGGCAGCGTGGTCGCCGGAATCTGCATTTATGGGATCAGCTTAGGATGGATGAAACGGACGTGGTGGTTCTGGCTGGGGTGTGCCTTGGTTTTGGCCGGGCTCGGGCCGGATGGCGCGCACTCTCCGGCTGAATATGGCGCAGATTGGGTCATTCGTTTTATTCCGCTTGCCATCACTGTTCTGATTGTCTTAGCGTTCTTTCGCAATAACCCTCTGGCGTACTTTACCGCCATCTTCTGTTCGTATATCGTGGGCCAGGTTTTGATGTTACTTTCTCAGCCCGTAGCCACCTACCGCTGGAGCGGCATTGCGCTTTTGGCAATGGCCGTGCTTGTGCTTGCCTGGCTCCTTTATCCAAGCCGCAACAGACGCGAGCCGGACTCCACCCCCTCCCCTTCCCTCACGTAGAGCTTCTCCACCCTGCCCGCGCGCCCGGCGCGGATTTCGTTCTGCATCTTCATCGCTTCAATCACGATGAGGCCTTCGCCGCGCGCCACCTGTTTCCCTTGCGCTGCCAGGATCTTCACGATGCGGCCCGGCATCGGCGCCAGGACCTCCTCCGGGCCGTGATGAACGCCTCCGGCCGTATCGCGCCGGCGGCTTGCCGCATCGGCCAACGCCACATGAAAGAGCCGTCCCGCGATAGAAACGGTGTAGCAGGATTCGCGGCTTCCTGGTTCTTGCTCAACGCGCACTTCGTAGGAGCGCCCGGAGAATAGAAGAGAGTAAACACCCGGTGCGACGGTGGCCCAGTCCACTTGTAGAGCTTCGCCGTCAAGAACGGCCTCCAACAGACCGGAGTCCTTGGCGCCGTTGGAGGAGTTGCGCATCTCGAACGAGCGCTCCGCCGCTTCCGAGCCGGAGCGCACTTCTACAGTCCATTTCATCTCGACAGTTCCTGAGCTCCGACCCTAACCGCCGGTTCCGGGACGGTTATTCATCAGCGCGTGCCTTCCCGCCGCCTTCCACGCGCTTGCAGGCGGCCCCGAAAGTGAGGCGAATGCCTGATGCGCGGTTCGCGCCTTTTCAATAGCTGCCGCAACCACGGCCGCGCGCTCCGCCTCCTTGAGCGTTCCGTTCTCTTTCGCCGGACCTTCGGCGAGCAGGCGATCGATGAACCCCGTATCGAATTCCCCGGAGGAAAAAGCGGGATGGTCGAGAACGCGCCGGAAGAAAGAAAGATTGGTGACGATGCCTCCAATCTCGTATTCCCCCAGCGCTCGCTGCATGCGCATCCGGGCTTCCTCACGGTCCCTGCCCCAGACCACAAGTTTGGCCAGGAGTGGATCGTAGTCAAGCGGGACGGTCCAACCTTCGAATACACCGCTGTCGTTGCGCACGCCGGGACCGTCGGGCACGTTCAGACGTCGGATCAGACCAGGGCATGGCAGGAAATCGTGGTCGGGGTCTTCGGCATAAATGCGGCATTCCATCGCCCAACCGCGCGGCCGGATGTTTTCCTGAGTCAGCGTGAGCCGCTCGCCTTGCGCAATCCCGATCTGCGCCTTGACGAGGTCAACGCCCAGAACAAGCTCCGTAACCGGATGCTCAACTTGCAAACGCGCGTTCATCTCGAGGAAATAGAAACTGCCTTTGCGATCCGCGAGAAACTCAACGGTGCCGGCGTTGGTGTAGCCGGCCGCCTGAGCGAGGCGGACTGCGAGCGAGCCGAGCCTCTGGCGGGTGGCGTCATTCAGAAAGGCGGAAGGAGCTTCTTCCATTACTTTCTGGTGCCGGCGCTGCAGGGAGCATTCGCGCTCACCAAGATGGATCATGTGGCCTTGTGCGTCACCCAGCACCTGAATCTCAATGTGCCGCGGCTGCTCCACGGCTTTTTCCAGGTACAGCGCCGGATCGTTGAAGGCGTTCTGGGCCTCGGAGCGGGCGGTGCGAAAGGCGGATTCGATTTCCTCTTCGCTTCGGACGAGCCGAAGCCCCTTTCCGCCGCCGCCGGCTGCCGCCTTGAGCATCACGGGGAAACCGAGCTCACGGGCTGTCCGTTTGGCCTCGTCCACACTTCCGAGAGGCCGATCGATCCCGGGAACGACAGGCACTCCGGCATCGCTCGCCACGCGGCGGGCCGCCGTCTTCGACCCTATCAACTCCATCGCCCGTGGCGAAGGACCGATGAACACGAATCCGGCGGATTGACAGGCACGGGCAAAGTCCGGGTTTTCAGAAAGAAAACCGTATCCAGGATGGATGGCGTCGGCGCCGGCCTTCTGCGCAGCGTCCAGGATCCGCTCGATGGAGAGATAACTCTCGACCGCTGGCGCCGGGCCGATGGCGTAGGCTTCCTCCGCGTGGCGAACGTGCAGAGCCTTCCGGTCAGCCTCTGAATAAACGGCGACGGGCCGGATGCCCATCTCGCGCAGCGCGCGCATCACGCGCACCGCAATTTCTCCCCGGTTCGCCACGAGGACTTTTCGGAACACGATATTCAGAATAGATGATGTCTCGCCCCGAAGCCAACTCCGGCATCAGCTTGGGTGGCTGTTGAGGTCTTGAAAGCTGAAATCATTAACCACCCTTCCGCCAGGCTTTCCATCGATTTCCACATAAGGATAAACAAAGTAGTTGAGCGGCGGTCCGGCTTGCCTGGGAGAAAGCGTGATATCGCGGCCTGCTGAGAAACGCACGCGATTGTCATCGACGGTTCCAAAGAAATAGGCGTATTTTCGCGGATCCAGCCACGCTTCGGAAATATCCACGGGCACCCAGCCGGTCTGAGCAACGTAAAACTCCGCCCAACAGTGGTAACCCGGAATCTTTCCGTCTGTTAGATGGTCCGGCAGAGGAAATCCGATCACGAAGCGCGCAGGAATGCCCTCCGCGCGCATCATGGCGATGAACGCCGAGTGGAAATCCGTGCAATTGCCATGTTTCGCATCGCACGCCCATACCGCGTCTCCACGTCCCCAGCCCCTTCCGGATTTGTCATAACGAAATGTATGGAAGAGGTAGTTATAGATAGCGTGGGCCTTTTCGACAGGCCCTTGTTTTCCCGCGGTGATCGTATTGGCCAGGTCCTTGATCATCCCGGTAACAGGGATCAGCCGGTTGGGCTCGAGATAGCGCCGGATCGAGGCAGAATAATCCTGCGGGTCACTGTTGTAGCGAAGCAGTTGCCTCAAATCGCCCTTGGAATACTCGTTCCGCTTGACCCGGTACGTCAGGGTGAAATCGGCTTCAGAGACACGAGGATTCCGGATTTCTGCATAAAGCATCCGGTCTTTGTATTCACGCTCGCCCTCGAGGTGGTCTGGCGCCGGGCCGTTGACCCTGACAAGCGTCACAACCTGGTGTGCGTTCGATTGCGCCACTGGAATCCAGATGCGCACCACGTGAGAGCCGGCGGGCAGATCCTGGATTTCCG
>JASHON010000020.1 GCA_030041095.1 Terriglobia bacterium
CTCATGAATCGTTCGCGTGCGAAACTCCACCTGATTGCCGTGGCGAGAGCCGATGGTGATGGGATAGCTTAAGAAGGCTTGCGATTCGTTCGGGCCCTGCGCAACGTCGATAAAACCCTTGAGCATGGTCTCTTCCTGGAGGATGGCCAACTCATTGGGTGGCGCGAGAAAATGATACCGGCCCGTCATGACGGGAACAAGGTTCGCCGCTGGCTGGCCCTGCGCGCTGGCGGCGAGTACCGCTATCGAGAGCAAGATTAACTGGACGGCTGCCCCCGCAAGGGTCGTCCTCAAGGTGCTTCGACGTGATGCAGAGGAACCGGGCATAATCTTCGTCCGCAAAATCAAGACACAGCCAACATCGTCGTACCCATCGCAGGAAGGGCGATATACGATCCGCCTAAATATTATAGACTCGCCACGAACATCGCCGCATTATACGCCGTATTTTTTTCGATAATGTCTGAACGAACGGTAAGGAATTCGCAGAAGTTCGGCGGCGCGCGTGCCCACGCCGTTCGAGGCCCGCAAGGCATCCAGCAGATAGCCCTTTTCGAGCTCGGCGATTCGAGCCTCAAAATCGACACCTTCGTCGGGCATCTTCGTGCCATTGGACGAGATGGGTTTCGGAGCGCCTATGGATTCGGGTAGGTGCTCCGCGCGCAGCACGCGCTCTTCCGGACCGATAAAGGCGACGGCGCGCTCGAGGACGTTTTCAAGCTCGCGAACGTTTCCGGGCCACAGGTGTCCTTCCAACCGCGCCAGCGCGGCTGAATCAAGGTCGTTGACGCCCTTTGCCATCTCGAGGGAAAACCTGCGGAGAAAATGCCGTGCGAGCGGTTCAATATCCTCTTTCCGTTCTCTTAAAGGTGGAACATGGATGGGAATGACGCTGACGCGGTAGTATAAATCCTCGCGAAAGCTGCCCTCAGCCACCAGCGCTTTGAGGTCGCGGTTGGTCATGGCAATCAGCCGGATGTCTACGGCGACGTCGGCGCTTCCACCGAGCGGCCGCACCTTTCGCTCCTGAAGCACTCGGAGCAGTTTCACCTGCATGTTGCTGCTCATCTCTCCAATCTCATCCAGCACCAGCGTGCCGCCATCGGCGGATTCGAGAATACCCTTGCGATTGGCATCGGCGCCCGTAAACGCGCCGCGCGTGTATCCAAAGAGCTCGCTTTCGAGGAGGGTTTCAGGAAGCGCTCCACAGTTGATTGCTGCATAGGGCTTATCCCGCCTCAAGCTGGATTCATGCAAAGCGCGAGCCACCAACTCCTTGCCGGTTCCGCTCTCTCCGGTGATGAGCGCCGTGCTTTGCGTAGGTCCGACGGAGCGAATGGTTTCGAGCAGATTCTGCCTCCAGAGGCCCTGCCCGATGATGCTGTCCTTCGCGAAAACACGCAACAGCTCTCGCCGCAAACGCGTGTTTTCCTCGCGCAGCGCGATTTCTTCCAATGCCCGATCGATAACCACTTTCAATTCCTGGACCAGTTGGTTGGTTTTGATTACGTATCGGTAGGCGCCGAGGTTAAGCGCATCCACAGCAGTGGAAACCTCGGGCACAGCGGTGATGAGGACGAAAAGGGCAGGGCTGCGAGTTTTCTTGGCATGCTCGAGCAAATCAACGCCTGTCACCCTCGGCATTCGAATGTCTGAAACAATCACGTCGTAGATGCGTGTCTCGATCTTTTGCTTGGCCAGCTCGCCATCGGAGACCGTTTCCACCTCGTGGCCCTCTCGCCGGAAAGCAATCTCCAGAAGCTGGCAAAGCGATTGTTCGTCATCGATAATGAGCAGTCGACCCATATTGAGCTCAGAATTTGGGCATTACTTCTTGGGGAGGTGGGAATTGACGAGCATCTTCCCAACCCGAATTTCCAACCGCTAAGCTCCAGTCCCCCCAAGGCTGGGCTGCCGTTGCCCTATCCTCAATCGCTAACCCCCAGCCGCCGCTTGCTGCTGCCGGCGCGGGAGATCGATCGCAAAACTCGCGCCTTCTCCGGGCTTCGAGTTGACGCGGATTTCACCGCCGTGCGACTTCACAATCTGATAGCTGATCGCGAGTCCAAGCCCTGTGCCATCCTTGAACCGCGCGTGAAACGGCTCGAAAACCCGTTCCAACTGCGAGGCCGTCAGCCCCATGCCAGTATCCGAAAGAATCACACTGACCCGGTCCGGAATCTGGTCCCGAATCTCCGCCGTCAGCCTTCCCCCGTTCGGCATGGCGCGCAGCGAATTATTGCAGACGTTCCAGAAAACCTGGCGAATTTTATCCGTATCAACGCTGGCCACGATGGGCGGAGGAGGGAACACTCGCGTCACCTGAAAGGCCGGGGTGAAGAGCGGATGGTGCTCGAGCAGCAGGAGAGTTTCGTCCAATAACCCCACCAAGTCAACTGGTCGAAAGTGAAAGACCTGGTCACGCGAGTAGACGAGAAAATCAGAAACCAGCTTGTCCAGGCGCGCGGACTCTCGGCTCACAATGTCAATCAGCTTGGCCTGATCCTCGTTCAAAGTGGTAATTTCTTCCAGCAGCTTTACGGAACCGCAAATGGAGCTGAGCGGGTTCCGAATTTCGTGCGCGATCCCGGCAGCCATGCGTCCGAGCGTCGCCATGCGGTCCTTGAACCGCTCCTCCACTTGCTTCTTCTTTTGCTCGGTCAGGTCCTGAAAAGTGTGAATGTAACCCACCACACCACGCTCCGGAACGTTCAACGGCGCGGCAGAGATTCCCAATACTCTTTCCCGGCCATTGGGGCAGGCGTAAGAGATTTCACGCCTGGCGAATGCCGGTGATGTGGGAGAGGATGAATAGCCGGGCTCAACAGCCACGTCGAAGAGGGAGCCGACCGGCTTTCCCTTCAGATCGTCAGCGTGACGGCCCAGCAGCGCCGCTCCGGCTGGATTCACCACCAGGATGCTTCCGTCGAGGTCGGTTGTGATGAGGCCGCCGCGCATGCTCTCAATGATATGAGCTGTGAGAGCCTGGAGACTGGCAACTTCACCAACCTTTACGTGCAATTCCTTCCGAGCCTCGCGCAATCGCTCGGACAGAGCGCTCGTGAGGTAGGCAACGGCGAATATGCCAAAAAAGCTTACCAGCATCTTGTTTTCAAACGTCCCGACGGACAAGTCAGCCTGAGCGGGCGCGATCCAGCGCTCAAGAAAAGCAAGGTGCGCTGCCAGCGCCGGCTCCAGTTCCGGCAAGTATGCGAGCCCGAATGTGGTACCCATACTCAGGCTGCAGAAGGCGGCCACGAGGAAGGCCCGCGATCGCGGCAACACGATGCTTGCCATGATGACGGCAAGGAAGTAGAGAGAAACGAAATTGCTCTCTAAGTTGCCGGTGAGGTGCACGACGGCGGTAATGATGATCACGTCGCCGCAAATTTGAACGTAGGCTTGCACGACGTAGTCGCGGCTGAGCTGGCTGTGCACAAGATAAAAGAGCCCGAGCACATACCACAAGATGATGGCCATCCCGAAGTTCTTCAGCTCGACTTCGTTCGCCGGGCCGCTCGCCAACATCCGCAAGGCGAATTCGATGGTAAAAACAAAGGTGATAATGACAAAGCGGATTTTGATAATCCAGGAAAGCCAAAGCTGAAGCTGATCCGAGGACCTCATTATATACAATGGGTATTATATAAAGAGTATATGGACGAGGCAAGCACTGCTTCCTACGCCCTTCTTTATCCTGAGTGAACTGGCAGGCTATTTCACTCTTTCCTGGTAAGCTCCCAGAGCAGTGTCCACGCGGATGGTTTCGCCTTCGGAGATAAAGGGAGGAACCTGAACGGTCAGACCGGTTTCGAGCTTCGCGGGTTTGCCGACGTTCGTGGCGGAGCCGCCTTTAATTCCCGGCTCGGTCTCGACAACTTTCAGGTCGACAGTTGGAGGCAGAACCACATCGATGGGCTGGCCCTCATACATGGCCACTTTCAGCGTTACGTCGGGGACGAGATATTGCGCGCGGTCGCCGATCACGTCCTTCGCGAAATGGAGTTGGTCGAACGTATCGGTATTCATGAAGTGATAGGAATCTCCGTCGGAGTAAAGGTACTGAATGTCAAATTCGTCGATGACGGCGCGCTCCACCTGGTCTTCAGACCGGAACCGATGATCCATCATGGCGCCGCTGCGTAAGTTCCTCATCCGAGCCTGGACGAAGGCGCGCAGGTTGCCGGGTGTGCGGTGTTCAGCCTTGAAAATAGAGAACAGCTCGTTGTTGTGCTTGATCACCATTCCCGGCCGAAGGTCATTTGCGTTCATACGGTGCGTTCCTCGAGTGTAATAGTTTGATCTACAATTCTAGCGTCTGCAAAAAAGTTCCGTCAACTTGAACGGTTCGCTTGACAAGACGGCGCAGCCTGGAGCATGGCTAGGGCATCACGCTCCGGCTGAACAGGATCCGGAAAAACTCGGCGCCGCGGCGAATGGTGCGCCGGCATCTTGCCGGCCTCCGTTGAATTGAAGAGAGTTGCCGGCTGGAAGCCGGCGCTACGTCAACTCCCGAAAGAATTTTTTCCGCAGCCTGTGAAGCAGCTTTCAGAGGAAGCGCTGAGCGTGAAGGAAAGCTCGCTATTTTCGCGTGCAACCGGCAGCAAACTACGGCCCGCTTCAGAAGCCGTGGACGTGCGTGCCGGCGGAGGCGAAGTGCCTGCTGATGTCTGACCGCTGATCCCTGAATCCCTGACAGCTCTCTTGCGGTTTATTGGCGATGCATTATACCGTTGTATGCTGGCATGCCGAACGAGCCCACAAATCCCACATCCGATCTTCCTCCAGTACCCCAAACGCAAAAAGACGAAGCAGCTTCCTACTGGTTCGCCCGCGAGACCAAGCCGATCATTTTCCTCATCGTGGCTTTGGCGCTGGTCGGCGCCTACCTGGGTTTCACTATCCCCATCGCGGTTTTTCCCACTACGAATTTTCCGCGCATCATCATCGGTGTCGATAACGGCGTCATGCCCATCGATCAGATGCTCGTCAGCATTACGCGGCCCATGGAAGAAGCGGTCGAGGGCGTTTTAGGCATTCAGGATGTGACATCCACCACCAGCCGCGGATCGGCGGAAATCGATCTGTTCTTCAACTGGCGCGTCAACATGTTTCAGACGCTTCAGCGCGTGAACGCCGCCATCGCGCGGATTCGCCCGGATCTGCCGCCGACCGCCAGGATCGAGACCAATCGCCTGGAGTTTTCCAGCTTCCCCATGCTGGGTTACGGGCTGACGTCGAAGACCGTCCCGCAGACCGAGTTGTGGCAACTGGCCACGTACGAGATCGAGCCACGCCTGAACAGCCTGCCGGGCGTGGGAAGCATCCTTATCCAGGCCATGCAGGTGCCCGAGTTTCACGTCACGCCGGATCCGGCCACGATGCTCGTGACGCATGTGACAGTTGAGGACTTGCTGAACGCAGTGGACCGCTCGAACCTGATCGCATCGCCAGGCCTGATCCCTCACGATCATATGCTCTACCTGGACCTTGTGACCGCGCAGGCGCACGACCTGTCCCAAATCGGCAATATCTTCGTCAAGAAGACGCCCGGCGGCGATCCCATCGACATGCGTAACCTGGCCAAAGTCTCCATGGGAACCGCGCCGAACTATACCATCGTGACGGCAAACCAGCAGCCCGCCGTGCTCGTTAACATTAACCGGCAGCGCGCAAGCAATACGATGAGCGTCGCAGCCGAAGTCAAGGGGGAGATGCAGAAGATCGAAAGGACGCTACCCTCGGGAGTTCACGTCAGCAATTTTTACGATCAATCCTGGCTCGTGGGCGAGTCGATCAAGAGTGTGCGGGACGCGATACTGATTGGCATTATCCTCGCTTCCGCGGTGCTGGTGCTGTTCCTGAGGGACTGGGGCTCATCGTTTATTGCCGGCATGGTGATCCCCATCAGCATTCTCCTCACATTCATCGTGCTCAAAGCGTTGGGCGAAAGCTTCAACCTGATGTCGCTCGGCGGCTTGGCGGCCGCGGTCGGGCTGATTATTGACGATGCCATCGTGGTTGTGGAAAATACGGTTCTGCGGCGCGAAGCGGGCGAAAACCGTTTTCAGGCGGTCGCGCATTCGCTCAAGGAGCTGACCGTGCCCCTGATCGGCTCAACGCTCACGCCCATCGTCGTCTTTGTGCCTCTCATTGCCATCACGGGGCTCACTGGCGTTTTCTTTCGGGCCCTCGCCGTTACGGTAGGCGTGGCCCTGCTCGCATCTCTTACGCTGGCCCTCACATGGACTCCGAACCTTTGTCTTTACCTGCTGCGCCACCACGAGCCGGGAGGGCAGGCTTCCAGCCCGCTCCAAACCGGCCCCGCCCCCGAGGGCCGCTCCGCCGGATCGTTAGCCACGGAATCTCCTGTTGAACAACTCGCGCCAGAGCAGGCTGACCTTCGGCACATGATGGAACTTGAGGAGCAGTCGATGGGCAAAACCCTCGGCCGGATCATCCGCTATTACGACCGCTGGTTTCGCCGCGCGCTGGAGCGAGTGTGGCTGCTGCCGATTCTGGCTGTAGTTCTCATCGCCGTTTCCGTTTTTTCATATCGCATCATGGGTTTCGATCTTCTGCCGAAAATGGACGAAGGCGATTTCATTGTGGATTATGTCACGCCGCCAGGCGCTTCATTGGCGGAATCGAATCGAATGGTCCAACAAATCCTGAAGATCATTCACTCGGCGCCTGAAGTGGCCAACACGTCCCGGCGCACGGGACTGCAGTTGGGGCTGGCGGCCGTGACGGAAGCGAATATCGGCGATATTTCCGTGAAGCTCAAGACCAACCGCCATCGGGATGTTTGGGCCATCATGAACGCGTTGCGCCCTAAAATCAGCCAACAGGTCCCGGCCGTCGAAGTGGACTTGCACCAAAAGCTCGGGGATATGATCGGCGATCTTACTGGCGCTCCGCAGCCCATTTTCATTGAGCTCTTCTCGCCGGACGGGAAGCTGCTGGATACATGGGCGTACAAAGTGGCCGATGCGATCGGGAAGATCAAGGTGGGAAATAAGTATCCTGTGGTGGATGTCGATAACGGCGTTGACTCTACGACGAGCGGTCCCGCCATCGTTTACGACGTCAATTTGGCGAAGGCTGCGCAGGCAGGTTTTACACCACAGGACGTGGTGACGGATGTGGACGCCATGCTGGACGGCGTTCCTGCCTCCCAGCCGGTGGTCGTGAATGACCGTCCCTACACGCTGCGCATCCGCTTTCCAAAAGCGGATCGGTCATCCGTGAGCGCGATGAACGATATGTTGCTCGTCGGTCCGACGGGGCAATTGGCCAGCTTGGGCACACTCGCTTCCATGACGGAGCTTCCCGGCCAGACGGAGATCTTGCAGGACCATGAGCAGCGATACGTGGCTGTATCCGCTCGCCTGGAAGGTTTGGATCTGGGCCACGGCATCGCCGCCGTCAAGCGAGCGGTGGCCGGCCTGCATCTTCCATCTTCGATCCGTGTGGCTTACGGCGGTCTCTACGCGACGCAGCAGAAATCTTTCCATGACCTCAAGCTTGTCCTCTTCCTGGCCGTAATCTTTGTCTTCCTGGTCCTCCTCTTCGAGTTCAAGAGCTTTTCCGCCCCCATCGCCATTCTGGTTTCCGCCGTGCTCTCGACCGCCGGAGTCCTGTTCGCCCTGCTCATCACCGGGCAGAACTTGAACTTGTCATCGTTTATGGGCCTGATCATGGTCATCGGGATCGTGGCCAAGAACGGCATCCTGATTCTGGATGCGGACGGCAAATTCCGCGCCGCCGGCTTTGACGCCAAGGAAGCCATCGTGCAAGCGGGCCGCCGCCGGCTGCGTCCCATCGTCATGACGGCCCTCGCCGCC
The DNA here is from genome assembly GCA_030041095.1 of Terriglobia bacterium. GTDB lineage: Bacteria > Acidobacteriota > Terriglobia > UBA7540 > UBA7540 > JASHON01. Next base: position 7,848 of record JASHON010000020.1, read on the forward strand.
GCGCTTGGCTTCCTTCCGTTGGCGCTCGCCGTCGGCGCCGGATCGCAGATGCTACAGCCGCTCGCTATCGCCGTGATCGGCGGCATCTTGATTGCCATCGCGCTTTCGCTCGTGGTGACGCCGACACTTTACTATTACCTGACGAAGTAATTGCAACGGGGATTCAGATGCCTTCCGTGACAAACCGCTTGGCGTGTTCTTTCAAAATGCAGCGATCCTGAATGACCTCAATCCCGGCCTTCCGCGCCCGCTCCGCCGCTTCCGGATGCTCGATGCCTTCCTGCATCCAAACAACGTGGACCTGCTTTCGGATGGCGCTTTCAATCACGCTCGGGACGTGTTCCGGCTTGCGGAAAATAACCACCACTTCAACTCGGTCGGGAACTTCATCGAGAGTGGGATAACAAGTCTCATTCAAAACGGACTGGGAGTTGGGGTTAACGGGGATAACGCGATAGCCGCGGGACTTCATGTAGGCCGCCACACCGTAGCTCGGCCGCGAGGGCTTGGGCGAGAGCCCGACCACGGCCAGGACGTGATAATCGAGCAGGACCTCTGAAATGCGGTCGCGCAAGGCGGGCATTTCGCCCGGTTGCTGTCGAATTAACGATGGGGAATCCATTCTAGCTCCCCGGCCTTCGCAGGCGCTGCGAGCGTTCGCTTCAATGCTTCGAGGAAGATTTCGTTGTCTTCGTGCGTGCCGATGGTCACGCGTATCGAACTTGGAAATCCGTAAAGCTTCATCGGCCGGACAATGACCCCTTCTTCGAGCAATCTCAGAAAATCATGCTCGCAATCGCGAGCTGTGTCAATAAGGATGAAATTAGCGACGGACGGGGTGAAGCGGATGCCAAGCAGGCTCAGCTCGTCCGTAACAAAGCGCAGCTCACGCTTATTCGTTTCTACCGACCGCGCCACGTGTTCCCGATCCTCAAGCGCCGCGAGCGCAGCAGCCTGCGCCGGCCGGGATGTATTGAAGGGCAGGCGAATCCGGTTCAGGGCTTCAATCAGCTCACGATGCCCCATCCCATAACCCATTCGCAACCCTGCCAGCCCGTAGACCTTCGAGAACGACCGCAGAAGCAGAACGTTTTCGCGAGAGAGCAGCTCGTTGAGCGGGTGGGCATATCCATCCGCCAGGACGTAATCGTAATACGCTTCATCCAGCACCACGAGAACCCGGGGCGGCAGTGCGTTCAGAAAACGCAAGAATTCCTGCGCCGTGAACATGCTGCCCGTCGGGTTATTGGGATTGGCAAGGTAGATGACCTTAGCGCGCGGCGTGACGGCGTGACGGATGGCGGTGAGGTTGACGGCCATATCGCGCAGCGGCGCAAGCTGTAGAGCGGCTCCAGATTCTTCGATGGCCAGCCGGTAAACGTGGAAGGTGGATTCCGCAGTGATTCCTTCGTCTTCGGCGGAAAGGAACGTTCGCGCAACCAGATGGATGATCTCTGTGGATCCTGCTCCGAGGATGATCTGATCCATATCAATCCCGTGAAAGGCGGCGAGCTTGAGGCGGAGGTCGTAGCCGGCCGAATCCGGGTAAAGATGCGAACGAGCCAAGGTCCTTTCGAGGGCTTCGTAAACGCGAGGCGACGGTCCGAGAGGGTTTTCATTGGAGGCAAGCTTGCGTGTGGGCCGGCCCAGCTCGCGCTCCACTTCCTCGACAGGCTTACCGGTGACGTAAGGAGTGAGACGGCTCGCCCAGGCAGGCAGCAATTCCTGAATGATGGATTTACGCATGAGGTTCTTTAAGCCGCTTCACTTCGAGCGGTGCCAGGCGGCGCCATTCGCCTGGCGCGAGCCGTTCGATTGACAAAAAGGCGAGCCGTACGCGCTTCAACTTTATCACTTGCCTGCCCCTACGTTCAAACATTCGCCGCACCTGATGATAGCGGCCTTCCACCAGCGTGATTTCATACCAAGGCTTCTTGCGCTCAGAGAGCGCACCAAGGGGCCGGATGCGCACCGGCTCAGTCTTGCGCCCATCCAGCACGATTCCGGATTCAAGCCGTTTGCGCTCAGCGGTCTCGAGCGCAGAATCCAGTTTCACCTGGTAGACGCGCGGAACAGCCGACGCGCGAGACATCAGGAAATTGGCAAGTTCTCCGTCATTGGTCATCAAAAGCAAGCCGGAGGAATAATAATCCAGGCGGCCTACGGGATAGAGACGCGCCTTAAGGCCGGAGCGGCGAAGAAGCGATGCCACCGTGAGCCTGCCCTCCGGATCGTGGAGCGTTGAAACGCAGCCGACGGGCTTATGAAGCATCACCGTCAGGCGCGGCCCGGCGCGCGGAACGTTCCTGCCGGCCACGACGATGCGGTCACGGTCCGGATTCGCCTTGGTCCCCAATTCGGTCACCGTGACGCCGTTCACGGACACTCGACCTTGGCGGATCAACTCCTCCGCCTTGCGCCGGGAAGCAAGGCCCGCTTCCGAAATGATCTTTTGCAGTCGTTCCAACAAGGTTTGAGCCTCCGCCACGCGCCCGCGTTCCGCCGCAATCATTCACTATATGCCGGCGGAGTGGGCAAGGCCAGTGCAGTCGATGCTTTCGATTGTGGCTTGTTTGGCGGGCCAGGCCCACCGGCGGGACCGTTGGTAAGCGGGCCGCCGGATGGGCTGGCATAGGCAGGCTAAAGAGGAGGGCTTATGCGATGCGGAGATGGTTGGTAACGGAGAAAACATCTGGGACACCCTGGGCGCGGATCGTGGCGATATTCCGATCGGCTGCATTGTCCACTACGCCCTCAAGTGTGACGTGGCCGTTATCCACAATAATGTGAATTGATGGAACGACGCCCATCGCATAACGCGAAAGGGCAGGCTCCGAAAAGATGGCTCGATACTCTGCCAATCGAATGTGGTTGTCGATGAGCGAAAGCGGCAACACCTTGATGTTATTCACAACTTTGGTGACCCCTTCCAAACGTTTCACGGCTCCCGCGGCGTCAGACTTGGTTACGGGTTGCACGACCTGGCCGTACAAAAAGACCTCATTGCCTTGCACTTTGTATCCGAGGTTATCGAACACGCCGTACCAGGGCAGCGTCAAAAGGCTATGCCGCACTTGCTGATTCAGCCATGTTTCGTAGTCCACGTTTGCCTGCGTTGCGCGGGGTTGAGCGCTCGCACTGCCAGCCGCCGCCATCATGACCGCCATCACCCCAATCACAACCAGGTTCCGAGCCATCGTTCCAACTTGACCCAGATTCATTTGCGCTTTCATGATCTCCTCCTTTCTCCTTTGCACCTTTCCGTTCACGTAGAGTTGGATGCGTCGAGTTTGAGAGCGTAACGGGGTGTACATAGATTTTACAGACAGACGTGCAAGCGCGATGGGACGATGAATTTCAGAGAGCCTTGAACATCCTGGTGGCTTGGGTTGGAGTCTGAAACAGTGAAAAGGAATCCGTCTACGAGGAACGGTCGAGAAGGACGGCCTCTCGGCTTTGGAGTGTGCCTCGGATGGCGTCCAAACCGCTTTCAAGCTCCGGGAGATCCTTGAGGATTGAAGCGCCGTTCTGCTCTTTCACCATGAATCGCAACAGCTCACACTGGCCCACAAGCTGCTCATCCCAATGAGTCAGCGTCTTGAGCGTCGGCGCCTCCTGGCGATAGCGTTGCGTCATGCGATCGTTCTCCGGAACAGGCTGTTGCTGGATTAGGGCCTCGAGCGCGCCAATTGCCCGCGCTAGCCGCTCGAGGTTTTGCGCGCCTGCGACCGCGGCTGGGTCGGGAAAAGGCTTCTGGCGGGTTGGCGGAGGGAGGAAGTCACGGCGATAATCGGTTTCAGCCGTGGTCACGCTCGCCATGGCGATGCCGAGCAGGCCGGCAGCTTTGCTGCGCACAAGCTGGTCATCGGCGCGCAACTGGTTTTCAAGACGATAAAAATTATAGCCCCAGCCGTAGAACAGATTCGTGGCGATCTGCCGCAAGCGGCCGGCGTCGTAAAATGCGAGGCTCGGCATTACGTCTATCCAACTTTCTGTTCGGGCAATCCCGTCTCCGCTCCCACCGGATAGAATCCCGTTGCAGGACCACCCACGTTGAACGGCTGGCCGGTGGCGGCGTTAGGCGCGGAAACAAGGCCTTTTTCAGCCATCCGCAAGGCGAGATAGTATCGCACCGCTTCCATGGGACTGAGGCCTATGGCTTGCAATGAGATCAGCTCGCGCATGCGCTCGTCTTTTGGCAGGATCAGAACTTTCAGGTCATTAAGCGTGATGCCGTAGGTCTTGAGGAAATCGGTAAGATGGCTTTTCACCAACTCGCGAACTTCATTGATGTGCTCGTTGATGTCTTCCATCTTCGTAACTTGAACCACCTGGTTGATGGATTGCTCGATGGCCGGCCCCGCGTAGTCTGCCACTTCCTTGGTGTCAATCACATGGCCGTTGAAGGGCAAATGCGTGATGAGCTGCAATGCGTCTTCCTTCGTATCGACGTGAATGTAGTAATCCACCTGGTACGCCATTTCGGCCATCTCCTCGCTGGTGGCCACTCCCTGGTTGCTGCTCAGCAGCTTGGCCCGGTTCACGTAGATCACTTCGAATTGCCAAGGTGAAGAGCCGCCGAAGAATCCTTGCGCGATGGAGCCGAGCAGGGGCTTATCAGGAGTGGTTAGCGCGTACTGCCCCGTCTCATAAACATTCAATACCGCGCCACGCGACTTCAAAACGCAGAAATGATTGCTTTCAACGGTGAGTAAAGAACCGGAAACGATGCTTTCGTCCGCAATTTTAACGGCCAGGCTCTTGGTTCCCAGCATGTCCGTGCCGTCGCGCAAAAGCGAGCTGATAACCTGTCGTGCAATCGCCATAGGAGTCCCTCCAAGATCAAGATGGAAATGCCGCGGACCTGCCGACGCCAGTCCGTAAGTCCTATTGACCAATAGCGCTGGCCCGCTGCTAAGTACACGTTCAAGGGGCGCACATCGGAAGAACACCCGGATTGCCTCGCCCGTTGCAAAGAGGTAATGTAAGGGGTATAAGGCAATGGGCGAGGGGCGCTTGGGCGCCTGCGGCGACGATATCTGAGGCCGGCTCAATGGTTGATATCCACCAACGTGGCCCAAAACGACCATTAGCGGATGCTCAGATGGCTCTCGCACCCAGCAATCGATTGCCGGGAAAGACATTACCTGTGCCTCATGGCGCGCATGGTTTGGCCTGTCAGTTGCTTCTTTACCTTCCTTTTACTCAATTCAATTCGAGGTGCGCCCGATGGAACACAAACCTTCCGCAGGATTTCGCCGTATTTTGTTTGGGGCTTTTCCGCCCGTACTCGCCGAAATTTGCGTTTTAGCCGCGATCGCCGTACTGGGTCCATGCGCAGCTCGTGCCCAGCGCGTAACGCTTGAGCCCGGCGAGCAGCTTGCGGTCCGGCTGGACGAGACGGTGAGCACCAAGAACCATTACTTTGGCCCGATTCTCGAGGCTACGCTGGATCAGGACGTGCTCGCCTCGAATGGGCGAGTGGCTATTCCTGCGGGCTCGACCATTAAGATGGCGATGGCGGAATTCAAGCGGGCCGGCCATGTGGTAGGGCGAGCCGCAATCCGGCTGAGGCTTTATTCCGTCGTTCTTCCCGATGGCACCGAGATTCCGCTTGACGGCTATCCCACGAGGATTGAAGGCGGACCCAAGCCGGGACATGAAGGAACGTTTCACGGGCATCGTGGTCTGGTTAAAGATGCGGCTTTCGAATCTTCGGCCATCACGGTGGGAGCCGGTGCGGGGTTTTTGGTTGGCGGACCTTTAGGTTTGCCGGTGGGTGCAGGTGCTGGCCTCTTAACGGCGGGCATCTGGTTCTTGGCACGTAGAGGTCCGGACTTGGTGCTGCCGGCGGGTTTGGTTATCGAATTCACTTTAGCTCGTCCCGCCTCCGTGCACCTTGCGAATCCTGCGGTGCAATCAGGATATTTTCAGGGCGGAGACCCTCCGGCTGATCCGCCATCCGCAGACCCTTCTGAGGGGGCTGTGTGGGGCCAGGGACTTACGCTGCCACCTTCAGCGGACTTGGTCGCAATGCTGAACGGCGTCGAGGAGCCTCGGGAAGTGCTGAGCCGCCTCGATAAGATCGACCTTCGCAATCGGTCGGAATCCGACCGCGTGTTTGCCACCTATCTGCGCGGGCTATGTGAATGGAGACTGGAAAGACCCAAGCAGGCGCTTGGAGATTTTGAAGTCGCTTATGCGGGTTCAAAGCGGCTGGACTTCCCGATGGAGGCTCAGGATGAGATTGCAAGGAATCTGGTGATTGCGCTTAAGGCCACGACGAAGCATTGGGCCGCCAGCCCGCTCATGAGCGATCCTGAGCTGCAGGCCGTGCTCGTTGAACCTGAAGGAGAATGAACCATGGCACGCGGAAAGTTGGCCATTCTTCCAGTCATCGGTTTTTGCGTGGCTGCAATGGCCCAGGCCCAGGTTGTTTATTCGACGGCAAACATCCGCCAGAGTGTGATCGTGCCTTGGCGGCATTTCAGGCAAACGGCTGCTGCAACCGCGCCCGATCCCCAGGCGCGCGTCCTGACAGCAGGTCCTGGCATGATCCAGGCTGGTGACCCTCCTCAAACCACTGTTGATCCTATCCCGCAGTCGTCGGCAGGCAGTGCACCATCTGTCATCCCTCGCGACTCCACTCCGGAGATTTATGAGGCAGACATTTCAAAAAACCATCCGCGCCCTCCGGAGCCCGTGAAACTGCCTGTTTCGGATCAAGGGACCGGCGGCACACCAGATTCGGGGCTAACAGTGTATCGAGTTGTCAAAGCTCCATCAGGGCAGACCTCTTCCGCGAACCCAACTGAATCGATGGCCTCGCAGGGTGCGCCCGTGACGGAGAACTCTGCGGAGGCTCAGATTGCGCAGCTTGAGGCAGACTTCAAAAATCGCCAGGCCGAGCGCGCGTCGCGCCGGGCAGAATTGGCGGCGGCGCTCGCTACGCACCCGGCCGAGCAGCGCGCCATGCAAATCGAAGAAACAAAGCTCCAGATTGAAGGCCAAAAGGACCGCATGAGCACCTTCCAGGAGCTTTCCAAAGCCTATGCAACGCTTGCGGTGAATTTGGGCGCAAGCGCGGATCGAATGCGCAGCCTGGCGGACCAGAGGAAGCAAACGGCTTCCGCGGCCGATGCGGAAATGAGCGAACTGAAGCCGCTTCTGCCGCAGCGTCAGGTGGCGCTCGAGAATCTTTCCAAGCTGCCGGAGAACAGCCAGAATGCCCAAACCGTCAGAGAATTGACCGCGGAGCTTAACCAGAACCAAGCCTCGATCCAGCGCGATCAACAAAGAACTCAACAGGCCCTTCAAGAAGCTCAAGGACTTGAGTTGGATGCCAAGCGGCTGGATCAAGTGGCGGCTGAAGCGCGCGACCATTCCGCGGCTCTCGTTCTGGCGAGCCAGCGCGCACAAGCCGACCAAGCGCAACTTGAAGACAAGCTGGAATATTCGATGGCGCAACAAAAGGCAGAGGACCTGCTTCAAAGCGCCGATCAGGTGCTGAAGGTGGCCGTGCCCGTTGCAAACGCCCCCCAACCTGGTTCCGCTCCACTGACGGCTGGCCAGGGAGCCGAGCAGCATCAATAACGAGGAGCGCTGCCGTGCAACGGAAACTGAAGCTCACCCTACTCACGCTTGCATTGATCTTCGCTGGGTTATGCCTCGCCCACGCTGCCGCGAGCACGACGCCCGCTACCACACCGCAAGCCATCCGTCAACGCCGGGCCGCGCTCTATCTGGAATCCGCCAGGCAACCACTGGCAAAACTCGCCTCCCAGATTTACGAATTTGCCGCAGACAGCGAGTTTTGCCGCCTCGATAGTGGCGCGAAAGCCTGCGGCCTGCCTGCCGATCCGCTCAAGAGCACAGACTTGAAGCAGATTTTCAATTATTACGTGAAGCTGCCGGTCAACTCTGAGATGGAGCAGCAAAAAGTTGCGGCCCAAAAGGGCCATTGGATCTGGCAAGCCGCGCCGAATACGCGGCAGTAGTGTTGCGATCCGAACGGTAAGCTCATAAACACCCGGATTGAGACCTGCAAACATCAATCTCCCAGTTCTGGTGGCTGGATTCAGGGAGCTCTG
>JASHON010000175.1 GCA_030041095.1 Terriglobia bacterium
GAAAAGGCCGTGGAATAGAACACGGGAGCGTGCAGCACGCGAAGGGCCGGCGTGGGGACGCGACCGTCAATAAGATGCTCGATTTCCTCGCGCAAACGGCTCGCCGTGCGGGGCGCGCGCGCTGAAGCTTTTCCCTTCAATCGAGGCAGGAGATTGAAAGCCGCTTGCCCACCGAAAAACTCCTGCGGCGCCTCGCCAAAATTCAGGAGGCTCAGCGTCTGCTTCTGAAGCTCATCGATGGCGGCTGAGCCAAGCTCCGATGCGGGACTGAAGATCACCACCGAGGCATGTTGAACGCCAGGCTCGGTGGCCAGGGGCAAAAACACGGCGGTAAGCGCGAGCGCCGCGGCATGCGGTGAGGCGAAAATGCGAGCTCCGGCTCGCGCTTTCGCCGGCGCGCTGGCGCCGGCTTTTCCCAGCCAGGGCGCGCACCATGCAGCCTCGGACTCCGCGGACGGCGTGCCTGAAACGTGGATCACAAAGCGGCTGAGCGATTCCAGCCCGCCGTTTTGCGCCTGATCGGCTGCGGTCGGCTTGCCGTTTTTTCGCCTCGCGCTGCGCGGTCCCTGCGCGCAAAAAAGAAAATCGTAGCGGGCGCCTTCGTCTTCGCTCTTCCCGATCACCGGCACGGGTTCGGAAGAGAGATCGAGGATGGGCGCATCGTCTTCTGAAAAATCTTCATCCAGCGTCGTCACATGGCTCAGAGGAAACGTTCGTTCTTTAAGAACGCTCAACAGTTCCCTGCCGAGCAGGGTGTTCGCTCCGGTCATCGCCACGCGAAAAGCTCCGTTCGTCATGTAACCTGAACCTCCCGGCCGGGCGATTCACGCGGATGCGATGCGGGCGGGCGGCTGTGGAAGCGGCCAACCAGCTTCAGCGCGGGTCCCGAAAGCGAATAAACCGTGGCGAGCACCAGCAGAGCAAGCTCCGAATACACCACAATGGCCCAGGCGATCAAGCCCAAGACGATGATGAACAGGTAGGAACGCTTCTTGCGCAGGTCGATTCCTTTGAAGCTGTAATAGCGCACGCGGCTGATCATGAGGAAAGCGCCCAGCGCCACGGCCGCAAGCCACGCGAGGCTGTAGAATTCGCCGGTGATGGGTGACTTGGTCCAATGCACGACGGCCGCCACCACGCCGGCCGCCGCAGGAATGGGAAGGCCAATGAAATACTTCTGGTCCTTGCTGGCGCCTTTATCAATATTGAAGCGGGCGAGCCGTGCAGCGCCGCAAATCAGGAAGCCGAAGCCCACCAGCCATCCTGCTTTCACGATCAGCTCGAAAAGATGAGGATGGGTAGACGGCACAATGGCCTGCACGCCCCACGCGTAGGCCAGGAACGCGGGCGCCACTCCAAAAGCGATCACATCCGCCAGGGAGTCGAATTCGCGGCCGAATTCGGAGGTGGCGTTCGTCAGTCGGGCGATTCGACCGTCGAGCCCGTCTGACAAAATCGCCCACCCGATCATCTTGGCAGCCGTGTCGAAGGCGGCGCCCACGCCGCCCGCGCTCGCGCCTGCCGCCAGCAATTGCGTCGCTTTCAGCGTGAAGAGGATGGCCACGTAGCCAAAGATCAACGTGCCCAGGGTAAAAAGACTGGGAAGGATGTAGACGCCACGGCGAACCGGCGCGCGGTTCACGGCTCGGTCATCGGGGCCGGCTGAATCCAAGGATGGTGCTTCCGGCTTGAACATGGTCTCCAGTTTTGACGCGCCATTCCGTGCCAGGCTCGGCAAAAAGATCCACACGCGACCCGAACTTGATAAGCCCCACGCGCTCGCCGCGTTCAAGACCATCGCCGGGACGCTTCCAGAATACGATGCGCCGCGCCAGAGCGCCAGCAATTTGCTTCACGTAAACGGTTCCGTGCTCACCTTCGATCGAAAAGAGGTTCTGCTCGTTTTCCACGGAGGCGGCGTTCCTGAACGCCGCCCGAAAAGCGCCGCGACGGTACTGCACCTGGCGGATGACGCCGGCGACGGGCGCGCGATTCACGTGAACGTTCAGCGGGGACATGAAAATGCTCGCCCGCTCCATTTTTCGCCCGTCGATTTCTTCTTCAACAATCTGCACGATTCGGCCGTCCGCGGGAGAAACAATCGCGCGCGGGTCGGAGGGGATTTGCCGGTCGGGATCTCGAAAAAAATTGAGGACAAAGAGCGCGGCGCCAAGAAACAGAATGCCGGGCAGGAATAAATGAAACCAAACCAAGCCGCCTCCCGCAACGAGCAGGGGCAACCCGTAGCCAAAGCCTTCTTTGAGCATATGGGGCGGAGAGTGCGTGGCAGGCGAGCGTTTCAGTCAGGGTGGGCTGATGGGTGATCGGCGACGCCCCTCCGCAGGTGGTGCGCCGGCATCTTGCCGGCCTCCGTTGAAACGTAGCGCCGGCATCCTGCCGGCCTCCGTCGAATTGAAGCGACTTGCCGGCTGGAAGCCGGCGCTACGTCAACTCTCGAAAGACTTTTTCCGCAGCCTGTTGAAAGCCGCCCCTGCGCCCGCCTCCGCGCAGACCGTACACTCCGCCTTTCTCCCCAGCCGCCTGGGCCGGAGAGCCGTCCGCGAGTCTGAGGATCAGCCCGTTAAACCCCCTGCGCCCGGTGGACCAGCGCCTCCATCTGGTCTTTGGTGCGCAGCTTCAGCTTTTTCAGCCGGATCTCCTCGGCTTGCTCCTGATCGTTCAAGTACCTTCTGTGGGATAAGTCCTCGAGCTCCGCGTCGTATCGCGCGTGCTCGTGATAAAGCCTCTGGAATTCTTCGTTATTGACCATCAACTGCTCCCGGATGGCCTCGGCTGCTCTCTCCATCGGAAGTTACCCCCAGTTGAATTATCTTCAGGGGAAGCCTAGCACAACCCATGGGGGCGTTCAAGCGCCCTAACTAGTGTTATTACTCAAAATTTACACTTGCATTTTGCAAGTCGCAATGTTAGTTTGGCGTCGTGCCAGGGAGGCGGGTGAAGTCAAAACGGCGTTCTGGCTGCCCGGTGAGCGTCAGCCTCGAGCTCTTCGGCGACCGCTGGTCGCTGCTGATTGTGCGGGACATGATGGTTCGCGGCTATAGGACGTTTAAGGAATTTCTGGAATCCGGCGAAGGCATTGCCACCAACATCCTCTCCACGCGTCTTCGAAGGCTCGAAGAGGCGGGAATTCTCTGCACGGAGAAAGACCGGGGGCATGGCCACAGAAAGATTTACCGCTTGACCGGGAAAGGGATCGATCTGGCGCCGGTGCTTTTGGAATTGCTCATCTGGGGAGCGCGGCACGAAGCGACGGCGGCGCCGTGCGCGCTGATGGAGCGGCTGGAACGCAGTCGCGCCGCTGTGCTTGCGGAAGCGCGGCGGCGCTGGCAAGACCGGGATTCAACTCCACTCATACCAAAATTCTGAAAATAGCTTTGGGCTGGATGCCGATTTCGAGACGGCCCAAACCACGATCCGGCAGGACCACCTGCTGCGGCGGGGGAAACCGGGGAGCGTGCCTGCGAAGGCCGATCTATAAAAAGAGGAAAGAGAACCATGAGCAGCGTACGAGTACTGGTTGGCACGCGCAAGGGCGCGTTCATCATCACCTCGGACGGTCAGCGCAAGAATTGGGACATCCAGGGTCCTCATTTCAATGGCTGGGAAATTTATCACCTGAAGGGCTCGCCACTTGATCCCAGCCGCATTTATGCATCGCAATCGACCGGCTGGTTCGGACAAGTCATCCAACGGTCGAACGACGGCGGAAAAACTTGGGAAGCGCCCGGCGGCGGCGTGACCCCATCACCCCAGGGCTTTCCCCAGGGCGAGAGCAACCGGTTCGTTTACGATACTTCTTCAGAAACCGGAAAGCCGCTCACCACGCATCAATGGTACGACGGCACGCAGCATCCTTGGGAGTTCAAGCGGGTCTGGCACCTGGAGCCTTCGTTTTCCGATCCGGACACGGTCTACGCGGGCGTGGAAGATGCTGCATTGTTCCGCTCCGTGGATGGCGGGCGTTCATGGCAGGAGCTTGCCGGCTTGCGCGGGCACGGAACCGGGCCCAAGTGGCAGCCGGGCGCTGGAGGCATGTGCCTGCATACGATTATTCTGGATCGTAGTAATCCCGGCCGGATCGTCATCGCCATTTCCGCTGCGGGCGCTTTCCGCACAGACGACGGAGGCAACACCTGGAAGCCCATCAATCGCGGGCTGCGCTCGCCCTATATTCCTGACCCGACGGCGGAGGTGGGCCATTGCGTGCACCACATCGCCATGCATCCGTCGCGCCCTGATGCGCTCTTCATGCAAAAGCACTGGGACGTGATGCGAAGCGAAAACGCCGGCGAGCTGTGGGAGGAAGTCAGCGGCAACCTGCCCACGGATTTCGGCTTCGCCATTGACGTTCACGCTCACGAGCCGGAAACCGTCTACGTGGTGCCCATCAAGAGCGATTCCGAGCATTTCCCGCTCGACGGCAAGCTGCGCGTCTACCGGAGCCAGACGGCAGGAAACGAATGGACAGAGCTCTCCAAAGGCTTGCCGGATCGCCATTGCTACGTGGACGTGCTGCGTGACGCGATGGCGGTTGACTCGCTCGATTCCTGTGGCGTATATTTCGGGACAACGGGCGGCCAGGTGTACGCCTCTGCGGATGCCGGAGAGACGTGGGCTGCCATTGCGGAGCACCTTCCGCCGGTGCTTTCTGTGGAGGTCCAGACACTGTCATGATTCGAGTGATCCTTCCTCCGCATCTCCGAACGCTCGCGCGCGTGACCGATGAGGTGAGCCTGGCCGTGGATGGCGCCGTCACGCAGCGCTCAGTCCTGGATGCGCTGGAAGCACAGTATCCTGTGCTGCGCGGCGTCATCCGCGATCACGTCACACTCGAGCGGCGAGCCTTTCTCCGCTTTTTCGCCTGCCAGCAGGATTTATCGCTCGAGTTGCCGGATGCGCCGCTCCCGAGCGCCGTGGCTACGGGCGCTGAGCCGTTCATGGTGGTTGGCGCGCTCGCCGGCGGATAAGCGAGCAGCGGCGCGGTTTGCCCTGCCTCACTTACGGGTGCGGCATGCCTTGCATCATCGGCATGCTTCTGCAATTCGTCGGCGCTTCGAACAGGGACGCGGGAGGCGGCGATAAGCTCACGTCTTTGTACTCGATGCGCACGGTGCCGCGCGAGGTGGGCACCTCGATGCGCACTGGGAAACCGTGAAGGTCCGTAGCTTCCCAAGCTTTCATGGTCGTCGTTTGACCCGTGCTCGACTCAACCGTGATCTGCACAATCTGTGTGGGATGGCCGTCAACGGTGTCCGTACCCAACGGCGTGGTCTGCACCTTTCCGGTGACACTGAAGGGGTCCGGATGATTCTTGTCCCCTGTTTCAGGCATTTTCATGCACATCCCGGGGCCCATCACCATGTATCCCATCTTTTCAGAAAGGAGCAACAGGAAATAAGCGTTCCGGCCCCCGGTTGCCATGTCCGTTCGTATCTTGTCGCCCGAACGATAAATCTTCATCGAATGGGAAGGCTGCCCTGAAACGTACATCACCGACGTGGCGCTGAATTGAGTCACCTTGAATGGACTTTGATTCTGCGCGCCTGCCACGCCGCAGCAAACCAGCGCGCCCGCAACCGCCAGCACGGCAATTCGGATTTTGTTCACAGCTTGTCCTCCTTCTAGGCAAAGGATCACCCGGTTCGTCCGGGTGGCGCAGGCATCGCGCCTTTTGCGATGGGTGCGGCTCGGGTTTTCCGCAAACAGCCGGGATCGCCAAGGACGCTCCCCCACGCGATCACTGGGCTTACGTTCCAAACGAAGAAACGGAAGAACGCCCGTTTCCCAGCCTTGCCGCAAAAGGCCAGCCTGTCATGCTGAGCGAAGCGAAGCATCTCTGTATTTCTTTTTTTCGAAAGCGAGGCTGCGCCTCGCCCCTGGACTTTCTACCTTCCACGCGCCGTTCCCCGGGGCGCTCCAGCAGCCGCTTCGTACCCCGTATCAGGGCACGGCTTCAGCCGTGCCGCCAAAATGCCGAAGGAAAGAGGGCTTTAGCCCCTGCCGATGTCAAGGCCTACCCGTACTTGGCCAAGCGAAAAGCCGCAGGGGCTAAAGCCCGGCCATCAGCAGACCCGAGTCGGCATGACTGAAGTCATGCCCTGATACATGGGCACGCTGCGGCTCTGCCGCCTGACGTGCGGCCAAGGACGAGGAACGCCTTGCCTTTCCGGACCTGAACCCCCTGATCCTTCCTTCTTTTTTTTTCGAAAGCGAGGCTGCGCCTCGCCCGCCCAGTTTCCACCTTCTAAACGCCGTTTCCCGGGCACGCCAACAGCCGCTTCGTACCCCGTATCAGGGCACGGCTTCAGCCGTGCCGCACCGCGTCGCACACTCCACCGGCTTTAGCCGCTGGCCAGCGCAGCCAAAGGCTAAACATGCCACGGCGAAAGGCCAGCCTGTCATGCTGAGCGAAGCGAAGCATCTCTGTATTTCTTTTTTTCGAAAGCGAGGCTGCGCCTCGCCGTGGACTTTCCACCTTCCAAACGCCGTTTCCCGGGTACCCCAGCAGCCGCTTCGTACCCCGCCCGTATCAGGGCACGGCTTCAGCCGTGCCGCCAAAATGCCGAAGGAAAGAGGGCTTTAGCCCCTGCCGATGTCAAGGCCTACCCGTACTTGGCCAAGCGAAAAGCCGCAGGGGCTAAAGCCGGGCCATCAGCAGACCCGAGTCGGCATGACTGAAGTCATGCCCTGATACATGGGCACGGCGCGGCTCTGCCGCCTGACGTGCGGCCAAGGATGAGGAAAGCCTTGCCTTTCCGGACCTGAACCCCCTGATCCTTCCTTCTTTTTTTTTTCGAAAGCGAGGCTGCGCCTCGCCGTGGAGCTTCTACCTTCCACGCGCCGTTTCCCGGGCGCTCCAGCAGCCGCTTCGTGCCCCCGTATCAGGGCACGGCTTCAGCCGTGCCGCCAAAATGCCGAAGGAAAGAGGGCTTTAGCCCCTGCCGATGTCAAGGCCTACCCATACTTGGCCAAGCGAAAAGCCGCAGGGGCTAAAGCCCGGCCATCAGCAGACCTGAGTCGGCATGACTGAAGTCATGCCCTGTCTTGAAAATTGAGTAGGGGCGGGTTTGAAACCCAGGCTTGTCCAAATTAGGTTTTTGAAAAAGGCGGAATCTCCGGTAAGTTGAGGTTTTGTGTTGCCGCACGATTAATCTCAACTGAAGGAGGTTCCACCGTGAATCGAGTATGCAGCATCTTCTCTCAAATACT
>JASHON010000176.1 GCA_030041095.1 Terriglobia bacterium
ACTATGAAGTGATTTTTTGGCAAACCGAGCATTCCAGGCTGAACCTGCGCGAGCTGGCCGACGCGGCAGGAGTCCACCCGGAACTGATCGAGCGGTTCATCGAGTATGGGCTGCTCGAGCCCGTTGCATCCGAAGTTCCAGATCCGCTGTTTGCGATCTCTGCGATCGAGCGCCTGCGGCGGATCATACGGCTGCGCCGCGATCTCGGCGTGAATCTGCCGGGGGTCGCGGTGATCCTGGAGATGAGAGATCGCATGGAACAGCTGCAGAAGGAGCTGGAACGCCTGCGCCGGCGCTCCGGATCAGAAGGGTGAGGCGAAGCGGCAGCGTGCATGTGCCAGGCCAGCCGGCGGCTCGCCGGTTTAGTCGGAGCGCAAGGAGTATCAATATGCGACCCAGGATGGACATGAATCTTGGCATCCAAGGCGAGCCCGACGCCTGGGTGCATTCGGCGTGCATTTTGTGCTCCAACGGCTGCGGCCTTGACATCGCCGTCAAGGAAGGCCGCATCGTGGGGGTTCGTGGCGCCGCCAATCATCCGGTCAATTTCGGCCACCTTGGCCCGAAGGGGAAGCATGGCTGGGTTGCTAACAACTCGAAGCGCCGTGGCACGACGCCGATGATCCGGCGCACGAAACGAGATCTGCTGAAATCGGTGAGTTGGTCGGAAGCTATGGATTTCTTCACTGAAAAATTCAAGGCCGCATGGCAGCAGGGACACGAAAACCTGGCCTGCTACAATTCCGGGCAACTCACGATCGAAGAATTCTATACGCTCGGGAAGCTCTGGCGGGGCGGACTGCAATCCTCGAACATCGACGGCAACACCCGCTTATGCACCGCGACATCCGCCACCGGCCTTATGGCCAATTTCGGCGTGGACGGTCCCGTTGCTTCTTACGTCGATGTGGATCAGGCGGACCTGCTGTGCCTTTACGGCCACAACGTCGCCGAGGTGCAGACCGTTCTATGGGAGCGGATGCTGGCGGCGAAACAGGAGCGCGGCGGACGGATCCTCGTCGCCGATCCGCGCAAGACCCCGACCGTACGGCAAGGCGCTGACCTTCACCTCCAGTTGCGAGTTGGGACAAACGTCGCGCTCATGAACGGCATCATTCACCTGCTGTTCGCGCGCGGCTGGGTGAACCATGATTTTGTGGCGAAGTATACGGTGGGGTTCGAACAGCTCGAAGAAGTAACCCGCGAATATCCGCCAAAGCGTGTTGCTGAAATCTACGGCCTTCCCCAGCACGATCTCGAAACCGCAGCCGAATGGATCGGCGCCACGCCACGTATGGTTTCAACCGTGCTGCAGGGGTTCTATCAAAGTGTCGAGGCCACTGCCTCGTCATCGCTGGTGAACACCGTCCATCTGCTCACCGGGGCTATCGGCAAGCCCGGAGCGGGTCCGTTGCTGATGGCGGGCCAGCCCGCGGCGATGTTCAACCGGGAGGCGGGCGCCGGCGGCTCCTACCCCGCCTACCGCAATCCCCACAACGAAGGTCAGATGCGTGACCTGTGCGAGCTTTGGAATCTCGATTTTGACAAATTCCATCACGAAGTTCCGAAAGACATTCTCCTCATGATGGAGACCGCCGAGCGCGGCGAGATTGAGTTCATGTGGGTGATCGGAACAAACCCGCTCGTCAGCCTGCCCGACCAGAACCGTAGCGAGCGAATACTGCGTCGCCTCTTTCTGGTGGTCGAAGACCCGTTCCTGGATGCTGAGACGGTGGACCTGGCCGACATCTACCTTCCAGCGGTGATGTGGGGAGAGAAGACGGGCTGCGTTACCAACGCGGACCGCAGCGTCAATTTGCTTTTGCAGGCCGTTAAGCCACCGGGAGAAGCGCGAAGTGATTTCGACATTTTCGTGGAGGTTTCGAAGCGCCTCGGGTTCAAGGACCGGGACGGCGCGTCGCTGATTCCATTCAAAGATCCCAAAGACGCGTTCGAGGAATGGCGCAAGGTGTCGAAGGGCAGGCCTTGCGACTATTCGGGCATGACCTACGAGTTGATCCTGCAAATGGGTGCTGTGCGCTGGCCCTGCAACGAGCAGCATCCCGGGGGATCTGAGCGCCTGTACGAAAACCTCAAATTCTGGACCGGCATCGACGAGTGCGAAACCTACGGCGCTGATTTTCTCACCGGGAACGTCAATACGCGGAGCGACTACGAGCGGATCGACCCGAAAGGCAAGGCGTTCCTCAAGCCGGTACATTGGCGTCGACAGCCCAACCCGACATCTGGCGATTACCCGTTTGTGCTCATCACCGGGCGTGTGGTCTATCACTTTCACACCCGTACCAAAACCGGTCGTTCGCAGGCGCTGAATGAGCGGGCGCCGCATCCCTACGTCGAGATTCATCCAGCGGACGCCGCACGCCTCGAAATCGGGCTTGGTGACTTGGTTGAGATCACATCCCCAAACGGCCGCTGGGAGGGAGTAGCAATGGTGGTGAATACGGTTCGGCCTGGAGAAGTGTTCGTGCCGTTTCATTACGGCCACGGTTCCCAATCTGCGAACCAGCATACCTGGTACGCGCGCGACCCGGTCAGCCATCAGCCGCAGCTTAAATCCTCGCCGGTGGCCCTCCGGAGGCTCAGCTTCGGGCAGCCCGAGCCGTGGCTGCTCGCGCGGCTCGCGGAATTGAATGGAGAATCCACGGAGCCGTTCGCTGCCCGAGAATTCGGTGGCGCCATCAACAAGACGGTTGGCCCGCCGAACGAGCAAACTGCGCCGGTAGGTGCTTAGCGCTTACCCATCACTGGCAGTTGTGACGGCGGGAGAAATTGCAACATGGCTAAAAGATTTAGGATTGGCGATCACGTAAGCTGGAATTCTGAGGCAGGTCGGGTGACGGGGACTATTATCGCTATCCACACCAGCGACTTTAACTACAAAGGGTATGTGCATCACGCCTCGGAAGGCGATCCCCAATACGAAATCAAAAGCGATAAGACCGATCATATCGCAGCCCATAAAGGCAGCGCCCTTGAACTCTTACAGGGCAAAGGCGAAGCGTGAAGCGTCCGTTCTTCACCCTCGGCATTCCAACCGAGCCTGAAGAATTTGCGGGGCAGAACCGATGCGTATCGAACGGAGGCATGAACCGGGAGTAGGCGTATGAGTGTAACCAAGGGAAAAGAGCCAATGCCGGTTCCTCAGCCGGTCCTTGCGCCGCTCACCAGCGCAGCAATATTCCTGGTTGCCTGTATCAAGCCAGACTGCGAGAGCTACCGAGCTGTCCGCTCGCTCTGTATCGATCTGCCGGGAATCTTTCGCGCGGTCGATTTCCGCCGCATAGAGGGCGGGCTTTCTTGTGTTGCTGGATTCGGATCGGATGCCTGGGACAAGCTCTTCGGGAAACCGCGCCCGGCCGAACTCCATCCGTTTCGCGAGATCCGATCAGGGGAACGGCATGCCATCTCGACTCCTGCTGATGTATTATTCCACGTGCGCGCCAGGCGAATGGATATGTGCTTCGAGTTAGTTACCCAAATCATGGAGCGGATTGGAGGAGTGGTTTCTGCTGTGGACGAGACGCACGGCTTCCGCTATTTCGACGATCGTGACCTACTGGGA
The DNA here is from genome assembly GCA_030041095.1 of Terriglobia bacterium. Classification (GTDB taxonomy): domain Bacteria; phylum Acidobacteriota; class Terriglobia; order UBA7540; family UBA7540; genus JASHON01. Next base: position 3,587 of record JASHON010000176.1, read on the forward strand.
TTTGTTGATGGGACGGAAAATCCGCGTGGCGAGGCCGCCCTTGAGGCGGCGCTCGTCGCGGGCGAAGACCCACCGTTTGCCGGCGGAAGCTACGTCATAATTCAGAAATACCTGCACGATATGAGCGGGTGGAACGCCCTTTCAACCGGCGAGCAAGAGCGGATCATCGGGCGTAAAAAGCTTTCCGATATTGAGCTGAGCGATGCAGTGAAACCCTCTTCAGCCCACAGCGCTCTGACGACCATCGTCGAGAATGGGAAAGAGGTCAAGATTCTGCGGGATAACATGCCTTTTGGTAAACCCGGTCAGGGCGAATTCGGAACCTACTTTATCGGCTATAGTCGATCCCCGCGGACCATTGAACAGATGCTTGAGAATATGTTTATCGGGCGGCCGCCGGGCAACTATGACCGGCTTCTGGATTTTAGCCGGGCCGTCACGGGAAGCCTGTTTTTTGCTCCGTCAGCGACTTTCCTTGAAAGTCTTGGCGACGAAGAGCCTTCAACCGTTTCAGCCAGCTCACCGCCAACCGAACCGGCCCGGTCATCATCTTCGGGGGCGCGTGAGACATCACTCGGAATAGGATCACTCAAAGGAGTCCCAAATGAATAATCTCCATCGGGAGTTGGCGCCAATTTCGGACGCAGCGTGGGCGCAGATTGAGGCGGAAACGACGCGCACACTGAAGCGATACCTCGCCGGCAGACGCGTTGTTGATGTTCTCTCTCCAGGCGGAACTGCGCTTCCAGGAGTTGCGACGGGCCACTGGGTGTCCATCGCTCCACCGGGCGAGAAGATCGTCGCAAACCAGCGCGAAGTCAAAGCCCTTGTGGAGTTGAGGGCGCCTTTTGATCTCTCGCGGCAGGCGATTGACGATGTCGAACGAGGATCTGAGGATTCTGACTGGCAGCCTGCCAAGGATGCCGCGAAGACACTTGCGTTCGCCGAGGACCGCGCGATCTTCGATGGTTACAAGGCGGCGAATATTCAGGGCATTCGTGAATGTACCAGCAACCCAATCAAGCCTCTGCCCGGCGAAGTCTGCGATTATCCTGACGCCGTCGCTCAGGCGTTACGCCAGTTGCGGTTTGTTGGTGTCAGCGGACCGTACTCCGTCATCCTGGGAGACAACGAATACACCGAGCTCGTCGAAACTCGTGATCATGGCTACCCGATTGTCGAACATGTGAAACGAATCATCGACGGTGACATTATCTGGGCTCCGGCGATTAACGGCGCGTTCGTATTGAGCACCCGTGGCGGCGACTTTGAGCTCACTCTCGCGCCGGACGTCTCCATCGGTTATCTCAGCCACACGGATACCATGGTCCGTCTTTATCTCCAGGAAGCGTGCACATTCCGGATTTTGACGAGAGAGGCATCGGTAGCTCTTTCGCCTTCATCAAAGGGCCGGTAAGTTGCGAGTCTAACAAATTGCTGAAAAATGGAATGCCCGCGGGGGGCATCCAGGGAGTCCATCAGGCGAATGCAGGGCCGCACTGGCGAAGCTTGTTAGGCTTGTTCTTGAACGAAACTGCGCAGGTGTTGGCGCAGTTCGTCCCGAATGCGTCTGAACACAGCAAGCCTTTGTTCTTCTGAGCCCCCGGCAGCGGCGGGATCTTCAATGCTCCAATGAATGCGCCGGGTCTTGGCGGGAGAAATCGGGCAGCTCTCTTTGGCGTTGTCGCAAACCGTAATCACGTAGTCGAAGGGCTGGCCGGCAAATTCATCGACCGACTTAGAGCGGTGGCTCGAAATGTTAATGCCGAGTTCCCGCATGACCGCGATCGCCTCTGGACGAACCCTGGTTGGCTTGGCGCCCGCGCTGAAGACCTCGAAAGCTTCGCCTGCATCATGCCGGAGAAGACCTTCCGCCATCTGGCTCCGGGCGGAGTTTCCAGTGCAGAGGATTAACACAGTCTTGCGGTCAGTCATACGATATCCCGAAACTCCGTCAGGCTGCTCGCTCGCGAGCAAATGACCCGATGAGAAACCTCTCTATCCCGGCTGATCCTTGCAATGTTAGGACCTACCCACCGGGTTCGAACTTCTGAGCCGCGCGGAAGGCTGGGCCGCCGGTGTGCGGCCGCGATCCAGCGCCCGGTCGCCGTCGCGCGAAGCGTTTTCAACCATCGCCCTGTGGTGGGCGCTTATGGAAGCAGTTTGTTCAGCCACTGCCCGCAGCGTTCGCTATCCGGCCGTCGGTCAAGCGTTGTCTCGCAATAAACTCCAAGACATGACCTTCTATTTCATCGCGAACGCGCCGGAACACCCGGAGGCACGCGGCATGGGATCCCTGAGCCCTGCCGGGATCTTCGAGGCTCCAGTCAAGATACCAGATTGCACCCGGGAGAATGGGGCATTGCTCCCTTACCTTATCGCAGACTCTGACAATGTAGTGAAAGTTCTGACCCAGAAACTGAGCAACATCCTTCGAGTGGTGGCCGGAGATGTCAATCCCAATCTCCTTCATCACCTCCACGGCCATCTGGTTTAACTTGGTCGGCTCGGCGCCCCCGCTCAAGACTTCGAAATCGTCTCCCCCATGTCGCCGCAGGAAGGCTTCCGCCATCTGGCTCCGGCAGGAGTTCTCGGTGCAGACAAAGAGTACTCTGATTTTCATAACAGCTCACCTGATTACTGTTCGGAAGCGGTAACCGGAATCTCGGATCAGCCGCGGACGACTTCAGCCAAGCGCTTGCGTTCGAGCGAGAAGTACTGCTGCTGGAAGCGCAGAGACACACCGACCAAGCCGATGAGCGCAGGCACTTCAACGAGAGGTCCGATCACCGCCGCAAAAGCCTCGCCAGAGTGGATTCCAAACACCGCGACAGCTACCGCGATGGCCAACTCAAAGTTATTGCTCGCTGCCGTGAAGGAAAGCGTAGCTGTTTTGGAATAGTCGGCGCCTAACTTTTTGCCCATGTAAAAGGAGACAAGGAACATCGCAACGAAGTAAAGAAAGAGAGGTAACGCAATCCGCAACACGTCGAGCGGCAATTGAATGATGTATTGCCCCTTCAGCGAAAACATAACCACAATGGTGAAGAGCAAAGCGACAAGCGTCAGCGGGCTGATGCGGGGCACAAACTTTTTTTCGTACCACTCCCGCCCTCGCGAGCGAATCAGAGTGAAACGGGTGGCCATGCCCGCCAGGAATGGAATCCCCAAGTAAAAGAAAACGCTCTCGGCGATTTCCTTCATCGAGATGTTCACGGCGGTCCCCTTCAAGCCAATCCATGATGGAATTACGGTAATGAACAGCCAGGCATATGCCGAGTAGAACAGCACCTGAAACACCGAATTAAAGGCGACGAGCCCAGCGGCGTAGTCGGTATCACCTTTAGCGAGCTCATTCCAGACAATGACCATGGCGATGCAGCGAGCTAGGCCGATCATGATGAGGCCGACCATGTAGTCCGGGCGGTGCCGCAAAAAGATTACCGCCAGGGCAAACATGAAAACAGGTCCGATCACCCAATTCTCAACCAGCGAGAGTAACAAAATGCGCTTGTTTCGGAATATTTCGCCCAGCTCTTCGTAGCGGACTTTTGCAAGGGGCGGGTACATCATTAAGATCAGGCCCAGGGCAATGGGGACCGAGGTGGTACCGACTTGGAACGCGGTAATCGCCCGGGCAAACCCAGGCACGAAGTAGCCCGAAAGCACGCCTGTCGCCATGGCGAGAAAGATCCAGGCCGTCAGGTATCGATCAAGAAAGGACAGTCTACGTACGAGGTTTGTTGACACGATTCCGCGCCTCCGTGTGCTTCGAAAAATTGTCGAGAATGATTATTTCCCGAGCGATTCGGGCCGCATCAGGAGGCAGTGGGCTTCTTCGCCCGGACAAAGGCACTCATGAATTTGCCGTCCACTAGCGGTGCGATGGCCTCGGCATCGATCCCTTCTCCGGCCAGGAATTGCCGGGCGTCCTCAGCCTTGTAGACACGGGTCGGCTCGATATCAATCGCTTCGAAGCCGGCTCCGGCAAGCTTCGTGCAGTACTGGGATTCTTCGAGAGCGCCGGCTACGCAACCGATCCAAAGCTCCACGTTCCGTCGAATATCAGCGGGTATCTCGCCACGAACAACCACATCGGAGACGGCAAACCGGCCGCCTGGCTTGAGCACCCGGAAGGCTTCGCGCAACACCCGATCCTTGTCCGCAGAGAGATTGATGACGCAATTCGAAATGATCACATCCACGGAATTGTCGGGAAGTGGAATGTTCTCGATTTCGCCCTTGAGAAACTCAACATTCTCCAGCCCGGCTTTCCGCTGGTTCTCTCGCGCCAGGGCGAGCATCTCGTCTGTCATATCCAGCCCGTAGGCCTTACCTGTCAGACCCGCTCGCTTCGCCGAAAGCAGGACGTCAATGCCTCCACCCGATCCCAGATCAAGCACTGTTTCGCCCGGATTGACCCTTGCGAGCGCAGTTGGATTGCCGCACCCGAGCGAGGCAAGCACGGCTTCTGCGGGAATCTCGCTGGTTTGGCTCTGTTCGTACAGATTTGAGGTAATCGGATCGGAACAGCAATCCGTGGCGGACCCGGCCACGCAACACGAACTGCGGCCGCCTGCGGTCACGCGCATCGCCGCCTCTCCATATTTCTCCTTCACCACTTCCTTGATGTTTGCAAGTTTCATCTCTTCTTCCTTTCGCTGCCTGTGCCTGACGCCTGGCCGATCGAGACGAGCTCGCTCGGTTCAATGGCCTTGTTGCGCGTGCAGCACTCTGCATACAGGAAGTTCATAATCTCCTGCAGCGAGTCCGTGTTCGCCGTGTACCAGAGGAACGTGCTCTCGCGCCGCACTCGAACCAAATCCTCGTTCTTGAGCTTGTCGAGGTGGTGCGAGAGTGTAGAGGCGGGTATTCCCAGCTCATCCTGGATATCCCCGACCACCAGCCCTCGCGGATGGGCCATCAGCAACAGTTGCATGATACGCAGCCGGGGTTCTGCGCCCATAGCTGCAAACATATCGGCATAACGGGTGACTTGTTGGCTGTCTTTACGGTTGCGCATAATTCTATAATACCGGAAATAAGAAATAGTGCAAACGGCTAAGCTTGATCGGGGTTGTCAATTGTGACAACATACTGCATGAACCGGCGGACGGCAGATGACCCTGACAACTCGGCCTATCTCTTGAATCAAGGCGGCTCTGAAGGAATTTGAGAAGTTCCCTGAAGGGGCCAAGTCGATCTGCCTAGCAGCTCTGACGATTGCTGCGGAGGGCGGCAAAGCCGATATTGCGAAGCCGATGCACGGCCTGGGCTGCGACATGTTTGAGATCGCAGTGCCGTTCCGTGGCGATGCGTTCCGCGTGGTTTATGCGGTCCGGCTCGGGCAGGAAGTCTGGGTGGTCGACGCGTTTCAGAAGGAATCATCAATCGGTTGGGATCACGGATCGAGGTCAAAATCCGCGTGTGGCGGGCTGAAACGACGCACGAGGCCAGGATTTGAGACGAAACAAGCGGCGGAGGAGATACCGCCGCGGTGCACGGAATTCGGGAAGCGCCGTGCTCCTAGACCGTGCGGCTGGCGCGGATAGCGCGACCCACCCCCAAGTTAGCAAGATGCCGAAGCGCAAGGTCCGCCCCGGGGACTACATCGCACGGTGGTCTCGCTACTTGCGGAGCGATGCGATGCGCAGGATCGAGGCCGAGTTCGAGCCGTTGAAGGGGATCCTACTCCTGGGCAAAGCGTACCCCTACGACCCGTAGCTCTCTCGGTTCGCTTCGGTTGAGTACAGGACCGGCGTATTGGGCAGCACCCTGCTGAGCGCCTCAAGTTCGGGCTCCGCGGGTCCAAGCGGTAGACGGACCTGCCCCCGCTGGATCGCCGACCGGACAAGCGCCATCATAATCTCGAAACCTTGATAGGCGCTATCTCCGTTGCAGGGGTGCACCGCGTTGTCGTCATCAAGCCAACGGGCGATATCTTCGATATACGGTGGCATATCAAGATCGTAGTTCATACAACCTTCTCCCGAGATCACGCCCTTCTGATCGCGGGTGATGGCCCGCCATCCGCCGCCGGTCAGCACCTCTGCGAATCCCTCCGTGCCTTGTGCTCCGATACGGTTCTTGCGCCACCAATAATCAACCTCCGGAACGTCGGGAGCGCCGGCGCCGCATTCGACCACTCCACGAACTCCGTTCGCGAACTGAATAAATCCGGCGATGTAATCCGGGGAGGGGTGGTTGTCAACCAGCTTGCCGCGTCCCGCTGCTTGCGCCATCACCCACTCGGCCGGCTGATTGTCGTTGTACCAGCGCATATAGTCCGCAAGGTGAGTCAATATCTGCAGCATCCAGCCCACCGAGTGGCCATAAACCGTATGGACCCGGCCAATCGCGCCACTCGCAACCAGTTCTTTGACCCGGCGATAATGCTGGCCATAGCGGTGCTGATGGGAGACCACCGTCTTCACGCCGGCCGATTGCACCGCCTCGCGGATTTCGATCGCTTCGCGCATCGAGAGCGCCATCGGCTTCTCGTAGGCGATGAGTTTCGCGCCGGACTGGATGCCAACGTTGATAAGATCCACACGCACGGAGGGGGGCGTGCAAAAGCAAAACACGTCCGGCCTGATTTCGCGTGAGAGAGCGGCAGGATCTGTTGAGGTCCGCGTGACGCCCAGGTCCGCAGCCGCCTTGGCCACCTTCGCCGTGTTGCGCCCGCAAATTCCTGCCAGTTCGAATCGCGGATTCGCCTTAAAGAACTTGGCGTGATGCATGCCCCGCTTGCCGAGGCCCACGACCACCACCTTGTAAATCTTGTTGCTGGACAACAGCTCTCCTCCTCATCACAAAGCCCCCGGCGGGAACATGCGCTCGCTGGGGCTACAACAGGCTGCGGAAAAACTCTTTCGGGAGTTGACGTAGCGCCGGCTTCCAGCCGGCAACTCCCTTCAATTCAACGGAGGCCGGCAAGATGCCGACGCACCGTTCGCGGCGGCGCCGAGTTTTTCCGCAGCCTGTACAAGCCGATCTCCATTGCCCGACCCGCGGGTAAAACTTGTTGGCTCAAGGGGCGATTTCAGCCGAACTGTTGATCCCACTGGACGATTTGGGAGATGGTGTAATCCACCTCTTCCGCGGTGAGCTCGGGGTACATCGGGAGGGAAATACATTGCGCGGCGTTGCGTTCGCTATGGGGCAGGACAGGCGTAAGGTCGGCCGGCTTGTCCCACGGATAGCCCTCCTGCTGGTGGATTGCAATGGGGTAGTGCATCTTCGTATCGACACCCGCACTATGCAGAAACCGGTCGAGGTGATCCCGTTTAGGATGCTCGGCCACGTAAAGGTGAAAAACATGCCGGTAACCGGGAGCTTCGTAAGGGAGACTGAGGCTCGTTCCCTTCAATCCTTCCGTAAATCGCTGGGCCCACGCGCGCCGCTGGTCGCTCCACTGGCGAATGTGCCGGAGTTTTACGCTGAGGATGCTGGCATGGAGATCGTCCAAGCGACTATTGAATCCGTAGCTGTGCACGGACCGCTTGAGCGAGCCATGATTTCTCAGACGGCGTACCGTGGTGCTGATGTCCTCGCGGTTGGTCACCACCGCCCCGCCGTCTCCAAAAGTCCCGAGATTCTTCTGAATGATGAAGCTTGTGCAGACGGCGTCGCTCAATTCACCTTGCTTGAACCCGTCTCCGTGGGCATCAATCCCTTGCGCGCTGTCTTCAACCACCCAGAGTTTGTGGTTGGAAGCCACACGGCGCACTGCTTTCATGTCGGCGCACTGCCCGTAAAGGTGAACCGGCACAATACCTACGGTCCGGGAGGTGATCGCCGCCTCGATTTGGGCGGGATGGATATTCTTGGTTCGCGGATCGATGTCCACAAATACCGGCTTTCCCCCTGCAATCCAGATCGCTTCGGCCGTCGCAAAGAACGTGTTGGCAGTTGTGATCACTTCATCGCCCGGTTTGATGCCCAGCGCCATGAAGGTGAGCCAAAGCGCATCGGTCCCGGAGTTCACCCCGACAGCGTGCGCCATCCCGAAGTACTCAGCGAACTCCTTCTCGAATCGCTCGAGAGCCGGCCCCATCACGTACGCTCCACTCTCGAGAACTTCATGAATGGCGTCGTCAATCTCCGCCTTGATATTGTGGTACTGGCGGACGTGTCCATAGAACCCCACCTCCATTGCTGTCGCAACCTCTGCCATGGATCCTCCTGACCAAGTGGATTTCCAGAATGCAAAAGGAAAGATTACTTGAACCAGCGCGAGAATTTTTCAAGATACTCTTTTGCAGCGCTGCTGTCAAAAAAGGGCCGGTCCGCTTGCGTACCCGGTAACGTCGTTGATGGTTTCGCAGACAAAATTTTAGGCGTGCTGCTTGTCCTACCGTCGCAAAGCTAATTATTTTCGCTTGGACGGAGCTTGGGCGCATCCATTTTCACGACTCCTGAATTACGCCACATGCACCAGCACTTCGCCGTGCTTCCGATGGGCTGGCTTCACACTTATTTCAACGTCCTGTCCGAGCGCCGTGAGAGAATCAATAAGGCGTTCGACGGAAAATGCCCCTGACTGCCCCCGCATCAGCGAGGAGACGTGCGGTTGCTTGATACCAAGGATGCTACCCGCCTGAGCCTGCGTGAGGCCGCGCTCCTTGATTAGCCGATAGATACGCAGCGTAAGCTGCGCCTTGAGCTGCTCGCGTTCGGCGTTCGGGAAGCCAAGGTCGGCGAAGATGTTCCCTGTGCTTTCCCTGACCGGGACCTTGCATTTCGCTTTCATGGCGAGACCTGCCTTTCTTTGTAGTCTTCTTCCGCCGCCGCCGCCGCCAGCCTTTTCGGAACCGTTGCTTCGCCAGGCCTGGCAAGTCAGGTGAGAATTTGGCTCCTTGTCTCCCGGCCCTTCACCGGGAAGATTCACGGTGAAAAATTCAACCTGACGAAACACGGAAAGTAGAGGTTCATATTCCTCTCGAGTGCCCCGTCAATGAAACTGTTGGCGACATAGGTGATCACAACATCTGCGCCCAAGAGTCCCGGATGGGCTTTGCCTGCATACACAAACGCGCCGGGACGATTGGATTCGGGAGGGCGGTACACCTTCATCGAGCGAGACCACGGTCCTTCGAGCCGGTCAGCGAGCCGAATGGCGATTTCGGACGCGCCAAATCCGGCGCTTTGCACCTCAATATACTTTCGAAGCTGCGGAACTCGCTGAACCGTGAATTCCGTTGAAGCGCTCTCAATCACCGCAGGAGGGGGCTGCTTGATGTCCGCTTGGCGCATCCAGCCAAGCTTTCCACACCACCATTCCGGCGATGACATATCGCCGTGGGCGGCCTTCGCAGCCGGCCAGCGCACAAGATACGCGCTGTGGCTCGGCTCCTTAAATCCGAAGACGTCGATGTAGCCATTCTCGTCGATAACCGCAGCGCCTAAAATGACGTGCCACGGGTTCGATGGTGCCTTCACCCTATGTAGCACCCATGTGGCAAGGGAGCGGTCCGGATGGTTCACGAGAAATGCAGCCCAACCGGAATTCTGAAATCCCAAAGAGTTCCTGTTTTTGTCCGGGCGAACGCGCGTAAAGAACAGCAACAGCCGGCTGCCGAGCCGAACGCCATCGCTGGGCCAAAGCCAGGCGTCGCCTCGTCCGGGAGCAAACGCCCGCGCCTTCCCCCTCCTCGTGCGCCAGTAAAAGTTCATCGATGCGGTGGATGGGTCATATCCATTCTCAATGGCGATGCTGTTGTGCACCATAGTTGACGTGCTGCGGCCTGAGCCGGGCCTGCGCGCGATGAAAGAATCGCCAAACAACCAGAGAACACGCCCCTGGCCCAAATCCACTGAATAGGCACAATCCCCGCCCAGCCATCGTGGGTCCGTGCGGAAAAGACGGTCGGCGGCTTTCCAAGAGCTTGCCTCAAAGGGAAGAGCGCCGGAAGGTGTCGCGCTCCGGGCGATAGCCACTCGAAACAGAACGCTTACCAGCGCCAAACGGGCCACGCGGGTTTTTCTTATGCGGGCTAATGCATTCACCCGCGGCTTGCCGGGGTGGCGTACGGCGACTTCGTCTACTTTCATCATCAACTTAATCCTTGGAACCAAACACGCGTGCGCTACGTCGTTCATATCTTAGCGGTTATCGAATGCGCGTGTAGCTTTCTGAAGAAATCTCAGAGTGACCTCCTCGCCCGGCGCTTGCGCACCGCCCTCTCCCGCAAAGGGGCAAGGGCGGGTTATCATGTTCCGGGTGTCGCAAAGCGGCATGACGAACTGATATGAAGAGGTGTTTCATGAAGCCAGCAATGAAATGGAGAAAGAAAGCGGCCGTTTGGACTATTGCAATGGTGGGGATGGCTCTCGCGCCAGCTAATTTCCCTGCCCGCGCCATGGGCTACGCGGAGGCCCAAACTGCGGCAGGTAACAGCGTCGTAAGGTCCATTGGCACGGTCCAAACCGTTTCCGGAAATACAATCAAGATAAAGACGGATTCAGGCTCAGAAATCCTCATCTTGCTGGAGAGCAGCACTCGCATGCTTCGCGTCGAACCCGGTCAAAAGACCCTGAGCGACGCAAAGCCGTTGGCGCTTGCAGACTTGCAGGTGGGTGATCGCGTTTTGGTTATCGGGAATGCGGCGGAAAACGGCAAGGCCATCTCAGCCTCAACGCTCATCGCCATGAAGCACAGTGCCATTGTACAAAGCCACCAGCAACAGAGGATCGAGTGGCAGAAAAACGGCGTAGGCGGCATCGTGAAAAGCATTGATCCCGCCACGAGCACAATTACCGTCCAAACCCGGATCGGGCAAGTGAACAAATCGGTCACGGTGCACATGCTGCTCAACACGGTTGTGCTTCGCTACGCTCCCGGGTCCATTCGATTCAGTGACGCGAAGCCCGCTAAATTGGCGCAAATTCAACCGGGAGACCAGCTTCGCGCGCGCGGAACGTTCAACAGCGATCACAGCCAATTAACGGCAGCAGACGTTGTTTTTGGATCGTTCCGTAATATTGCCGGCCGCGTCATGGCCGTGGACCCGAGCGAGGACACGGTTACCGTCATGGACCTGCTCACGAAGAGTCCGGTGGTGGTGAAAGTGACGCCGCAATCGGAACAGCGTCACTTGCCGGCGCAAGAGGCACAAATGATCGCGGCGAGCGTGAAAGCACCGGCCGGCTTGGCCCATAATGCTCCGGGCGCGCAGGTTCCGGCGCAAGCGCCTCCCGGCGCGAAACCGCCGGGCGTGGAATCAGCGTCTGGCCATGGGTCAACAGCAAAGCCGGTGAATTTTGACCAAATCTTTGATCGCCTGCCCGCTGTCACGCTTGCGGCTTTGCACAAAGGCAGCGTCGTGATGATCGTGTCTGCGGAAGGACCCGCGCCAGGCGCGCTGACCGCCATCAAGCTTGTGAGCGGCGTTGCGCCCATCCTGACGGCCTCGCCGGCCGGAAACCAGGCTCTAATGCTGCAATCGCTTTGGAGCGGATTTGGAAGTACGGGCGGCGGCGGAGAAGAGAGTGCAGAAGGCACCCCGGCCACGCCTTCGCATTAGACTTCCTAAGTGGGTTGTGACTCTTAAAGGATTCTGGATATCCGATTTTTATGCCACTGGCGTTAAAATCCTTCGGCGCCCCTCTGTTTGGCCGTTCGAACTCACCCGCAATGGGATCGTTCACCACCCAAGCCGACATCCGCCGGGTTGACCTGCAAGCGAAATTTAGCGTTTGACGCTGGCATTGCGGAATACCGGCCTGAGCGTTGTATAATGCCAATCCGAGAAGGATGGTGCGTGGATTCTCCGCAAGAAGAGCTATTTTGCTGCGTCGTGAGCTATGACCTCGCCTCAACAACCCCTTACAGCCATCATCATGGGTTCCCAGTCAGATTGGGAGACGCTCTCTCATGCCGCGGCTACCCTGGAACAACTGGGCGTTCCTTTCGAAGTTCGCGTCGTCTCCGCTCATCGCACACCCGATGCCATGTTTGACTATGCCGCCTCCGCGGAATCACGGGGTATTGAAGTGATCATCGCGGGCGCGGGCGGGGCTGCGCATCTGCCGGGAATGACAGCCGCTAAGACCGTGCTGCCGGTTTTGGGCGTGCCCATCGAGTCCCGCGCTCTTCACGGCGTGGATTCGCTTCTCTCCATCGTTCAAATGCCCGCCGGCGTCCCGGTGGGCACGTTGTCGATCGGCAAGGCCGGCGCCATCAACGCCGCGCTCCTGGCAGCAGCCATTCTGGGCGCGAAGCATCCGGAAATCCGGCAGTCGCTCCACGCTTACCGGGAGCAGCAGACGCGCACCGTCCTCGAAAACCCCGACCCACGAAAAACATGAAGGTTGGAGTGCTCGGCGCCGGACAGCTCGGCCGGATGATGGCTCTGGCGGGCTATCGGTTAGGATTGGAACTCCACTTTTACACGGACGCGCCGGACAGCTCCGCGGCCCAAGTGGCGCCTTGCGTTTGCGCTCCGTTGAATGACGCGGCCCGGCTGGAAGAGTTTGCCTCCGGCCTCGACGCCATTACGTACGAATTTGAGAATGTCCCTGTCGCCACCGCTCGCCGCCTTGCAGCCCTCAACCGGCGCTTCATGCCGCCTCCTCCCGTTTTGGAAATGGCCCAGGACCGCCTCACCCAGAAGCGTTTTCTCGCGAGTCTCGGCATTCCCACGCCGCTCTTCATCTCCGTAGAGACTCGTGATGAGCTCGATCGAGGGCTCGCGCTGACGGGTTTTCCAGCCGTCCTGAAAACCAGGCGTTGGGGCTACGATGGCCGGGGGCAAGACGTTCTGCGTGAGCCGGCGGATGCGTCGCAGGCCTGGGAGTGGGCCGCAGGATCGCCTCTGGTGCTTGAAGCATTTGTAGATTTCGACCGGGAAGTTTCGCTCGTGGCGGCTCGAGGCTTGACGGGCGAAACGGTTTTCTATCCGCTCACACACAATGTTCATCAGGATGGCATTCTTCGATTGTCGCTGGCTCCCGCTCCGCACTGCACTCCGCTTCTTCAGCAAATGGCGGAAGACCACGCGAGCCGAATTTTCGATGCGCTTCATTATGCAGGCGTGCTGACGATCGAATTCTTCGAGCGGCGTGGGACGCTCCTGGTTAATGAGATGGCAAGCCGCGTCCATAACTCCGGCCATTGGACAATCGACGGCGCTGAAACCAGCCAATTTGAGAATCATCTAAGAGCCATTTGCAGCTTGCCGCTGGGCTCGCCATCGCCACGGGGAGCGTCTGCGATGGTCAACTTCATCGGAACCGTTCCTGAGGTGCGGTCTCTTCTGGAAATTCCCGGCTTGCACGTCCATCTTTATGGAAAGTCGGCGCGCCCGGGCCGAAAACTCGGTCATGGCACGCTCTGCGCAACTTCGATAGAAACCTCCCGCACCTCGCTCGAGCGTCTGCTGGAGCTGGCCGGCTGCCTGGAGCACATCAAGGCTGCGGTTTGAATCGCGCCTGCGGTGGCTGGTTGCTCTGCCTCTGGCTGCGGCGGTATGCTGAATCCTGGCTGGCTGATCTATGGATGGGTGTGAAGACAAAGCGGCGCGGCTGGCGCTTGAATTGAAGAAAGTGCCTTCGCTGCTGGTAGCTTATTCAGGCGGAGTGGATTCGGCTTACCTGGCTTTCGCCGCCCACCGCGCTCTCGGTGAGCGAATGCTCGCGGTGACGGCCCTGAGCGCCAGTTATTCGGGGCGAGACCGCGAACTGGCGGAAGCATGCGTGCGCGAATTCAGCATTCCCCATGAATTCATTGACACGCACGAAGTAGCGGACCCGCGCTACCGCGCCAACAATCCTGACCGGTGCTTCTTCTGCAAGGATGAGCTTTTCACGCGCCTTGATGAAATGGTTGCGAGCCGGGGCTTTTCTGCGGTCGCTTACGGCGTGAATCTCGACGATACCGGTGACTGGCGTCCGGGCCAGCGCGCCGCGCGGCAGCACCACGTGCTGACGCCGTTGCTCGATGCGGAGATGACGAAGGCCGACATCCGCGAGTTGGCGCGTCGCGCCGGTTTGCCTGTATGGGATCGCCCTGCCTCTGCCTGTCTTGCCTCCCGTATCGCTTACGGGCTTGAAGTCACTCCGGAACGCCTGGCCGCGGTTGAACGAGGTGAAGAAGCCTTGCGAGGGCTCGGCTTCCGCAACTTCCGCGTACGGCACCATGGCAATCTCGTTCGTGTCGAAATTGATCCCGAAGAACTCCCCCAGGCACTCTGTCTGGAAATGGCAAACCGATTTGTTGCTGTCTTCAAAGCATTGGGTTTTGTTTACATCACGCTCGATCTGGAAGGTTATCGCCGGGGATCGCTGAACACTCACCTCAAATGACCCGCCGCATTGCCGTCATTCCGGGCGATGGGATCGGAATCGAAGTTACCCGCGAAGCCACAGCACTGCTTGAAGCCTTAAAAAGGCGCGCTCGTCTTCCCGTCGAAGTTGTGGAATTCGATTGGGGAGCGGAAAAGTATCTTCGCGAGGGCGTAAGCTTGCCTTCCGGCGCGCTCCGGATGCTCGAGCGCGAATTCGATGCCATTTTTATTGGAGCTCTCGGCGATCCTCGCGTTCCATCCAATCAGCATGCGGCGGATATTCTGCTGGGGATCCGCTTCGGGCTGGACCTCTATGTGAACCAGCGGCCCGTAAAACTGCTGGAAGCAAAACTGTGCCCACTCAAGAGCCGGTCCGAAAAGGACGTGAACTTCGTCATTTTCCGGGAAAACACCGAAGGTCCCTACGTTGGGATCGGTGGAATCTTCAAACCCGGCACAGCCGGCGAAGTTGCCGTGCAGGAAGACCTCAACACACGCAAGGGCGTGGAGCGGATCCTCGTGTATGCCTTCGAATATGCGCAAAAACAGGGGCTGAAACGGGTTTGCATGAGCGATAAATCCAACGCGCTGCGGTTTGGCCACGGGCTGTGGCAGAGTGTTTATGGTGAGGTTCGCCAGCGATATCCGGCCATTGAGAGCCGCCATCTTTACATTGATACGCTGGCCATGGAAATGGTGCGCGATCCGGGCCAGTTTGACGTGATCGTCACCTCCAACATGCTGGGCGATATCATCAGCGATCTAGGCGCGCAGCTCCAGGGAGGCATAGGACTGGCGCCATCGGCGAACCTTCATCCAGGACGTGTTTCCATGTTCGAAACCGTGCACGGGTCTGCTCCGCAGATTGCGGGCAAAAATATCGCCAATCCGATGGCCGCCTTGCTTACCGCAGGCCTCATGTTGGATCGCCTGGGCTTTTCCAATATAGGCATGGAGATCGAACGGGTCGTGGCGGAAGCGCTCCGGCAGGACTGCGTCACGCCCGACCTCGGCGGCACACGATCGACGACCGGCGTGGGCGGATGGATTCGTGAGCGCGTACTTCAGTCGTTGCAGCCCACGCAAGTGATGTAGAAATCAGACAGGCTGCCGGGCAACCTTGCGAAATCCGGTTGAGATTTACATGAACCATTGGCCGAAAGACCGCGCGTCCAGCACTTCACTGACGATGACGCCCCTCTGCCGCGCTCTGGCGCTCGCCGTTGCGTGCTGTGTGTCCTTCGCTACGCTGCCGTCCCCAGCTCGATCCCGAAGCGAGGCTGACGCTCTCGCCACAGTCACCGTAACAACCAAGCAGTTAGGAGCTGAGATTCCAAAAGATTTCATTGGCCTGAGCCTCGAAATCAAAATGGGCGGCGAGGCTCTGGCATCCTATGATCAGAGCCACGGCAGATCCCTGACGCCGGCGGGAAGCGAGCAAATTGTTTATGCGCTCGGCCACCCCGGCGCGCCAAACACGGCCTACTTCCAGTTCATGCGTGACTTGGGCCCCGGCGTGCTTCGGCTGGGTGGGAACAGCCAGGACAATAGTTGCTGGAATCCAAGGCAAGCGCCTCGTGCGAAGTCCTGCCAAGCGCGGCTCACTCCGGGCGATTTGGCGCTGTTTTCACGCACCGCAGCAGCTACGGGATGGAAGCTGCTCATAGGGCTGAACCTCAAACAGAATTCGCCCGATTGGGCGCTCGACGAAGTAAAGGACGGCATCGCGCGCCAGATTCCAGCAAACGAAATCCTCGCGCTTGAAATCGGTAATGAGCCCGATCTGTTTTATCGCGAAGCGAGGCCCGTCAATTATTCCGTCGGCGATCTCCTCCATGATTTTCTCGCCTACGTTCGCGCCTTTCAAACCGATCCCGTGGCCAGCCGATACCAGATTGCCGGCCCCGCGGTGTGCTGCTCCTGGCGCGACGCGCGCGATCTTGCAGCATTCATTGACGGCGCCGGCGCAAAACACTTGAAGCTGGTCACCCTACACAACTATTCCGCGACCACCTGTAATGGACACACCGTAACCATCTCGCAGTTGCTCGCGCCTCAGCTCATGGCGAGCTTCAACTCCATGGCCCGCACGTGGGTGGCCGCCGTTCACCAGCGCGGGCTACCGATCGCCATGGCAGAAACAAACTCTGCTTCGTGCGGAGGAATGCCGGGCGTGAGCAACGCTTTCGCTTCCGCTACCTGGGGACTCGATTATGCGTTCTCGTTGGCGAAGGATGGTTTCAGGTACGTGAATTTCCACAGCAGCTATCGGCCGGGCGGCAGCTCCTACAACCCGATCGACACTTACGGAGGCAGAAATGCCTTCGGACGGTGGCAATACCGCAACGTTGCCGAGCCACTCTATTACGCCCTTTATCTATTCGCTCGGAATGCTTCCGGGCGGCGACTGCTCAGCACCCACGTGACCGCGGCGGCGAATGTTCGAGCCTATGCCGTAACCGCTTGTCCTGATTGCGCCGTGAACGTCTTCGTCATCAATAAAGATCTGAGGGCCAGTGGAAGAGTACAAGTGATTGTTCCTGGACGGCAGGCAGCCGCCCGGCTGCTTCTCGTCCGCGCGCCGCGCCTGAGCGCCGGCTTCAGTGCCTTGACGTACGGCGGAGAGCGCTTCGATTCCAGCGGGCGTCTCGGCACGCCGGGAACCGTCAGAATCGTTCCGGATTCACAAGGCCGGTACACGTTCGATCTGCCGAACGCCGCCATAGCCTTGCTTTCCGTAGGTCGTGGCTAGGATGTTCAAGCCATTCTCTTCTGTGGTGAACACCTCGTACAACCGCGTTGCTGGCCACAGCTTGGATCGCCTGGCGGCCTTGAGCGACGGTATCTTCGCCGTGGCCATGACGCTGCTGGTGCTCGATCTCGCTCTGCCCTCCGTCAGAAGCGTTCACCACGAAGGCCAGCTTGCGCGGCTTCTTCTCCAGGCCATTGCGCCGCGTTTCCTCACCTACCTGATGAGCTTTCTGACGCTGGGCATTTTCTGGGTCGGCCAGCAAACGCAGCTCAATCATCTCACGCACGCCGATCGGCATCTTTCGTGGATTCACCTTGCGTTTTTGTTCTCAGTAACGCTCACTCCATTCTCCACGGGACTGTTGTCCGCGTTCATAAAATTTCGGCTCGCCTTGGTGATTTACTGGGTCAACCTGTTGCTTCTCGGAGCGATTCTTTACGGAAGCTGGGGCTACGCCGTGCGAGCCCGCTTGGTGCAGGAAGACGTCACGCACGATACGCTGGCGGCCATTTGCCACCGCATCGTCATCGCTCAGTCTCTTTATGCTCTCGGCGCGCTGCTGTGCATTTTCAGCACCTATTGGAGCATAGGCTTCATCGTGTTAGTGCAGCTCAATTACGCCGTCGCTCCACCCTTTCGCCACCTCCTTCACCGGCAAGCCAAGCCGCAAAATTGACATTGCCCGTAACAACATGCTAAAGAAGAGAGTGGTTGCCTTCCTCGAAAAGCCTTCTTGGGCCTGTGGCGCAGTTGGGAGCGCGCATGACTGGCAGTCATGAGGTCGAGGGTTCGAACCCCTCCAGGTCCACCAATATCCTCCAAAGCGTGAGTGACTTGAGCCCTCACAAGAGCTACAAATCTAGCATAGAAATTATCGAAACGCGCCAAGAGTCGACAACCAATGGCGACTGTACGAAAATTCCGTTCCAAACGAATGCGGAGCCGCGGGTAGCAATTTACGCGGCGCGATGCGCCTGCTTGACTCACGGGCGGGTCTGAGTTAAAAACTATTTTGTCTGGTTAATTTGGGAAGCCGGTGAGAATCCGGCGCGGCCCCGCCACTGTAAGCGCGGAGACCCCGAGCGATCAGTGCCACTGGAGTCAAAACTCTGGGAAGGCAGCTTGGGTTTGACGATGCGTAAGTCAGGAGACCGGCCAGACACCCACAGCAGCTTCAATCGGCTTCGATGGGAGAGTCGATGAGCATTCTGGATCAACCCCTGCATTTCGAGAACTCTGTCAGAACGCTCTTTGTGTCCTCTTCATCAGGGGCTTAGGAGTGCCATGCCGCCGAATCATGCTTTTCCCGAAGTCGAGAAACAAGGTGTGTATGACGCTATTTACAAGCGACGGGATGTTCGTGGCCAATTCTTACCTGATCCCATTCCTGACGAAATGCTTCATAAAGTGCTGGACGCCGCTCACCACGCTGGCTCGGTCGGTTTCATGCAGCCGTGGTCATTTGTGGTGGTTCGCAGCCGGGAAGTCAAGCAGAGGGTTAAGAATCTCTTTGAGCAGGCTAATGAACAGGCAGTGAAGGTTTTCGAAGGCGAACGGCGCGCCCTATACTCGCGGCTGAAACTTGAAGGCATCCTGGAGTCGCCAGTGAACATCTGTGTGACCTGTGACCCGACACGGCACGGCCCGCACGTCCTCGGGCGTCACACCAACCGGGAAACCGACATTTACAGCACCTGTTGCGCAATCCAGAATCTGTGGCTCGCAGCCCGAGCTGAAGGCATTGGCATGGGATGGGTTAGCATCTTCGACCCCAAGGAATTGCAAAGGGTCCTGGTTATCCCGGAGTACGTCATCCCCGTTGCATATCTATGTATGGGTTATGTCAGCGAGTTTTTATCGCAGCCGGAACTGGAGGCTGCGGGATGGCTCCCTCGATTACCGTTGAAGGAGGTCATCTTTTACGAGCAATGGGGCAAAAAGGATCAACAGTGAATTCACCCTATCGCCAGCGTGTCGCGCGTGCCGACGGTCGCACCATCAACGTCGTGCAGCGCCGCGGGCATCTCTCCTACTGCTGTGGCGCCTGCTGCTGCGGCCGCACTGATCGGGGTTACGCTCCTGTTCCTGTTGACACGTATAAGGAAGAGTGGCTCAAACGCAAGCTGCGGAACGTTGTGCATCTGACGAAGGGCGGCTGCCTCGGGCCATGCCCGCTCGCCAACGTGGCCAGCCTCGAATTCGATGGCCAGTCGATCTTCTTCCAGTCGGTATCGCGGCCTTGGCAAGTCCGGCTCATCTTCGACTACATCGAGATGATGATTGGCGCGGACCGATTTTTGCCTCCGCCGGCCGAACTCGCTGTCTTCACTTTCAATTTTTACGACTGGAACGTTCGCCCGTGCCTGCCAGCGTCCGTTGCCTCCGAGGCTTCCGTCAATCCCAACCTCATAGCGTTTTTAAGCCATGCCGGAACCGACCTGTTGACACTGGATCGCGTTCGCGCCGATCTACCAGCCGGTCTGGAAGTGCTCGGGTTTTCTCTTGGCTCGATCCTCAGTGAAGAACAGATGCTCGCGACGCTCAACGGGACCTTGGCGAAGGCAAGTGTCGTTCTTTTGCGTATCCACGGACGTATCGAATCAATTCCGGGGCTCAACCTTCTGCAGGAACGCGCGAAGGAGCGTGGGCAGAGGCTTGTTTTTGTGAGCGGAACGGGCGAGCTCGATCCGCATATGGCACAAGCGGGCGACGTTCCTCTTGAAATCCTTCAACCTGTCACCAGTTACCTGATGTGTGGAGGACCAGGAAATCTTATCGAGTGTCTTAAGTTTCTCTCGGATCGCCTGCTGCTAACTGCACACGGCTATCGCGATCCCCAACCCACGCCCGAACATGGAGTGTATTTGCCCGACATCGAGGGAGCCAACTTCGAAGATTGGCGGAAACAGGCTGACCCCGCCAGGCCAGTTGCTGCGATTCTTTTTTATCGTGCTCATCACCTAAGCGGCAACACGGGATTCATTGACGTGCTGGCAGACGCTCTGGCATCTCGCGGTCTCGAACCCCTCTGCATTTTCACATCGAGCCTCAAGGAAGAGCGCGATGGCGTTCCCGCTGCCTTTGGCTTTT
This sequence comes from Terriglobia bacterium, assembly GCA_030041095.1. Classification (GTDB taxonomy): domain Bacteria; phylum Acidobacteriota; class Terriglobia; order UBA7540; family UBA7540; genus JASHON01. Next base: position 23,714 of record JASHON010000176.1, read on the forward strand.
TCGGCGAGCGGCCAAGCATCGTCATCTCGACGCTGTCATTCGCGCAGGCCGACGTCAACGTGGGTGGCATCACGTCTCCTGGATCAAATGTTAATGCACTCGAACAACTGAATGTGCCCGTAATTCAGACCATGGCAGCGAGTGTCCCGCAGACGTCCTGGGAGCTTTCCGCTCGTGGGCTGAATCCTTTCGAAACCGCGATGAACGTCGCAATTCCGGAGTTCGACGGCCGCATCATCACTGTGCCAATCTCGTTCAAAGAGCGCCAGGCCGAGCACGACGGCGCGCTTTACACACCGCACGCCGAGCGCATGGCGCGCGTTGCCGGTATTGCGGCCCGTCTAGTCCACCTTTGCCAAAAGCCGAATTCCGAGAAGCGAATTGCATTCGTCCTGACCAACTCCTCGACCAAGGCCGCTCAGGTCGGAAACGCGGTCGGCCTCGACGCACCCGCGAGCCTCCTTAACCTGCTGCGGGCCATGCGCAGCCGCGGCTACAAAGTCGGAAGTTTGCCGCCCAACGGCGACAACCTGATCCATGAATTGTTGTCGCGCGGCAGCTATGACGACAACTATCCGCTTGATCCTGGCCAGGCTCACAAATTCTCAATCGAGCGATATCGCGAGTGGTTCAATATTCTGCCGGAGAATGTTAGGAAAAGGCTAGCGCGGTCATGGCAGGAGCCCGGCTGCGATCCGAAGGAGCCCTGGCGCAACTCGTCGGATTACCTGTTTGCCGCGCTTGAAATGGACAACGCGATTGTCGCGCTTCAGCCGCCTCGCGGTTATGGCGTGAATCCTGACGCGATTTATCACACGCCGGATCTGCCGCCGACGCATCACTATCTCGCATTCTACCGCTGGCTTGCGGCGCCTCATTTGCAAGGCGGATGGGAAGCCGATGCCATCGTTCACGTCGGGAAACACGGCACCCTCGAATGGCTGCCGGGGAAGGGTGTCGGCCTGTCGGCAGAGTGCTTTCCTGATCTTGCGCTTGGAGACATGCCGCTGGTATACCCCTTCATCATTAATGATCCCGGAGAAGGCAGCCAGGCAAAGCGCCGCACGCACGCCGTGATTGTTGATCACCTGACGCCCCCGATGACTGTCGCGGATACGTACGGGCCTCTCGCCGAACTCAATCAACTCGTCAACGAATATTATTCGCTCGAAAAACTCGACCCATCGAAACTGCC
>JASHON010000177.1 GCA_030041095.1 Terriglobia bacterium
GCCCGGGAGACCTGAGAGATTCCGCCACGGGATAGCGAGCTGGCTTCGGCCGCCGCCCAGATGCGGCACCCTCGCTCGTCGAGGATGCGACCCAGGATCCGGTACTTCTCTCGAATGGCACGAAGCTGTCTCTCAGCCATAGAAGAAGAGTACCGCTTACGCCCGGTGTGTTCAAGTTATTTGTGCGCACCATCTAACCTTCGTTGTTGTCTCGATGGTGCTAAGCGGTGTGGCAGTGCTCGCGTGTTATATCCCGGCGCGGCGTGCGGCGAATGTCGATCCCATGGTAGCCCTGAGGTATGAATAAGTGAGGCGGGATAAACGGGTGTGGAGGAGCGGATGAAGGATTGTTTGGCGGAAGCCGCGCTGAGAGCGAGGGTCGCAAGGCGCAGCCTTGCTTCCAGAAAAAAAGAGTTATCGGAGGGTTCGGGTCCGGAAAGGCAAGCCTTTCCGCACGTCAGGCGGCAGAGCCGCACCGTGCTGGGGCGGCGCTTCTCGGTAGATGTAGAAACCTCAGGGCACGGCCCCGGCCGTGCCGAGTCATGCGACCGAGTCAACGGGTTTTGCAGGATGCTGAAGAGCGCCGTCAACGAATGTCGTTCTGAGCATAGCGAAGAATCCCGGCATTCGTTTCGAAAGAAATGCAGAGATGCTTCGCTCAGCATGACAGACTGGCCTTTTTCCGCAGCGTGTTTAGCCGCTGGTTGGGCCGGCCAGCGGCTAAAGCCGTTGGAGTCGGCGATGCACTGCGGCATGACTGAAGTCATGCCCTGATACGGGGGTACGAAGCAAGCAAGCGCGGGCCGCCGTCCCGGCGGCCATGGCCGGCGAGACGCCGGCGCTCCCAGATTTTTCAAGAGCCCCATGAGCTGGCGGCGACACTTCGCCAAATTCGGTGGTCTGCTTCGCCGGCCGAAGCTGGCCGATGATCTCAAAGCGGAGATTCGCTCTCATCTCGAGATGGAAGAGCGGGAGAACCTGGACGCGGGAATGGCACCCGAAGAGGCCCAGTACGCCGCGCTGCGGCGGTTCGGCAACGTGACGTCGGCACAAGAGAGGAGCCGGGAGATGTGGCTATGGAATCCGGTCGAGACATTTTTGCAGGATGTCCGTTACGGGCTGCGCCAGCTTCGGCGGAATCCTGGGTTCACGGTCGTGGCTGTTCTCACGCTTGCTCTGGGCATCGGTGCGACCTCGTCAATATTCAGCGTGGTCTACGGCGTGCTCCTGCGCTCGCTGCCCTACGCTAACCCCCAGCAGCTCGTCAGCGTTTCGGAAGTGGCCGCTGACGGTCACTTGATGGGCTTCACGAGCCCGAATTTTCGCGACCTCCACGCCATGAACCACACGCTGAGCGGCATGGCGCTGTGCAAGGCCATGCCCGCCACGGTTGTGGGCCCGTCCGGACCTTCCCGGCTTGTAGTTGCGGTCGTTTCCGCCGATTTTTTCCATGTGATGGGCGTTACTCCCGTTCTGGGCCGCGGCTTTTCCGCCGACGAGCTGCGTGAGGGCGGCACGCCGGCAACTCTGGTCAGTTATGGTTACTGGCAGAGTGAACTTCATGGTTCAGCCGACCTCTCGCCCTTCAAACTGAAAGTGGAGAAGTATGTTTTCTCAGTCGCCGGTGTTCTGCCGCCGGGCTTCGATTATCCGGCGCACGCGGAGATTTGGATTCCGGCCGAACTGTTTGGCGAGGGAGCCAGCCGGACCGCGCACAATTGGTCGGCCGCAGTCGGTAGGCTCCGCCGCGGCGCGACCGTGGCGCAAGCGCGCGCCGATTTTTCCATGCTCGCGCACCGGCTCTATCAGCAATACAAGCCCGAAATTGACATGACGAACGCGAGTGTGACGCCGCTGCGCGCGGCGCTCACCGCCAAGGTCCGGCCGGCCTTACTGATTCTTCTTGGCGCGGTTGGGTTTTTGCTTCTCGTGGCTTGCGCCAACGTGGCGAATCTGCTTCTCGCTCGAGCCGCGGCGCGCCGACGGGAGCTCGCGGTTCGTTTTGCCCTGGGCGCCGGGCGCGGAAGGCTGGTGAGGCAATTTCTCACGGAATCGCTCTTGCTCTCGCTTGCGGGCGGCTTGCTTGGAATACTGCTCGCGCTCTTGGGCATGGGTACGCTGCTGGCGCTTGCGCCTCCCGGGCTGCCGCGGCTCGACGACGTGTCGGTCAACTTGCCGGTTCTGGCCTTCACTCTCGGGATTTCGATTCTGGTAGCGGCAAGCCTGGGGACTATGACGGCGTTGCGAGCAACGTCCGCTGGCCCTCGGGCCGCGCTTGCCGAAAGCAACCGAGGTGCGGCCGGCTCGTTCGCCTCGCGCCGAATGGCGCGCGCATTAATCGCAACGCAAGTCGCCGTCACCCTGGTGCTGCTCACTGGCGCGGGCTTGCTGGCTCGCAGCCTGCTTGAAGTGCTCTCCGTCAATCCCGGCTTTCGCATTTCCAACATCGTGAGCATGCAACTTGAAGTGCCGGAGTCGGCAAGCTCTTCGGCGTCGCCGGTCGCCAGGTCCGCGTCCAGCGCGCGTCCGGCGGAGTTTATGGAGACGCTTTTCGGCCGCTTGCGCGCTCTGCCCGGAGTTGAAGAAGCCGGCGGTGTTTCGGATTTGCCGCTCGATGAAGGGGGGCCATGTTCGGACGGAAAGTTTCTTCTGCTCGACCGCGAGCCCCAGCTCAACGACGCCGATCTTGACCGCCTGTGGTCCACCGCGCCGGGCGGCGAAGCCGACTACTGCGTGGCAAGCACGGGGTATTTCAAGGCGCTTGCGATTCCACTGATTCGCGGACGCCTGTTCAGCGAGAGCGACTCGGCCTCATCGCGAAACGTGGCTGTCATCAGCGAATCGCTCGCCCGCTCCACGTGGCCCCATCAGGACCCGCTCGGCCACACCCTCGAATTCGGCAACATGGACGGTGACATGCGGCTGCTCACCGTCGTGGGCGTTGTGGGCGATGTCCATGCCCTCAGTCTCGAAAAGCCCCCCGATCCCACAGTCTATGTGGACTACCGGCAGCGCTTGCATGGCGGGCGCGATTTCACGGTCGTGATTCGCGCGAGCACGCCGCCCGGACCTTTAATCTCAGATGCAGGGCGCATCGTCGGCAATCTGGCGCCCGGCGCTGCGCCACGCTTCGAGACGTTTCGTGACGTCTTTTCAGCTTCGCTCGATACGCGCCGGTTCAATTTGACGCTCGTCAGTGTTTTTGCCGCTTCCGCGCTGCTCCTGGCAGCCGTCGGGCTTTTCGGCGTGATGGCCTATTGGGTATCGCAGCGAACCAACGAAATTGGCATTCGCATGGCGCTGGGCGCACAGAAGAGCGACGTGCTGCGGATGGTTGTGGCGGAAGGCATCAAGCTGGCTCTCATCGGCCTGGCTATTGGAATTGCTTGCGCGCTTGGACTGACCCGCTTCCTCGTCAGCCTGCTGTACGACGTCAAGCCTACGGATCCGATTACCTATGCCGCCGTCTCTGCGGTCCTGCTCGGCGTCGCGGTCGTCGCTTGTTACGTTCCCGCCCGCCGCGCGACGAAGGTGGATCCAATGGAGGCGCTGAGGTGTGAATGAGGCTGCGGTCAGTTTCCGGGCATCTTCTTGCGGCTGAATTTGTGGCGAATGTCGGGCCAGAACTCTCTTAAGACGAAAGTAAATGCGTCGTAGCCGACCTGGGAGCCCCAAACGCTCACCGTGTTTGATAGAGTCCGATCCGCCTGGGGGTGATAAGTGTAGGTTGAGATGCCAGCAGCGATTGCGCTTCCAAAGATTTCCGAGGCGTTGAACTCGCTATGGCCGGAGTCCGAACGAGTAACAAATACCCGGCTAATGGCATAGCCTGTCCGATGCCAGAAGCCCTTGTGGGACAGTTGGTAAAAACGAGGGTCCTGGTGCAGGGCTGAAGGAAAAATCGCGGAGACCCAGAAATTTTCGATGGTCCCGTCGGCGAAGAACGCGGCATAGCGCTTGCCGTAACCGGCCGCACCCTGACCGTAGCCGGCTTCACTGTTTTCAGCTTGGCTGATGCCCGCCAGAATCCCATACCAAGGGAACTCAGCATAATCAAAAGCGGACCGTGCCACGAGCTTGAATTTTTGCCCGACGGTTAGCGGCGGAGCTTCGCCGGCATTCTCAACCGTCAGAAAGTTCGGGAGGGCAAAGAAAAGCCGATCGTTCGATGCGCCGGTCTTTTGAGCCTTGGTCTTCTTGTGTTTGCCTGTATTTCCCTTTTTAGATGGCTGCTGGGAAGACGCCGGTTGCTGTGCCGGCGTTTGATCCTGCTGCGCAAGAGCAGGAGCAACAACCAACAAACCAGCGATTACAGTTGCGATCAAATCGGTTTTTAGTAGCAGGCGGAGTCGTTTTGTCATAACGTGAGGTCATCTCACAGTCGCATGCCTGGCGTTCGAATCCAACCGGCCTGCGAAAAAGTTCGATTCGGTCACATCGATGATGTTCGTTGGTTGCCACCGGGCAGCCCACCGCGCGGGCCCGCGCGCGCAATGTGACGGATTGACCCAAATTCGTACGTTGAAATTTGCGTGTTAAGGCTCAACTCCTTTGTTTCGATAAATTATCCTGTGAGAATCCAGTTTCGCGCAAGTTGACATTGTTGCCACTATCATATTGGAGAAACGATGAATTGTGTGATGCGACGCACCGGGAGCTGGGGATCGCGTGGGTGCTTATGCGGTCTGATCGGGCCGCTTTACGCGGCTGGCGATGGTCTGAGACAGGCGCAAGAAATCGTCCGTGTTCCAGGTGTAGAGCGTTTCCGCCCTGGCCTTGAGCGCGCAGTGGCCGAGAATCGCGTCGTAGATCGCGCCACTGGCCAAGTTCGCGCGGCCGGCCTGCTCTACCGCCTGAAAGTATTCAGGAAAGCCTTCACTTCCGATCTCCAGCGTGGCGGCGCGCGCGTTGCTCACGGATGGCGCGGAGCGTTTCACGCGTTTCCGCGGCGGCAAGGGGCTCGCCGGTGCGGAGCACCCAGACACCACGCTCTCGTCCCAGCGGCGTGATGGCCCGATGAGGGCGCAAAGTCAACTGCTCAGCTTCAACGGAAAGATCGAGGGCGTCGCCAGGGCTCCAGCGCAACTCATCCCGGAGGGCTTTCGGCAGGACGAGGCGGCCTGCCTTGTCCAGAGTGACTTTCCTTTTCATGCTGCCATTATCGTTTGGCTGATACCATTTGGCAAATGGCATTCAATGAAAGCGTAGATGGTGAAGGAGGGCCTGCCGTTCTTTATACGAACTCTTGAAACACAACGCCCCAAAATGGAGAGCGTGGGAGCGCGTATGCGACATCCTGCGCCGGGCCTGGCCGGCGTAGACGGCAGACTCTGGCACAACCTGCAGAGCAGTGCGGTGGGGCCACGGCGCGTTCACGACCATCGAGAGGCTGGTTTGGCGGTTCAGTTGCCGAACTGCTTTTCGAGATATTCGTGCGGGCTCTTGGCATCGTCGGAGTAGACGGTGGGGTTCTGGCCCAGTTTGAGCTTGGCAAGGTCAATCCGGGTGGAGGAGCGAACCGGAAAATTGGGGGCAGGCCGGCCTCCTCCCGCGAACATCACGCGTTCCGGCGCGCTTCCGTCTGGGCGTGGCGAGACAGGCTGGGCTCCGTCGATACTGCGGAATATGGCTTCAATCTGACTTTTCCTAAGGCCGACATGCGTTTTCGTACGCTCGGCGACGATCTGATCCACCAGTTTCTCGCGTACGGAGAGCGGTATGTCGACTCCATAAATCTCTGCGAGGAATTGGAAAATCTCGCGGCGGTCGGCCTTGGTCCAGTTGAACCTGGCTGCGTCCCGCTCGCCTTTGGGTCCCGACCTCCAGTTATAACCGGTTACCGCATTGATCGTGGACGTTAGAATTGCGATTCCTTCGGGCGGCTTTCCACCGCGCGGCAGAATTTCCCATGCCTTGGAATATTTCCCGGCGAGCGCGTTGACCATCTTGCCGTCCAGGCTCTGTTGGAAGACGTTCACTGCTTCCCAGTTGGTGAAGTGGTGCACTGCCGCGCCAATGACCCATAATCCGCCGTCCTTGGTGGCATAGGCCGTCACCACGCGGTTGTGAGAATCCGTGCCATAACGATAATTATTGTCCCACCTCGGCTCGAGTTCCTTGCGGATCTCCTCGCTGAGGATGCCGCCGGGTCCGCCGTCCGCGGTGATGGACGATCCTGTCGCGTAGACGATCTGGTCGAAGACGAAATCGTTTCCACCGTAAACCTGTTTATCAAGCCTATCGAACGTCACTTTGAGGCGAGCGGTTTGCGAGAGCGGAGGATCGATCACTTCCACTTCTTTAATTTCGCCTTGGTAGATGATGTTCTCCTTAAGCGCTCTATTGATGACCTCGCTGTTGCGGTCAATTGGGTTGCCATCGGTATTGACCTGTGTCGCCCCCTGCCGGCACATCCAGATGAGCGCTGAAGGCTTATAGAGATAGGCGTGAGCGGCGGCCCACGACGCGGTGGCCGAGCCTCCATAGATCAAGACCTTCTTTCCCTCGACGCCTTCCGTCAGTACATAGCGCTCCGCATCCACAATCTCTTCGTAAAGAATCGGCTTACTCCGCAAGCGGTCCTTGTTCTTCACTTTTTCGCCGAGTACGGGAAGCTTGGTGGGCGTTCCAAGGCCGCAGGCTACGATCACTTGTTTTGCTTTGATGGGTTTCGAACCTGTCAATTCGACGGTATAGTCCGGCACTTTCCCTTTAATCTTAGTGACCTCGCCATCATAAAATTCCAATGCTTGGCCGCGCTCTTGCTCGATCTTTTTCAAGAGCTCATTGCTTTGCTTGACGAAATCCCGGCTCTGAACAAATTGCGGGGTCGCCGGCACCTGTGTGGGAACCTCGTCACCCAGCCGCAGCATCGCCGCCGTTTGCCCCATTGCGTGCGAGGCATGCTTCTCGGTGAAGCCGGCTTTTTTCTGCCAGCGATCGGATTTGCCGACCACCAGAGTGCTGGTGCTCGAAAACTTATTCTGAGAGCCACGGAACGCAGCATAGAGGAATTGAAGCGCGCTGCTGCCGCGGCCAACCACAACCTGATCGTAAGATTCTTTCGATGGCATTACTCACCTCCGTCTCAGCGTCGTGAACGAACGAGATCACGACGATAGAACCTATTGACGAACCGGAAGGCCATTGTACTGCAACGCTCGCTGGGCGCCTCCCGAGTGGGGCAACGTGAGCATAGGCACCGGCCTGCCGACGGCTTTTGACCATGAGGGCAGCGACTTGAATGAGAAGACCATGTCGTAATCGAGCGCCACCTGGCCCGGATCCTGAGGCGTTGAGCCATCGCGATCCTGGAACCATCTCATCCAATCCGCCGAGCCGGGAGCAGGCGAATAAAAGTACTGCTTCGTCGGATCGAGGGTGGGCGGATTCGTGGTTGCCGGCAACAGGAACGACTTCATCGTCCACTCCGCCGGGCCGTGACAGCTCATGCACGACGAGTCTGGAGAATTGTCATATTTCTGGCCGCTGGCAATGAAAGAATTCTCCGCGCCGTCGTTGGGACCCGATAGCCTGCCTCCCCATCCCAACGTCTGCCGCGAATACAAGGGAGAGTGGGGATTGATCCAGGTTTCGCTCAAGGTGGCTTTCGGATTCTTAGCGGAGTCGACCGTGGGGTCATTGCCCCACATTGCGCCGAGCGGGACCATCTTATGCCAGGCATTGCCTGGCGCGTTCCGGTCATACACGAGCGTTGAAAACACCCAACCCGTTTTCGGGGAAGACTTCACATCCTTTACGATGATGTCGAGTTGCATCAAGGAACACGTCGTCACCGAGGGCGAGGTTCGTTTCGCGTTGATTGGAACAAACAGCGGCCACTGCGCGGCGCCCTGCATCACGGGCCAGTCTGCTGCCGTGACATCCACAAAGGCAAGCTTGACGATGACGGCGCCATCGAGGAATTGCGCGTTTTCCGTGGTTATGGCCGGCTGCATGGCTGTATTGCCCCAAAACTTTCCCAGCGTATAGGCTGCCCGCCGATCATAGAACGTAAGAACGTAGGTGGTGATCTTCTTCTTGAGACCTGTGCCGGGGAAAGTGTCAGGCGGAAATTCCGAGCCCGTATAGGCGCCGTGGATACTTTCTCGTACAGAGCCCAGCCACGGCTGATTGAACCATCCTTCGCTTCCCGCGTCCCACTCTGCATAGTGAAAGATGAGGCGATTCATGGCCGGGCTGACGTAACGCTTTAACGCGGCGACATAGGCAGCAGCGTTTTTCGTGCTGATGAATGCACCGTGAATCGCCTTCACCCATGGCGGCGTGGTGAGGGGCGGAGGGACAACGGCGGGCCAATTGTGACTGAGCTGGAATAGAGGCCCGTCGTAGACGGTGTGGGGCGGCACTGCGCCGTTGTTGCTAGCGAAAGGCGTGGCACTCACCGTTGCCTTCAATTGCGCAGCCGTGAATGACAGCTTCTTCGGCTTCGCTGCGTTTCTGTTCCCACAAGAAGGTGCGAGCACGCACATGATTAATACGATGGTCCCTTTGACCATTCTCTTCTTATGCATGGGGCAAAACCTCCGTAGGCGATGGCATGGCAAGGATGGGTGCGTCGCCGACTGCGTTACCATTGAAATGATGTTGGATTGGTAATCATATCATGGTTTAAGGTCGGGAAGTTGTTGGGGAGGGTAACTTTGTTCTGAGCTTCAAGTTGCCAAGTGTTGAAAACGGGCGGCGCTGTCATCCTGAGGAGCCAGGGCGACGAAGGATCACTGCATTTGCTTGATTTTCCAAATGCCGAGATGCTTCGCTCTGCTCAGCATGACATGACCGGAAGTGCTTTTTCAGCCCCCTGTCAGAACAGATTTACCGTGGCCGGCTCTGGCTTCGCTCTCAGCGGGCAGCGCTTCGGACAGATCCGGCGCGTATCAATGAAGGTGGACGACCTTGTCGTGCTCCAGGACGATGTGGATTTGAGGGCACAGACCGCGCTTGGGTCACGAATGCGCCGCTCGGAGGGCCGGGGATCAGGGATCAACTGCGACACTTTCGTCGGGCAAGATTCTTTTTCGTCTTACTGGGCCATTGGGCCACTTGAGAACAAGTTCAACCGGCAAAGGCTCCGTTCCGAGCAGACTGAGCGGTTCT
>JASHON010000178.1 GCA_030041095.1 Terriglobia bacterium
TAGCCCGGTTTAATTGGACAGCACCGTGAAAAATTCCGTGCCCCTGCCGACCCGTTCCCCTCCGCCGCCGGGGGAACCTGGTTTTCAAACCAGCCTTCAGGGGCGAAGTTTGTTCAATAGAATCAACAAGCGGTTTGCTGGCCCGAAGCTAATTTGGACAGCCCTGGGTTTGAAACCCGCCCCTACCCCAAACGCTTTGATCGCTTCGTGGGTGTCGCGAAGCGACATGAGCAACCGATACGGGGCATCGAAGCGGCTGCTCCAGCGCGCGGGAAATGGCGTGTGAAATGTGGAGACTCCAGCGGCGAGGCGCGGCCTTGCTTTCGAAAAAAAGGGACGATCAGAGGGTTCAGGTCCGGAAAGGCAAGCCTTTCCGCACGTCCGGCGGCGGAGCCGCATAAATGCCCCGGCTGGTTCGCTAAAGGCATAAATTCAAGATACGGGTTCAGAGCGCGAGGTTCCGGAACATCAAGCATCGGCAGACTTCGATGAACCGCAGAGAGCATTCCCAGCACTACCGGTATAACGCCGGCTTCCGATTCGCCCGCCGCGTCGCGCTCGGAGCGCTCGTTTCTGTGCTTGCAGCCGCCCCGCGCGCTGCTGCGCAATCGGCCTCGCGAGTGATCGCCCAGTATCTTCATGCTCGCGGCGGTGTAAAAGCCCTGCGGAACGTGCGATCCGCAATCTACGAAGGATCGGTCACCATTTCTCCTGGCGGCGAAACAGGCTCCTATACCTTGATTACCGAATCGCCGGCGAAGTTCTATTCCGAAGTGCTCATTCAGTCCGAACACGCGAGCGAGGGATGCGATGGAGTATCCTGCTGGCGAGACGAGCCCGATGGCAACGCCCATACGCTCTTCGGAGAAACGTCGCTCCAGTTGGAGACGCTTGCGCGGTATCTGAACGCTCGCTTCCTTCGTAACAAGAAAGAAAAAATCCGCCTGGCCAAGCCACAGTCGGCCGTGGTGAACGGACGCCAGGCGATCAGGGTACCTGTCGAAGCTCCTGGCGGCCTGAGCTGGAGCGCGTATTTCGACGCCTCCAATCACCTTCTGGTTAGGGAAATCATGCCTGCCAGGAACGTTCCGCTTTTTGCGGGATGGACCGGTTGGGAAAAGCCGATGGCGCCTGGCGCCGGCTCGCCTGCCGGATCGCATCCCACGCTCTCGAAAACGGTGGAGATCGATTACAGCAACTATCGCAGCATCGATGGCGTGCTGGTTCCCGAGCACATGCTTTTGAGGTGTGGTGACGCGAGCGCCGAGGTTTCCCTGAGCGAGGTGAAGTTGAACGCGCTTGTAAACGACTCAACCTTTTCGTTTCCCATCCTTTCCCGCAAGCCACTGCCTGATGTTGCAACCCTTCTTAGAGCGATTGCAGCCCATCAGAGGGGAATCGATAAGCTCAGGGACGATTACACCAGCACCGAGACGCAGCAGGTGGTTACGTTGGGAAGCAAGGAAGAGGCAAAGAAAGATTCGGAAAGCACCTTTAATGTTTTCTATATCAATGGCTATGAGATTGATCGGCTGGTTGCAAAAAATGGGAAGCCGCTAAGCGCGGCTGCGCAAAGAAAAGAAGACCGGCGCGTGGAGAAGGAAATCCGTAAGTTCCAGCGCCGGGCGAAGCGCCCGCCGAACAAGTCCGATGAGCAGCCGGGAATTGGGCTGTTTCTGAAGACCTCCGTCTTCGCCCACCCGCGCTGGGAGAGATATCACGGGCGCCCGGTGATTGTATTCAATTTCAATCCGAACCCGTCGTTCAAGCCGAAGACCATGGTGGAACGGGCGTTGCACGATTTCAGCGGTGAGGCGTGGGTGGACGCGCAGGCCGAGGACGTGGTGAGGCTGCAAGCCTGGCTTGACCAATCGCTGAAAGTGGGCGGCGGCCTGCTAGCTTCACTTCGCAAGGGATCGGCGTTTGCCTTTGAGCAGAGCCAAATGAGCCCTCAGTTGTGGATGCCGACGTACGCTGAAGTGGATTTTTCGGCTCGCGCACTGCTCTTTGTGGGTCTGCACCAACGAATCGTCGTTCATTACAGCAACTACCGGCGCTTCCACGTGAGCAGCTTTGTGAAGCCTTAGCCTTGTTCTATTTCACATTTCGCGTCGGTGCGCAGGGCCCATCCGCCTCTCCGCGCTCGAGCGTCCCTTCCGCCGGATCATCCAACCCAGCGCCAGCAAACCTGTACCAAGGAGCAGCAAGCTGGCTGGCTCAGGCGTCTTGGGCGTCGGAATGTTCGCCGTCAGCGTGAATGTGTCAGTCCCGTAAGCATAGGTAAAGTAGTCGCCACTCCCGAAATCCAGCCCGTCGATGGTGGCAAAGGTCCCGGTAAGCCCGCCCGTCGCGTCCAGGATCGTAAACGTCTCGCCGTTCGTCAAAAAGCCGTATCCGTCCGGGAGATTGATATCCAGAGTGCTGCCGCTAATATCCGCGGTCCCCGGCGCGCCCACAACATTCAGCACTCCGTAGTTCGATTTGCTGTAGATATTCTCCACGAAGGGATCTGTGGAGTTGGGGTCCACTGATCCATAGACGGTCAACGAATTGCCCGGCTCGATCGTCGCATTGCTCAAGGTCACCGCCGTGGACCCACCCATTGCCGCCCCTTCGATCGTTCCGCTGCCTTCCAGCGTCCCGCCTGTGATCGTGACGGTGGGCGAAATCAGCGTTCCGTCAACGTCGGTTGTGCCCGCCGATTGCGCGTAAGATGCTGCCGTCAGCGTTGAGCCTGAAGCGAGCGAAACCGTCCCCGAATTGCTGAATCCTCCTTTACCCGCCGTCAAGCTCGTGCCGGATGCCAATGAAACACTGCCGGCATTGCTGAATGTCCCGGCTGAAGCGCTGTCTCCGTTGGCCATCAGCGCCAAGGCGCCGCTGGACTCATTCGTAAACGTGCCGGTGACGCTGAGAGAGTTGTTGCCAGAGTCGCTCACCGCGTTCCCGGTGGTAACATTTCCGAAGTTATCGACCGAGTTGGCCGTCACGCTGCCGCCGTTTTGAATGTAAAGCGTGGATGCGCTGTCATTATTCAGCGCGCCTCCGGCGCCCAGTGACCCGTCGTTCACCGTCGTCATCCCCGAAGTTTGCGAGTAATTACCGGTGGTCGCGAGGCTCGCACCTCCTGAAATGGTTACGTCGCCGGAATTGGCCAGGTTGCCGTTGACTACGGGTTCTGTCCCGGACCCGGCGATATTCACAGCTCCGGTGCTGCTGACGGTTAGCGTCCCGGAGGTGGGCGTCGCGGTTTCGCCAACTCCCGATCCCCCGTTGTCTACGGTCAACGTGCCTTCGATACTCGTAAGCTGGTAAAGGCCGTTGTTCGCGCCCGCCGTAAAATGTCCTCCAATCGAGAGGCCCGCGCCCTCGGGAATGTCCGTGATCCCGTTCGGCTGGTCCGCCAGATTCAGGCTGGCGCCCGAGGCGATATCCAGTGTCCCGGCGGTCAGCGTCAAGGTGTTTACAGTTTCCGAAGTCGTGAGCGTCATCGTGGCGCCGCTCGCCGTATTGTCAACGTTCACGTCGTAGACAGTGTTCGCCGGTGTTCCGTTGCTGGGCACGCAAGTTGAAGGTCCCGGACCGCAAGCCCAATCCGAAGCCGTGGTCCAGGTCGCCGGCGTTCCCGTGGTCCAATCAGCCGTTACCGTTGTCGGCGTGGTTACCAGTTCAGTCAAAGTAAGATCGACGCCATCCGTACCGTCAGGGTTGTAGCTCACATTCCACTGCCAGTTTTCGCTATCGTAAGTGAAGTCCTGATTGTCAATGGTCGTGAACGTTCCTGAGACAGGAGAGCCGGCGGAGAGAATATCCAGTGAGGTTGAGGCGCTCGGCGTAAAGCTCGAACCCATCAAAATGTCCAGGGTGCTGCCACTGCCCAGCGTCAGCCCGCCGCTCACCGCAGTAACGTTAAAAGCGCTCGCAGAATTAATCACTTCGTTGAGCGTACCGTTCACCGTAAGCCCGCCGGTAACGTTCAGCGTGCCTGGCGCCAAGGCGCTGCCGGGCTGGAGCGCGCCGGCGCTGGCAACCGTTGTGGATCCGTTGACGGTTCCCGTGCCATAAAGAGTTCCGCCATTGATGCTGGCGCCCGTGGAACCCGGGTTCAACGTGCCATTCACCGTTGTGGTCCCGGAACTTTGGTTGAAACCGGCGCCAATCGCGTTAAGCACGCCGCCTGTGTTAATCGTGGTGTTCCCGGCGCTTTGCGAATAAATGTACGAGCTGAGCGTTCCATTCACGGTGGTGTTTGCGCTGGCGTTAGTTTCTTGCTCGTAGTTGTTGCCGCCGGCCGGGCCAATGGTCAACGTCGTGCCCGCGCCTACCGTTACGGAACCCGTATTCGTCAGGTTCTCCGCCGTGGTGAAGTCGGCGTTGCCGCCGTTTTCGACGGTGAAGCTGCCTTCGTTGGTGGCTAACGCGGAAAGGGCGTTTTTACCAGCGTCATCTTCAACTGTCGCCGCGCCGGAATTCGACCCATCAAGAATAATGTTGGCGTCGTTGGTGACAATTTCGCCGCCTGCCGAGCCAAGCTGGTCAATCTGAATCGTGCCGTTAGCATCGTAGGTGCCCCCGGTCAATGTTGTACCACTGAAGTTCGTGAACGTGCCGCCTTCACTTTCCAGGAGCGCGCCGGCCACAGCCTCATACGTGCCGTTATTGGTCTGCGATCCCGATCCGTTGAGAAGGAGCGTTGCATCCGGTACGCTGGCGAAGACGCTTCCCGAAGCCCCGTTAACGAAAGTCAAACCACCGTTGCCAATCACTCCTTCTCCCTCAATCGTGTTACTGGAGTTGGTCAACGTGAAGTTGCCCCCGCTTTGCTCGATGTAGGCATCGCCGCCGCCGCTCGCCACGCTCATGTTCAGCGTCCCGCCTCCTTCGAGCGTCACATCGCTATCGATGTTGATAAGCCCATTCGTGCCCCCGCCTCCGTTCAGTTGAATCGTCCCCTGATTGTTGATGGTTCCCAAGAGAGCCGTGGTGGCGCCGTCGGATGCCGTATACGTGCTGCCGGTTGAAATCGTTACTGCGCCCGAAGCTGTACTGCCGTTCAGTGTCGCCGAACCGACCGTTTCCATCGTCCCGCCGCTCGTCGTATTCAGCGTCCCACCATCGATCGTGGCCCCATCCATCTGCACTGTGCTACTGCTGCCGTTGGCCGTGATGTTCGCGGCCGCGTTGTTCACCGTCGTGTTGATCTCCAATGTTCCGCCGCTCGTCGCTTCCAGCGTTCCGGTATTCGTGACGCCGCCCGAGCCATTCAGAAGCAGAGTGCCCCCGGAAGCGTTGGCATCGATCGTTGAGTCGTTCACAAGAGTCAAGCCACCGTTGCCGATCACTCCTTCTCCCTCAATCGTGTTATTAGAGTTGGTCAACGTGAACGTGCCGCCGCTTTGCTCGATGTAGGCATTGCCGCCGCCGCTCGCCACGCTCATGTTCAGCGTTCCGCCTCCTTCGAGCGTCACATTGCTGTCGACGGTGATAACTCCATTCGTGCCTCCGCCCCCGTTCAGTTGAATCGTCCCCTGATTGTTGATGGTTCCCAAGAGAGCCGTGGTGGCGCCGTCGGATGCCGTATACGTGCTCCCGGTTGAAATCGTTACCGCGCCCGAAGCTGTACTCCCGTCCAGTGTCGCCGAACCGGCCGTTTCCATCGTCCCGCCGTTCGTCGTATTCAGCGTCCCACCATCGATCGTCGCGCTATCCATCTGCACTGTGCTACTGCTGCCGTTGGCCGTGATGTTCCCGGTCAAATTGTCCACGGTCGTGTTAATCACTAATGTTCCCTCATTTGTGGCTTCGAGCAGCCCTTGATTCGTCACTCCCCCGGAGCCGTTCAGCGTCAGCGTGGTGTCGAGCGGGCCTCCCGTTGAGTTCGCGTCGATCACACCGCTCGCCTCGTTCACCAGGGTCAGTCCGCCGTTTCCGATGACTCCTTCTCCCTGAATCGCATTGTTGGCGTTCGTCAGCGTGAAGTTGCCGCCGCTTTGCTGGATGTAAGCATTGCCGCCGCCGCTGCTGGTGGCGCTCAGGTTCAGCGTCCCGCCTCCTTCGAGCGTCACATCGCTGTCGATGTTGATAAGCCCATTCGTGCCCCCGCCTCCGTTCAATTGGATCGTCCCCTGATTGTTGATGGTTCCCAAGAGAGCCGTGGTGGCGCCGTTGGATGCCGTATACGTGCTCCCGGTTGAAATCGTTACCGCGCCCGAAGCTGTACTCCCGTCCAGCGTCGCCGAGTTGACGGTTTCCATCGTCCCACTGTTTGCCGCGTTCAGCGTTCCACCCTCGATGTCCCCACTCTCCACCTGCACTGTACCGCCGTTGGCCGTAATGTTCCCGCCCGCATTGTTCACGGTCGTGTTGATCTCCAATGTTCCGCCGCTCGTCGCTTCCAGCGTTCCGGTATTCGTGACGTCGCCCGAGCCATTCAGAAGCAGAGTGCCCCCGGAAACGTTGGCGTCGATCGTTGCGTCGTTCACGAGCGTCAAGCCGCCGTTGCCGATCAGTCCTTCTCCCTCAATCGTGTTACTGGAGTTGGTCAACGTGAAGGTGCCACCGCTTTGCTCGATGTAAGCAGTGCCGCCGCCGCTCGCCACGCTCATGTTCAGTGTCCCACCTCCCTGGAGCGTCACATTGCTGTCGACGTTGATAGCTCCATTCGTGCCCCCACCTCCATTCAATTGAAGAGTCCCATCATTCGTAATGGTCCCCATCAGACCGGTGGTTGCCCCGGCAGGGTTTGTGTACGTGCTTCCACTCGAAATCGTTACTCCGTTGAGCACGGCGCTGCCTGCGGTTTGGAGCAGGCCGCTGCTTGAAGTGCTGAGCGTTCCGCCCGTAACGGTGGCGGCGACGTTGACGGTGCTGCCGGAGCCGCCAGCGGAAATCGTCCCACCCGTATTCGTGACGTCGGTTTGGATGTCCAGCGTTCCCCCGGCCGTCGCCTCCAGCGTCCCAGTATTTGTGACTCCGCCTGAGCCGTTTAGCTGCAGTGGGCCGGCCGAAGCGTTAGCGTTCACCGTTCCGGTATTACTTAAGGTTAACCCACCGTTCCCGATGACACCGTTCCCCTCGATCGTGCTGCCCTCGTTGGTCAGCGTAAAGCTGCCCCCGCTTTGCTCGATGTAGGCGTTGCCGCTACCGCTCGCCGAAAGCGTCAGCGTTCCACTGCCGCTCAGCGTCACGTTGTTCTCAATCTCGATGATCCCGTTTGACCCGGCACCACCGTTGAGAGTGATTTGCCCGGCGTTAATAACAGAGGTTCCGGCCACGGCCAAGGCTTCACCGGTCAGGATGTTCAGCGAGTTGCCGCTCGCAAGCTGCAAATCTGCTACCGTCGCGCTCGTGTTTAGAGTTACGGTACTGACGCCATCAACAATGCAGACGTTCGTGCTCGTGCTGTTCGGATACGTGCCGCTGCTCCAATCGCCGTTAACATTCCAGTCCCCAGAAGCACCGAGACTCCAGGTCGTCGGCGACGACAGCGTGCATGCCGAGTAGCCTGGGGATGCGCTCAGCGCCAGCATCGCCAGTATCGAGATCACAAGAACACTCACCCCAGCCACCTTCTGAAACCCCCGATTCGCTGACAGCTTTTCCATTTCAATCCCACTCCCTTTAGAATTTCGAAAGCCGCATGGTCTTCCGACTGACGCTGCCCTACAAAACCCCACGGCACAAGAAGCGTGCCGGGGTTACGAAAACCTTCCGCCGACTCGGTGCTGGCGAATGAGCTCGCCGAGAGCCAGCAGACCCGTTCCCAAAAGAATGAGTGGCGTGGGCTCCAGAGTCTTGCTCGTTGTCACCGGCCGCGCGGTCAGACAGGAACCCACCGTATCCCCAGTTGCTAGCCATAACAGCCCCGAAGCGATCGTAAAAAGGGTTCTACCAGCCTAAGAGCGGAGGGCGGAGCCAGATTTGTGCCGCCCTCCTCTACCAACACCTCACTCATCCTGACCGGAGCGAGCCTAAAGGGGCTGAAGGGGCGGAATCATCGATTCCGTCTTTGCTTGCAGTTCCCCGCCTTTTATCAATCACCCTTCACAAAAGAACCGTTGAGCCCTGGTCACCGGAAACCGGAAGTCCGCTCGGGCAGCCTGTTGACAGAAGCTTCGTTTACTAAGTCCTCAATTGACAATCGGACCGAGCAAATCTTACGATTGCCTCAAGCAAAGGACATTCCTCCGGGATTGACCGCTGCCTCACGCATAGTTCTACCCGGTGGGGAAATGAAATGTCCTTAAGGGGGCCTGAAAGCTTCTGAATTCTTCTGAAAGAATCCCATGGAAGACATGCAAGCTTTCTTTTACGAGTTCGGGCCTTACCGGCTCGATCCGGTCAAACGAACCCTGTTCCGAACCGGTGTTCCCATTTCTCTGGGTTCGCGAGCGTTCGATACGCTTGTGATGCTGCTCGAACACGCCGGGCAGACCGTAACCAAGGAAGCGCTCATTGAGCATGTCTGGGGCGATACGGTTGTTGAAGAAAACAATCTGACACAGTGCATCTCCGGCCTTCGAAAAGCGATGGGAGAGGACAGAAACGAGCGACGCTTCATTGTGACCGTCTCTGGCCGCGGCTACCGGTTTGTGGCCGAAGTAAAGAAGCTCCCCCAAGAACAAGCCGGGACGGACAACTCGCCCGAAAGCCCCGGCCGTGCCGAAGACCCGGCCCAGTTTCCAGCCGCCGTCACGCCTGGCTTCTCTTCCCTAACTGATCACGAGAATGGAGGAGACGCTGGGAGGACGGAATCGAGCCGGCCAACGCCCGGCGAAGCGCCGACGGGCGTTGCGCAAAAGGGCAACGGTCCGGCATCGTGGCAAAACCGCAAAAAGGTATTAGTCTTAGCCGCCGCTGTGGTCCTCATTGGAGTGTCCCTTTGGGGCTTGCTGAAAAAGCGGTCGCGGCCGCACGCCGCTCGACTCCATGCGTCCCTGATTCCGACGGGCCATCGCCGCGCGATGTTGGCGGTACTTCCCTTTGACAATCTCACGGGCGATCGCCACCAGGTCTATTTCAGCGACGGAATCACACAAGAAATCATCACCCAGCTTGGCGGCCTCGATCCGCACCACTTGGGAATCATTGCCTGGACTTCGGTGGCTCGTTACCGGGATCGCCCGGAGGGGACCCGGCAGATTGCCGCCGAGCTTGGTGCGGAATATATCCTTGAAGGCAGCGTTCGCCGATCGAACCAATTCGCGCTGGTCTCGACGCAGCTTATCCGCGCTTCGGACCGCACGGAACTCTGGGCGAGCGACTACGAGCGCCCGCTCCGGGAAGCATCCGCCTTGCAGGATGATGTGGCGGAAGGGGCTCGGCAAGCCATCGCCCGCAGATTGGGGCCAATCCCGGCATCTGCCGCGTCGGCATCCGGCGACCGTTCAAGTAATCCGGCAGCCTTTCGCGCGTATCTCCGAGGACTTCACTTCTTTAACCGGAGGGATGTTCCTGACTTGGAAAAAGGGGTGACAAACTTCCAAGCGGCAATTCACGATGATCCATCTTATGCGGCGGCTTATGCCGGCCTGGCGGACTGTTACACGCTGATGGCCTTGGACGGCAACCCGGGAGCCTTGGGCGACAAGGCGAAGGCCGCCGCCCAAAAGTCCGTGGCCCTGGATGAGTCGCTCTCCGCCGGCCACACCGCGCTCGCTGGCGCCGATGCGCTCTTCGACTGGGACTGGTCGGACGCCGGGAGCGAATTCCAGCGTGCCTTGGCCCTTAACTTCAACGACGAGCTCGCGCACCACTGGTACGCGGTTCTGTATCTCGCTCCGCTCGGACGGAAACAGGAAGCGATTGCCGAGATGGAACGAGTGCGAAGGCAGGATCCCGTTTCACTGATCGTGAACACCGACCTCGGTTGGACTTACTACATTTCAGGAAGGTACCAGGACGCGCTGGCTCAGTATAAGAAGACGTTAAATCTCGATCCCAACTTTGTCCCCATCCATTTTCGCCTGGCCGAACTTTACTTCCACGAAGGTGACTACGCCGATTGGATGCGCGAACTTGCCGACGATTTAACGCTGTCCCTTCGGAGCAATGACGCGGCCGAGGGCGAGCGCGCCTATCGCATCGGCGGGTATCGCGGGGCGCTGCAGGCGGAACTCGCCCGGCTTCGCCCGGCTGGCCAGCGGGACGAGGGATTCCTCCGCAAGAGCGCGCTCGATGACGTCATGCTGGGGCGCAACGATGACGCCATCCTGTTCCTCGCCAAGCTCTGCAGCAACCATGATCCCGGGCTCATCTACCTCAAAGTGGACCCGCAATTCGCCACCCTCCGCTCCGACGGTCGATTTCAAGCCATGGAGCGCCGAATGGGACTGATCCCTTAGACACAGCCGTTCAAGACCGAGTCGCGGACCGCAAACACCGGCGCACGCTGCCGGCTGCCCCAGAACCGAAGCAAGCGCTGTCAGACCGGAGGGGCAGTGCTGTAGAATTGCGGCGCGGCGTAACGCTCCTCGATTTAGAATGAGCGCTGGCTTCTTCAGAACAGACAGGAGCACGGTGGAGAACGGAATCCTTACTTTGTTCGCCAGAGGCTCGCGCCGCGCGAACGCCTGATTCGCCCACCATCGCCAAAGGTTATAATCCAGAGACTCCGGGAGATACGCTGGTGGACCCCGCGAAAACTGACTTCACCGTCACTCCTCAACTCCGCCGGAATTCATTAGGCCTGTCGGAACTCGTGTTTCAGGGCATTACGCATATCGCGCCTGCGGGCAGCATTGTATTCACGTTCCCCATCATTGCGAGCCAGGCGGGGCCGGACATGCCGATCTCGTTGTTGCTGTCCACGATCGTGTGCTTCTTTATTGCGAATACCGTCGCTGAGTTCTCCAGGTACTTGCCGTCGAGTGGTGGTTACTATTCTTTCGCCACGCGGGGCCTGGGAAGCCGCAGCGGCTTCATGGCCACCTGGAATTACCTGATCTATGACCTGCTGGGGCCGGCCGGAGCGTTGGGATTTCTTGCCTACTTGCTTTCCGACATTCTGCGGACTGAGCTCAGCGTGAACGTCCCGTGGTGGGCCATCGCAGGAGCCGCATTCGGCCTTATTTGGATCGTCACCTACTACGGGATTCGCCTCTCGATGCACACCACCGCATTATTGGGCAGCCTCGAGATGCTCATCATGCTGGCGCTCGCCATCACCTTCCTGGTCCATCCGGGGCCAGGTTCTAATTATGTCGCGCCTGTGAAGCTTTCGTCGTCGCCGCATCACTTCGAAGGCGTCCTGGGCGGGATGATCTTTTCGCTCCTGGCGCTGAGCGGCTTTGAGGCGCCGGCACCGATGGCTCAGGAAAGCCGCCGGCCGGGAAAGTTCATCGGGCTCGCAGTGAATCTCTCGTTGCTCGCGACTGGAATCTTCTACGTTTTCACGTCGTATAGCAGCGCGGTCGGCTGGGGCACCGGCAGCATGGCTGCGTTTGCCTCCAGCCCGAATCCCTATTACGCTCTTGCCCACGCGCTGTGGAAAGCGGCGTGGTGGCTGGTTGTCCTGGCTCTTATCAATAGTGCGATTGGTACGGGCATGGCTTGTACCAATGCCGCATCCCGCGTGATGTACACGATGGGTCAGGCAGGCATCCTCCCGGCCCGTTTTGGCAAAGTTCATCCCGTTCACCAGACGCCTGCGTTCGCAATTGCCTTTATCCAGCTCGTCGGCCTCGCAGCCGTTCTGATCGTCGGCTTGCTGTTTCGGGCCGCGGACATCTTCGACGTTCTCGGCACGCTCGCGACTCTGGCTGTCATCATTCTCTACTCGATGGCGAATCTGGCCCTGACATTTTACGTCCGCCGCAACCATCCGAATGACTTCAGCGTCTGGAGGCACGCGATCGTACCGTCGATCGGGACATTGGCGCTGCTTCCTGTCCTGTTCGTGACCGTGTATCCGGCGCCTTCCTGGCCTTACAGCCTTATGCGGTACGTGTTTGTCGCGGCGCTGATCTTTGGCTTTGGATACATGCAGTGGCGTGAGTCGCGGCATCCCGGTGCGCTCAGCCGGGGAGCCACAATGCTCGTGGGACACCGCATCAACGCTGCGGGCGATGTCGAGTGGGACTCACCCGCCTCCCAAAACTGACGGCGCCACGCTGGTCGCTAATCCCTGGCTTGTGTTGATCTATTTTCCGGATGGCTCAAAATATGGACCGACCGCGAACTGAACAGTGGGCCCGTCTCAATGGTCTGGTTCTCGCTACCGAATAGTGAGAGCGTTATTTCTCTTGCGACTTCAACGCCGCGCGGAGCTTATCGGCGAGTGTACCCAGGCCCTCGGCGGGAGGAGCGTTGCGCTCTGTCCATTCGCGCACTTCTTCAGCCTCGCGAGCTTCCAGCGCTGCCTTCGCGCTCAGGCGGATGCGCCGGCCTGAGGGATCGGCTTCCAGCACGATGACCTCGACATCCGCCCCGAGCGGAAAGGCTCGCCGGAGATCTCCTTCTTTTGCTATGCCAGTTTCGCTCAAGGGGATGACACCGGTACGTCCGGGAGCCAGGAAGACGAAGACACCGAACTTCTCGTGTCGCTCAATCTTTCCCTTGACGCGCGCGCCGGGAACGATGCCGGGCCGGGCTCCCGCTTCCTCCGCGGTCCGTCCCCAGGCTTCTGGAACCAGCGCTACCCCGATCCGTTTCTGCGCGGGATCGATGGCAAGAATTTCGAAGTTGGCCATCATCCCGGCAGTGACCTGAGCCGCCCA
>JASHON010000179.1 GCA_030041095.1 Terriglobia bacterium
CAACCTGGACAACAAGGATTACGCCATCATCGGCGTGCTTCCGAAAAACTTCTGGTTTTTCGATCCCAGAGATGTTTACGTGCCTGTCGGCATTTACAACCGCGAGTGGAGAACAAGCAGGAAAATACACGATAGCTTCAGCGTGGTCGGTCGGCTTAAACCGGGTCTCTCGCTGGGACAGGCTCAATCCGATATCGGCAACATCGAACGCCGCCTTGGCGGCGAGTATCCTAAAGACGACGCCGGCCTGGGCATAACCGCGTCTTCCATGCCACGTTACGTGGTGCGCGACGTCCGGCCGATGCTGATCCTCTTGCTCGGGGCGGTTTGTCTTGTCCTGCTCATTGCCTGCGTCAACGTCGCCAACCTGCTTCTGAGCCGCTCGACCGCTCGCCAAAAGGAAATGGCTATTCGCGCGGCGCTTGGCGCCGCGCGAACGCGCGTGGTGCGCCAACTTCTCACAGAGAGCGTCCTGCTAGCCGTCCTGGGCGGTACGTTAGGCGTAGCGCTGGCATTTTGGGGCACGCATAGCTTGTTGGCTTATGTCCCTCAAGAGTTGCCGCGCGCACAAAACGTAGGCATCGATTTCAGTGTGTTGTTATTTGTGGTTGCTGTGTCCGTCATCACCGGCCTGCTTTTCGGGCTCGCTCCTGCGTTTCGCTCCTCCTCCATCGAGTTGCATGATTCCCTCCAGGAAAGCAGCCGCGGCACGACGGGCGGGCGTCACGGGCTGCAAGACGCGCTTGTCGTCGCTGAGGTTGGGCTGGCTCTGGTGTTGCTGGTCGCAGCAGGACTGACCTTGCGTACGATCCTGCACTTGTATCGCGTGAAGACGGGGTTTGATACCCACGGTTCCTTGGTTTTTGACGTTTCCCTGCCGCCCGCTCGCTATCGCTCCGGGCCGGTGGACCGTATGTTTTATCGCGAAGCCACCTCCAGGATTCGCGGTTTGCCGGGCGTTGACGCCGTCGGCGCTGGTAACAATATGCCGATGACCGGCGGCGACTCAGAGATGGATTTTTACGTCGAAGGGCGTCCGAAGCCGCAGATGCAGAATCTGCCTTGGGCCATGTTCTACATCACCACTCCCGGCTATTTGCACGCCATGGGCATCACTCTGCTTCGCGGGCGTTTCTTCACAGAGGAAGATACGCTGCAGACACAGCAGGTCGTCGTCATCGATGACGAGTTCGCGCGAAAGCTCTTTCACGGCCAGGACCCTTTGGGCCAGCACATCGTTATTCCCTTCCAGGGATTCGACGCGCCGCGTGAGATTGTGGGCGTTGTCCACCACGTCAAGCACTTTGGCCCCTCCGGACAGAAATGGACGCAGAGACTTGTGGGCGCTTTCTACATGCCGTTCGCGCAGCTTCCCGATGCCATTTTCAAAGGGTTTGGCGGCATAAATCTCGGGGTCGTGGTGCGCACCCGCGTGGACCCCGCGAGCATGATTCCGGCTGTCAAACTAGCCCTGCACAGCATTGACAACGGCGTGGCGATTAACGACGTGCACACCATGGGCGCCCTGTTGCGTTTGTCAATTGCCGCTCAGCGTCTTACCGCGCTCCTGCTCGGCCTGTTTGCGGCATTGGCGTTGATCCTGGCCTCCGTTGGAATTTACGGTGTGATCTCATACTCGGTGGCCCGGCGAACGCACGAAATCGGAATCCGTATGGCGCTTGGAGCCGAAAAACGCCACGTCCTGCTGTGGGTGATCGGCCAGGGAATGACGCTGGCTCTTGCGGGCCTCGCGGGCGGCATCATCGTGGCGCTGTTTGTTACGCGCTTACTTGCCGGCCTGCTTTCGGGCGTGGGCGCAACGGATCCGCTCACTTTCGCTGTCGTCGCAGTCCTTTTGTTGAGCGTTGCTTTTTTGGCGTGTTATATTCCGGCTCGCCGCGCAGCGAACGTAGACCCCATGGTTGCGTTGAGGTACGAGTAAAGTGTTCAACTATCAGAAATCAGGCATCAGCAGTCAGCAACCAGCTTTCAGCAAACACGCGCCACTTGGGCTGTTGGCTGATTTCTGATCACTGATGCCTGATGTCTGGCAGCTCGGTTGAGGTACGAGTGAAGTGTTCAGCTATCAGAAATCAGGCATCAGCAGTCAGCAACTGGCTTTCAGCGAACACGCGCCACTTGGGCGGTTGGCTGATTTCTGATCGCTGATGACTGACCTCTAAGTGGTCAATCGCAAACTCACACAGGGAGGAACAATGGAGCCAAATGGAACTTGTTTGATCAAACTGGAAAGCGTAAGCAAGGTGTTCTTCACCGAAGAAGTGGAGACGCACGCGCTCTCAGGCGTGCATCTCGAAATTCACAAAGGCGACTACGTTTCGATCGAAGGCCCGTCGGGATGCGGCAAATCCACGCTGCTTTCCATTATGGGCTTGCTCGACACGCCAACTGACGGGAAATATACGCTCAACGGCACTCCCGTCGAAGACCTCAAGCTCTCTGACCGGTCGCGCATTCGCAACCGGGAAGTGGGTTTCATCTTTCAGAGTTTTAACCTGATTGGCGATTTGAACGTTTTCGAAAATGTTGAGCTGCCGCTCACCTATCGCGGCATGCCCTCGAGCGAGCGCAAGGAGCGGGTACAAAAGGCGTTGGAGCGGGTCGGCATGTCGCACCGCGTCAAGCACTACCCTTCGCAACTCTCCGGTGGACAGCAGCAGCGCGTCGCCGTCGCTCGTGCGTTGGTGGGTGAGCCTGCGGTCTTGCTGGCTGACGAGCCTACCGGTAACCTCGATTCGAAAAACGGAGAGGCCGTCATGGATCTGCTGCGCGAGCTGCACCGCTCTGGAGCAACCATCGTGATGGTGACACACGATCCGCGTTTTGCCCGCTATGCCAGCAAGACGGTCAACCTGTTTGACGGCCGGATTGTCGACGAATCGAGCGAGCAGACCCAGGCGGAAAGCGTGGCGCAGAACTGATCGAATGGCCGGTTTGCGATTGAAGGTTGTTAGTGGCTCGAAGTGCGCCGATCTTGAACGCCCAACCATTCGCCGGTCGTTCGCTCTTCGAGGTTAAATGATTTGACGTGCCGAGGTTCGACAGCCCAGGAGGCGCCCGGGCGCCGCGATGACTTCGCTCATTCAGGATCTCAAGTACGCTGCTCGCACTCTTGCCCGGAGTCCCGGCTTCACGGTGGTTGCGGTCCTTACGCTTGCGCTCGGCATTGGCGCGAACACCGCGATGTTCAGCGTGGTCTATGGCGTTCTCCTGCGCCCGTTGCCCTATCCCCATCCTCAGCGCATTACCCAGATTTCGGCAGCGTACCGCGGCCAGCTCCAACAATTCGGCTTTACCGCCAGCGCTTTTGACGCCTGGAAGCGGCATAGCGAGCCATTCCGGTACCTTGCCGCATCGACCGAAGACGGATTCAACCTCGCCGGAGCAGGCCGGCCGGAGCGCATCTCCGCCTTGCGGGTCTCTTCTGAATACTTCCGGGTGTTCGGCGTTCAGCCGTTCCTCGGTCGCACCTTTAACGCTCAGGAAGAGCAGATGGGCGGCCCTGATGTCGCCATCCTCAGCTACGGTCTGTGGAAGGAGCATTTTGCAGGCCACCCGCGCGCCATCGGACGAGCCATTCTTCTGAATGGCGTGCCTTATACCGTCATCGGCGTGATGCCCGCTGGCTTCGTGAGCATTTTGCCTGGATCGCCGCTGCAAACTTTTCCTGTAAAGTTGTGGACCACCATCGGACAGGTGCGGAACGGCGCGGGCAGCGGACAAAATTACGACGTGGTTGGACGCCTGGAGGGCAGCTTCTCTGAAAGGGCGGCTGATGCTTACCTTGCCGCCGTCAGCTATCCACTCGCAAAACAGTTTTATACCTATTGGCCCGAGAGCGTAAGAAAAGCCATCCGGTTCGTCGCCGTTCCTTACAGCCATGTGATTTCGAGCGGGGTCCGGACACCACTGCTGATCCTCTTTGGCGCAATCGGTTTCGTGCTTCTGATCGCGTGCGTCAATGTAGCCAACTTGTTGCTGGCCCGCACGGCCGGCAGGAACCGTGAGATTGCGCTGCGGACGGCTCTCGGCGCCGGCCGAGGCCGCGTCTTCCGCCAGCTTCTCACTGAGAGCGTGCTGCTCTCGGTTCTTGGCTCTGCGCTGGGCTTGCTACTGGCCTACTCGGGCACGCAGACGCTTCTCGCACTCGCCCCCAGCCTGCTTCCCAGGGCCCAGGATATTGGGATTAATGGTTGGGCGTTGATTTTTACTGCCGGTGTCGCGGTGCTCACCGGGATTCTGTTTGGGCTCGCTCCAGCGTTCCAGGCCTTGCGAACAGATCTTATGGTGTCATTGAAAGAGGGAGAAAGCCACGCAAGTCTCGGCCGCCGCAGGCGCCGGCTGAGCGACGGAATGGTCTCCGCCGAGGTAGCCCTCTCGCTCATTTTGCTGGTTGGTTCCGGATTGCTGATTACAACTTTCACAAACCTGATGCGCACAAACTCTGGTTTCAACCCGCATGATATGCTGGCGATGCCGATCTGGACCACAGGCTCCAGGTACAATTCAATGCCCAAGCTGACGGCCTTCTACGAGCACGCCCTGAGCCGGTTGAAAGCCATCCCAGGGGTGACCAGCGCGGCCGTCGTTGCCGGAGGCCTGCCGCTGGAAACGGGCCTGAACGTCAATCCAGGAGTGCGCGTGAATCATAAGATCGTGCATCCTTCCGTCGATTTCCGCGAGGTGACACCGGGTTATTTCGCGACGCTGCGCGACCGGATTGTCGCCGGCCGGGCTTTCACTCGGGCAGACACCTCGAGCTCGGCGAAGGTCACGATCGTCAACGTGTCCTTTGCCCGCCGGTTTTTCCCGAAGCAGAACCCGATCGGCCGTCACCTCTATGACGGCCAGCCTATGGAAGTCGTGGGCGTCGCCGCTGACGTACTTTCCAGCTTGAAAGAGCCGGCGCCCGCCACCTATTTCGTTCCCATGGCCCAGGCAGACTTTGCTACAGACCAGGGAATTCAAGGCTGGTTTTCTGTAGACATCCTGGTTCGCACGGCCGTAGCTCCTCTCAGCCTCAGCCACGCTGTGGAAACGGGCGTTCGCGATGTTGCCCCCGACATTCCGATCGGGCATGTTCAGTCGATGGAGCAGGTGCTCGCCCTTTCCATTGCGTTTAACCGTTTTCTGATGATTCTGATGAGCGTGTTTGCGGGGATTGCGCTGGCGCTTGCAGCGATTGGAATTTACGGGGTGCTGGGATACTGGGTGCGCCAACGAACGCATGAAATCGGGATCCGCATGGCGCTGGGAGCTGAGCGCCGCGGGGTCATGCGCCTGGTAATGACGCAGGGCTTGCGTATGGCCCTCGTTGGCGTTGCCGCGGGCGTGATCGCAGCATTGCTGCTTGCGCGCCTGCTCGCGAGCCAGCTCTACGGTATCAGCGCCACCGATCCGCTGACATTTTTGGCCGTGGCAGTGGTACTCATTGCTATATCGCTTACCGCTACGTACATCCCCGCCCGCCGTGCGACGAAGGTTGATCCGGTTGTGACGCTTAGGTACGAGTGAAGCGTTGAGAGACCAGGCACCAGAAATCAGCGAACGGTGACACGCCATCCATCGACTTTCGGCAGCTCCGTCTTCGTACAGGTAACGCCTATGCCTGCCTAGCATTGATAGAAGTTGAGAGGCGCGGGCTGATATCTGATTGCTGATGTTTGAAAGCTCTCCGGCAATCGTCCATTGAGGAGACACGGATGGCTTCGCTGATTCGGGATCTTCGCTTCAGCCAGAGAACGCTGGCAAAGTCACCGGGCTTCGCTGCGATTGCCGTGGTAACGCTCGCGCTCGGCATCGGCGCGAATACGGCCATCTTCAGCCTCGTCAATGCAGTGATGGTGCGTAACCTGCCCGTTCGCAATCCGGGAAGTCTTGTATTATTTGCAGATAATCCCCACGAGAACATGTCCATTAACGAGCCGGTGCCCGGCGAGGCTTTGAACGCTCCAACGGGGCAAATGAGCGTCTTCTCCTATCCTCTCTACCAGGATCTCGCACAGCACAGCCATGTCTTTCAGGGAATCTGTGCCGTGCAGACTCCCGAGGACACGCTGTCAGTTCGCGGGTCAGGATCTGAGTCTGGCAGCGTTCAGGCGGCGCAAGGGAAACTGGTCTCCGGCGACTTCTTTTCCGTACTGGGCGTAACCGCTGCCGTGGGTCGAATGCTCACTTCTGCCGATGACCGGCCGGGAGCGCCGCCCGTTGCTGTTGTGAGTTTCAGATACTGGAAAGGCAAGCTGGGCGGCAGGGCGTCGATTGTGGGAAGCGCGGTGGAACTTGACGGCGTGCCAATGACGATCGTGGGAATAGCACCGCGGGGCTTCTTCGGGGTCAGGATGCAGGCGCGCTACGCGGATTTTTGGATGCCTCTCAGCCTCAGGCCCAGACTGACGCTAACCGTGATGCCAGGGGCGAAGGACTTGCTGAGCGATCCCAACATCTATTGGCTTAACATGATCGCGCGCCTCAAACCCGGCGTTAGCCGACGTGCGGCGAACGCTGCCGTGAACGTTGTTCTCCGAGAGTACCTGACTGCGCAGGTGGGCTCCAAGATGAGCCGCAGAGTGCGCCGGCAGATCGAGCACGCATATGTCAGCCTGGCCCCCGGCGGCCGCGGCCTCTCTTCGATGCGTTTCGACTACGCAGAGCCGCTCCACATTCTGCTCGCCGTGGTGGCGCTGGTCTTGCTCATCGCCTGTGCTAATGTGGCCAATCTGCTGCTCGCGCGCTCAACAGCTCGCCAAAAAGAAATGGCCATGCGACTGGCGCTGGGCGCAAGACGCTTGGAGCTAATCCGCCAGATGCTCATTGAAAGTGCGCTTCTCGCCATTTTCGGTGCGGCTTCGGGCGCATTGCTGGCTTTCTGGTGTGTTCGCTTGCTCGTCTCGCTGGTAGCCGCGAAGGTTCCGCTGAACGTGCACCCGAATTTATTGGTTTTCGCCTTTACAGCGATCGTCTCGCTCGTTGCCGTCGTTCTCTCCGGCCTCGTACCGGCAGTGAAATCAAGCCGAATCGACCTCGTCCCCGCGCTCAAGTCAGCCTCGCGTTCCGCGACGGCGGCGCATTCGCGCAGCCGTTTCGGCAAGGGTTTGGTTGTAGGTCAGATCGCGATTTCGCTGGTTTTGCTCGTGAGCGCCGGCCTCTTGCTCCGAACGCTGGTGAATCTCGAGGATCAGAATCTGGGGTTTCAGCCTCAGCACGTGCTTCTCGCGAGCGTTGATCCCGAGCTGGCCGGTTATAAGCCCGGAGAAATGCCCGGACTTTATCACGAGCTTCTCAGCCGCATCCGCGCGCTTCCCGGCGTGAGATTTGCCAGCATCGGCGGGACCAGCCCGATGAGCGGAGGCTCGATGAACGCAGACGTCGCGGTCGAGGGAATGCGGCGCCGGCCGGGCAAGAGCAATCCGGAACTCGTTCCTGTGGGACCCGAATATTTTGAAGCGGAAGGGATGCGCATCATCGCCGGGCGCGCTATCTCCTCGCGCGATGCCTCGGGAACAGCGCCGGTAGCTGTCGTCGACCAGGCCTTTGTACGCCGCTTTCTGCCGAAAGGCAACCCGCTCGGCCAACGATTCAGCCTCGGGTCGTCATTCCAGGCGCCTGGATTTCAAATTGTGGGTGTGGTCGAAAACGCTAAGTATGACGGCGCTTCGGAAGGTTCTCCTCCGATGTTCTTCGTCTCCGCTTACCAGATTCCCGCCGGCCAGCCCGAATCTCTGCTGGCTTACGTTAGCGAAATCGAAATTCGCACCGCGGGACACGGAGCAGCGGTCATCGCGGAGGTGCGCCGAACAATTCGAGAGGTGACTCCGGGTCTTCCGGTAACCCGTGTGGAAACGCTCAACAACCAGGTAAGCGACTCGCTTCGGCAGCAGCGGGCAATTTCGGAAGTGACAGGCTTCTTCGGAATCCTGGGGCTCGTGCTTGCTGCGATCGGCCTCTACGGGATCCTGGCCTATAATGTGGCGCGAAGAACGAGCGACATTGGAATTCGGATGGCGCTGGGCGCCGAGCGGGGCGACGTGCTCGGGATGATCCTGAAAGAGACGCTGGCACTGATCGCTCTGGGCGTGGCAATCGGCGTTCCGCTCGCGCTTGCTGGAGGCCGCCTCGTCGCGGCTCAGCTTTACGCCGTCAAGCCTGCGGATCCGCTGACCGTTGTCGGCGCAACAGCGATACTCGGGTGCGTCGGACTTCTCGCCGGCTATCTGCCCGCGCGCCGTGCGGCAAACGTGGACCCGATGGTGGCGCTACGATACGAGTGATGATCGATTGAGGATTACTTTTGATCCGTTTTGTCTTCGGAAGGGGAACCTTATAATGGATAAGCTACACTGCCGATTTTGAGGCGTTAAAGAAACTCGAGGAAACTGTCGCATGATTCAAATGAAGAACGTTGAGAAATCTTATCCGGTTGGGCCGTCGAGATACTACGTTCTGCGCCGCATTAGTCTGGAAATCAAAGAAGGAGATTTCGTCACAATTATGGGGCCGTCGGGCGCTGGAAAGTCCACGCTGCTTTCCATTTTGGGTATGCTCGACGGCGAATTCAACGGTGAATACTACTTCGTGGACCAGCCCATTCACCGCCTGAGCGTGAAGCAGCGGGCGGAGGTCAATAAGCGGTACATCGGCTTCGTCTTTCAGCAATATCATCTGCTCGACAGCCTCACGGTAGCTGAGAATCTGGATATTCCCCTTTCGTATCGAAATGTCAGGTCTTCCGAGCGACAGGCCATTGTGGCGGACATGCTCGACAGATTTCACATCGTGGGCAAGAAGGACCTCTTTCCGAGCCAACTCTCCGGCGGCCAGCAGCAGCTTGTGGCCGTTGCGCGCGCCATCGTTGCAAAGCCGAGACTGATTCTCGCCGATGAGCCGACAGGCAATTTACATTCGAGCCAGGGCAAAGAAATCATGGAGCTCTTCAAGCGGCTCAATGAGGAAGGAACCACGATCGTTCAGGTCACTCACAACGAAAACTGGGCAACCTACGGTCCGAAGGTGATCAAGCTGGTGGATGGGTGGATCACTTGAAATCTAAACGCTGAAACGATTCGCAGCCGATGCGAGCGAACCCCTCTAATTCTCCCCGAATCCTGGTCGCTGACGATCAACCCCACGTCGTTGATGCGCTCCGCCTGTTGCTGAAGGGCGAAGGATTTGCAGTCGAGTGCGCGTCTTCGCCCTCTGAGGTCCGAAAGGCGGCTCAAGTGCAGGAGTTGGATGTCGTCCTGCTGGACCTTAACTATGCCCGCGATACAACCTCGGGAGCTGAAGGGCTCGATCTGCTCCAGGAGATCCAAACCATCGACAGCCTTCTGCCGGTTGTGGTGATGACGGCATGGGGTAGCGTCGAGCTGGCGGTGGAAGCCATGCGGCGCGGCGCGCGGGACTTCATTCAGAAGCCGTGGGAGAATTCGCGTCTGCTGGCCGTCCTGCGCACGCAAGTGGAGCTGAGCCGCGCTTTGCGGGAGGGCCAGCGACTGGAAGCAGAAAACCGGTTGCTGCGATCCCGATCCCTGCCCTCTCTCACCGCAACTTCGCCCGCGATGCGGGCCGTGATGGAGATCATTCACCGCGTCGCGCCCTCAGACGCGAGCGTGCTGATCCTGGGAGAGCATGGCTCGGGCAAAGAAGTTGTGGCACAAACGATTCACGCGCTTTCCAACCGTGCGGGCCGGCCGCTCGTTGCCGTAAATGCCGGCGCCGTTCCCGAGGGCGTCTTCGAGAGCGAGATTTTCGGCCATGTAAAAGGCGCATTCACGGACGCCAAAGCGGACCGCGTGGGCCGGTTCGAGCTCGCGGATAACGGCACGCTTTTTCTCGATGAAGTAGCCAATGTGCCCCTCAGCCAGCAAGCCAAATTGTTGCGTACCATCGAGTCCGGCGAAGTACAGCGCGTGGGCTCTTCCAGGACGTATCGGGTGAATGTGCGGCTGCTTTCGGCCACCAATGCGGACTTGCGCCGGGAAGTGGCGAGCGGGCACTTTCGCGACGACTTATTCTTCAGATTGAATACCATCGAAATTGTTCTGCCGCCGCTGAGGGACCGGCTGGAAGATATTCTTCCGCTCGCGGTGCATTTTCTCAGCCGGCACGCAAGCCGCTATGGAAAGACGATTTCGGGATTCGACTACGCCGCCACGGAGGCGCTGAAAAATTACTCGTGGCCCGGCAACATTCGCGAGTTAAACCACGTGGTTGAGCGCGCCGTTTTAATGGCGCGAGGCAGCACGATCAGAGTGGCAGACCTGGGCTTGCGCTCGAGTGAGGCTTCGCCCGGCCGGTTGGAAGACCTGCCTTTGGAAGAGGTCGAAAAATGCCTCATTCGCAAGGCGGTTGAGCGTTACGCGGGAAACGTGAGCCAGGCGGCACAGGCGCTGGGACTCAGCCGCAGCGCGCTTTATCGGCGCTTGGAACGATATGGGATTCGTGTGGGAGACGAGTAACCGGGAAAACTGCCTATGGCTGTCCGGAAGCCAGATGAGATCTTAGAGCTTCAGCATGGGCCTCAATGCAACGTGTGACCTGTGCAGCCAGCGCCAGGGCTGCTCGGCCTTCGACGCCTCCAACGAGCGGTGGCTTTCTGCTGCGGACGCATTCTATAAATGCCGCAAGTTCAGCTTGTAGCGGCTCCGTGGGCTGCGTCGGCAGCTTGCGGAAGTTGATCTGAGGCGGATCCTGCCGCGGGTCCGCCGTCACGACCAGAGCGTCGCGGCGTGTGAAATCGATGGAGACGTATTCGCTCGGCTGAAAGTATCGGAACTTTCTGATCTTCTCTACGCTGACGCGGCTGGCTGTAAGGTTGGCGACCGCTCCATTTTCAAACTCGATGCGGGCGTTAGCGATGTCTACTTTGTCAGACAGAACGGGCAGCCCGACGGCTCGTACCTCGCGGGCGGAGGATTCAGACAGCCAGAGAACCAGGTCCAGATCGTGGATCATCAGGTCAAACACCACGTCCACATCCAGGCTGCGCGGGCTGAAAACGCCCAAGCGATGGACCTCAAAAAACAAAGGATGGCGCGTGACGGCTTTTGCGGCCATTACACCAGGATTGAACCGCTCCACGTGCCCCACCTGAAGGATGCAACCGCGGCGGCCGGCGAGTTCGGTGATTTCTTCTGCCTCCTCAACAGTGCCGGCGATCGGTTTTTCGACAAGGAGGTCTATCCCTCGCGCGAACGCGCGGCGGGCGACCGCAGCGTGATCAGACGCAGGAATGACAATGACAGCCGCCTGGCAAGCTGCCCATAGTTCTTCCAGCGAGTCAACCGCACGGATTCCAAAATCCGCGGCGGCTTGGCGTCTCCGTTCTTCACTGATATCGTATACTCCGGCTAGTTCCACACCAGACAGGGCGCCGAGCGCGCGCACGTGATTACGGCCGTGTGACCCGGCGCCAACGACTCCAACCCGGATGAGTCTGTCCGTCAATGATCCTCCCTCTCTATTCCGTCACGCCCCAAACCGCAATGCCGGCTTGGTTCGCCAGACCGACCAAGCGGTCACGTTCGAACAGGAGCGATTTGCCAGCCACCACCGCCAGCGTGCTGGCTCCTGATCGCGCCATCACTTCGATCGTCTTGGGGCCGACGACCGGAACGTCAAACCGCATATCCTGCCTCGTCTTGCTGACCTTCACTACAACCAGGCGACGGCCGTTGCTTAATGTGGCTGCGCGCTCGATGGTGGCATCGGTTCCTTCCATGGCCTCCACGGCCACACATGCACGGTCCGCGACAACGACCGTCTGTCCAATATCCAAGGCTGAAATCTGACGGGCGATTTCGAGACCGTACTCCACATCGGCAAGCTCGTCCCGGTCCGGCGCGCGCTGGGTGAGACTTCCTTCGCCGGCGAGAAGCGGCTCGAGGAAGGTCGTGGAATCCACCACCTCCACGCCGAGTTGCTCGAGCATCTGAACGAATGCTCCAATAAGCGCATCAGTATTGCGGTGCGTAAGTGTGTTCAGAGCGTCCCGAACGAGCAGGTCAGGCTTGATCTTGCTGTAAAGCTGAACGTGCTTCACCTGACCCGCCAGAACCACCTTGTCAATATGCTCATCGCGCAGCAGATCCATCAACTTACCGACTTCGCCCAGGCTCAGCCAGTGGATCTCACGAGCCTGCTCGGAAAGCTCCGGCGAGGCCTCTTCGCGGATGGCAAATACGACGGGCTCAATGCCCTGTTCGCGCGCTGCCTCGAGAGTCAAAAATGGGAACTGTCCGTTGCCGGCGATAATCGCAAATCGCGGGGACGTATGGGCACGCATGGAATGACGAGCGGACTGGAATGCCAACGCCAGCGTAAACCGAAGAGTTGGAGGAACCGCGATCCGATCAACCCAGTTAAAGCCACGAGACCGCGTCGAAGCCGCATCGCTCCTTGCCTGGTGTTACTTCACGACACCCCGCTGGGAAGTGCGGATAAAATTGATCAGTGCTTGCACGTGCTGAGACGTAAACCCCCTCTGCTCCACCGCTTCGAGCGCCTGAGTCGTATTCAGCTTGGATCGGCAGAGAAGGCGGAATGCCGCCTCGAGCTCTCCTATGTCTTTCTTGGTAAGGCCGCGGCGCTCCAATCCTAACCGGTTGGCGCCAAGCACTTCCATCGGACGCGGAGCGGTCGTTTTGGAATAGGGAAGAATGTCTTTGTTGACGACTGTGTAGCTGCCGAGAAAACTGTAAGCGCCGATGCGCGCAAACTGGTGGATCCCGCAGAAGGCGCCCACCATCGCGTGATCGCCAATATCCACATGTCCGGCAAGCGAGGCGCCGTTCGCCATGATGATGTGGTTACCGAGCGTGCAGTCGTGGGCCACGTGAACGTAAGCCATCAGGAGATTGTGATTGCCGATACGAGTGGCGCCGCAGCCTTCCGCCGTGCCGCGGTGAACGGTGACGCATTCGCGAAAAATATTCTCATCGCCGATTTCTACGGAAGTCGGCTCGCCGCCATATTTGATGTCTTGCGGCGCGAGGCCGATCGAGGCGAAAGGAAAAAAACGATTGCCGCGCCCCGCCTTCGTGCGCCCCTCGATGACGGCGTGAGATAGAACCTCACAATCCTCACCCAGCTCCACATCGCTTCCAATGATGCAATAAGGCCCCACGGTGACCGAGCAAGCAAGACGAGCCTTGGGATCAATGACTGCTGTGGGATGGGCCTTCATTTCGCAGGATGATCCACAATGGCAAACTGGACTACAGCCTCCGCAGCGAGTTTTCCGTCCACGGTCGCCTTGCCCGCCATTTTCCCAAAATGGTTCATACGCCGCAGCAGCTCCATCTCGATGATGAGTTGATCCCCTGGAATAACGGGCCTGCGGAATTTGGCGTTTTCAATTCCCGTAAAATAGATTAATTTCTTGCCTGGAAGATCTCGATAAATCAAAACCCCGGCCACTTGAGCCATCGATTCGATAATCAGCACCCCCGGCATCACAGGTGCATTGGGAAAGTGTCCCTGAAAGAAAGGTTCATTCACCGTGACATTTTTCAACCCGACAATCCGCTTTTCGGGCTCGAGCTCGATGATGCGGTCCACGAGCAAAAAGGGATAACGATGCGGCAAAATCTTTAGAATATCGGCAACGGTATAGACCACCCGTTGCTCGTCCGAAGTTGCAGCCAAACGTTCAGACACGGACCACCCTGCCGTCGGAGCCGGATTCCGCCCCTTTTCCGCGGAGCTTCCAATCCCGTCAAGAGTTTTCACGTCGAGCAAGCATTATATAAGGAAAGGCCAGATTGCTCCAAACGCAGGCTCTCTTCGCACAGATCCCGCGCAGAGCCTGCACGCTTCATTCTCGCGGTTGATGCGTAAGGTTCCTCAGAACCACATGCTCCAGATGGTATCAACAAGCGCGTGGGTCAGGGCTGAGGAGGAAGTGCGTCGTCGTCTTCGGAATACGGCGCCGTAGAACAGGCCCGCAAGCGTGGCGAGGATCGCATATTTCCAGTTAGGGACCGGAGGATGGCGGAGATGCGAAGCTCCAAAAACAACCGACGCAAGGATCAAGGCGTACCACTCGCGCCGGCTCGAGCGAAGGCTCTGCTCGAGTGAACTTTGCAATATGCCACGAAAGAATACTTCCTCCGGGATGGCAATCAGAAGATACGTCCCGAGAAAGCGGACCGCGAAAACCTGTGGCGCATAAGAAAGCGGCCGGAAGCGAATGAAATGCAGCGCATAACCCAAAGGGATGGCCAACAATGCGAACAGGACGAAACACAGTACGCCTTGAATGAAGTCGTCCCTCTGCCAAAGGAGCCGATAGCCGACCCGTTCCAGGCGGCGGACAACGACAAATGAGTAGACTCCTGCGCAAACGGAGGCAAGGGGACGAAAAAGTGCGTGCCCGATCGTGCCCGTCCAGATTCCAGCCGTCCATCCCGCCACGACGGGCAGCGCCAAAGATAACATCGCGGCATAATCGCGCCAACCCGCGCCCGAGACCGCTCGTTTTCGGTCTGGCAATAACAGAATGCAAGGAAGTTCAACGTAGGCTACGAACCCAACCATGGCCCACGCGGAGAGAGGGTGATTTCCTAATGAGCCCATCACGTAAGGAACGAGGAGAAGCAGAGGAATTGCGACTGTTAATGTCAGGGATTTCGCAACGAGGCTGCGCAGCCACTCTACGATTTTAGAGCTGGAGAGTGCAACAAATCCTGCCGCAAGAAGCGCCAGCGAAATAGCAAAAGCGAGGAAGGAACCTTTCGGAATTGGAAGCCAATTGCGGAAGATCCATAGGGCCGGGCCGGCGCCGAGCGCCAACATAACCGGAGGCTTTGAAGGCCGTCTCATGGAAGGGCCGAAATCACCAAAGAATCATAATTCCACTGGAGGCGCCCGCAGCGTTCAGATATAGGTTTGTCCCATCCCATGGCGTGGCTTGCCAAACGATCAGCGTCGTGGAAGTTAGCAGCAGTGAGGCGCCGACCGGAGCACGGCCCAGCATATGTGCCACTGTGAAATTGCCCGCTGCTCCAGGCGCGAGGGCGACTTGGCCGAAGATTTTGGTCGCCTGCGCCACGGTCGTGACCGCAGTGCCGCTCGTCGTCGCGCTCCCAATCAGCGCGTCTCCGGCATGAGCGCCGACCGGCGATGCCTGCCAGTAAAAGCCGCTCGTCGAATTGTAGAACAGATAGCTTGTCGCGCTGGCCGGCGCGGCTGGGACTGCGGGCGCTGCGGACGGCGCGTAGACGATTCCCTGCGCAAAAAGGACACCCGCAGTGAGCCCTGGCGTGAATGACGAGCTCGTTGACAACGCGAAGCCGCTGGCCACGCCATTGATTCCTACTGCGCCCATCACCGTGAGTGGCAGCAGCGCAGCTAACGGCAGATCGGCCAGCGCCAGCGCGCGAAATGCCGGCGCAGCAGCCGCGCCGGAAGCCGGCCCGGCAAAAACCTGGTTAGGCTGCTGGTTCACCGACTGCACCAGGTCGCTCATGAAGGCGATGTTGCTGTCGAGCAGGGACCAGTTGCC
The DNA here is from genome assembly GCA_030041095.1 of Terriglobia bacterium. Taxonomy (GTDB): domain Bacteria; phylum Acidobacteriota; class Terriglobia; order UBA7540; family UBA7540; genus JASHON01. The sequence continues at coordinate 15,524 of JASHON010000179.1, forward strand.
GTCCTGATCCTGCTCGTACTGCGTCAGCCCGTGCTGCGATTGCACCAGCCCCTTACGCGGCAAAACGGTTCGCACAATTGCCATCAGTCGCCTCCCACCCCAGTTGGCAGCGTCTGCGAGAGCCGCTGGCAAATGGCCAGTACCTTCACAAAGCCGTCGTTCGTGTTGTACTGCTCCTGACTCGCCTCGTAGGCGGTAAAGATGCTCACCGCGCCGTTGGCATCATCCACGTCAAAATACTGCAGCAGCACGGTGCCATCGACGTTTCCCGCGTTCGTGTTGGCGATGGCAGGGAAGGTCGCCTGCCCCGGCACAAAGCCCGGAGCGGGCGCGCGCGTGCAATGGCCGGCGATCACGAAGGTGCATTCCGGGTAAGAATACTGATAGCCGTCCACCGGGCTCAGCGGCGCGCTCACCGTGTTTCCATTCGCATAAAAGCCCATATAGATGATCTCGCAGCGCACCGCGCCGAACTTGGCGTTATGCGAGATTTTCGAGATCGAGTCATCGGTGAGCGGCTGGCCGCCGGCAATGGTGGAATCCGCCAGGTCGAAAAACCCGGGCTGCGTCGACATCGTCATCTGGCTCATGCTGTCTTCCGCCTTTCACGCCGCGCCAGCGCGCGCGGGCAAATGAACTTGCCGTCCACGTACACCCGCATGAAGCAGCGATCGCATTTATCCCGGTCGGATCGCGCCGTCCTCGGGCACCCACCGCATTCCTGACACGCGCACCGCTTAGAAGATCGTGTTGCCTGGCGATCCATCGGCATTCAACCCTCCTGTCGCGGCAAAGGAAATGAACATGTACTGCTCGCGCTCTGCCGCCGTCGCTTCCGTCCAGCTCGGAATGTCGTCCGCAAGCGGCGCAACCTCGTATGGCGTGGTCAGCATCATGAAGCGCGTATCCAGCAGATCGAACTTCATCTGGCCGTTCGCATAGTCCGGCGTGCGTCCGATGACTTCGCAAAGCACATTCACGATCCCCACCTGGCCGCTCACCAGGTCGGGCACGAGCGAGTGGGTGAGCGAGACGTAATCGCCGATCTCCGCAATCACACTGGTCAAAAACGCCGTCACACTATATTTCGGCGTGCCGAAGGCGTAGCGGCGAAAGAGATTGTCCGCAAGCAGAAAGGCGCGCAAAAAGCCGCCGCGCGCGCTGCGCAGCCCGGTGCATTCCACCTGCTGATTGGCGATCCGCTTGTACTGATAGACGGAGCTCGTCTGCTCGTAAATCACCTGGTTGTTGTACTGGCGCGCCTCGGTTTGCGGGCCGGAATCGTCCACGTCCATGCGCACGGTGAGCGTATTGATGATGTCCATGCGCGAGAGTTGCGGAATCCCAATTACGTTATCGCGCGTGAAGCTGAAGACCGGCGACTGATCCTCGGGGTTTTTCATAGCCTTCAGGCCAAGCTGGCCATCGGCATGAACGACGGAAACCAGGCCGAGCGGCTGCAGGATGTATTGCTCCAGCCACGACTTCGCCTGCATGGGCGAAGTGATTCGAAACTCAAACCAGTCTCCCGAAAACATCCCATCGCGCAGTGCGGTGATGCCCGTAATGTCGAGAAACTGATTCGGATCGATCAGCGTCGATGCATTGCCGGGCTCGTAGAGCTGCCAAAACGGATTGCCCGTCGCCAGCCCCTCCGTCGCTGCGCTCGATTCCAGAAGATTTGGTGTCAGCGCTGGGTCCTGGCCCACGCCTAATTCGTTCTGAAGCACAGCGAGAAAAATATCGAGTGGATTGCCCTGCACCCAGCGCGGATTGTTATTCGAAACCGGCAGCGCGTTGGGCAGCCACTGCGGGCCGTTTGGCTGTGGCGTCTCGGGCTGCCCGGTGAGATATTCGCCCGGCCCTCCATTCGCAAAAGCCATCGCACCCGCGATGTAGCGCTGCAAGTCGCCGCATTTAATCTGCGCGCGGCCGTTCTGGTCGAATCCCAGGTCCGTGATCTGTACGGTGTGCAGCGCGACAAAATCTCCCAGATTGAGCCCCGGAAACCCCATCGAGAGCACCGCCTGCTGGCCAATGAGCGCCTGCTGCGCGGCCAGTGCTTTCAGCGCGCCTTGCGGATCGATGGAGGACACCGTAAAGCTTCCCACGCTCGATGCGCCGTCCACGTCCTGCACACTCTGATTGCCTCCGGTTGGAATCTGCATGTTCGGCCAGACAGCCGGCTGCGTGTTCACGCTCAGCAGCAGCGACGGATTCGTCGATGCCAGCCACATCCAGGCCGTAGGAGCCACGCCGGGCCATATATCGAATTCATAAGGCAACCCGCGCGAGGCGAGTGAGTAGCAAAGCAGCGAGCCGTTTCCTGTCGCTTGCAGGATGGCCTGCTGGCCGCTCACGAGCGATTGAATGAAGGTGTCGATGGTCGTTTCGGCATCCGTGAAATACGCCGCCAACCCGGAAATCGAATAGAGCCCCAGCAGCGCCAGAATGACGCCCCAGGTTCCTTCCTGCCAGACGCTCGCCGGCGCGTCCGTATAGCCGCCGGTCGAATCGGCATACGGCTCAAAGCCGTTGAAAGGCGTCAGAACCTCGTACGCTTCATTCCAGGTGTTCGGGCTGTTCGATTCCTGAACGGTCTGGTTGGTGAGCAGAAAGGTTTCGAGAATGAATTCCATGCACTCAAGTGCAATGTCGTCGCGGCCGTTGGCATCGGCCAGCAACGCAGTCCAGTGGCCGCTGGCGTCGAGCGCTTCGCTCGTATCGAGCCCGGCGCTCGATGCGCCTTGCGCGAAACGCCCGGGCGTGTTCCCACTCGGCGCGATGTAGAGGTTTGCCAGAAGATTGGTCCAGATCGTCGTAACGATGCCCTGAAGCTGGGTGGCCGTGGCATTCAGTGAGCTTGCCTGCTCGTCCGTAATCTGCTCGGTTTTCAGAAGCTGCGTGGCTGCGGTCGGCAGCACGTTGATGGCGCGCGAAAAGGCAAACCAAACGTCGGCCTGATGCTCCGTTGAGACGCTTTCCTGAAGGCCCGGCACGAACTGGTAGCCAGGATTGACGTATTCGCCCCAGCCAAGATAGAAGAGGCCCTTCGTCAGATCGTTTGCCGTGGATTGCAGCGTCAGCAGGAAATTGATCATTGCCTGGCAATAGAGCGCCGGCGAGAAATCGAGTGACATCTGCATGTAGACGCAGTAAGCGTAAACCACCCACGCCATCGCGCCGGTCCGGATGTACGCCTGATCCACCTGGCCGTTGTAAACGTCATAGCTGAAGCTGAGCGAATTGGCTGGTTGCAAGCCGCCCACGCTGAGGTTATCAAAGTAGAGATCGCCGGCAGCGTTGACTGTAACCTTAAAGCCGGTGATTGCGGTCAGCGTGTCTGAAGCAAGCGAGGAAACGAGCGACGCCAGGTCCAGCGCCTCGGTGCGATAGGCCGAATCGCCAAGGCCAACCGCGATCGCAATCTGCTTGGTGCCCGATGAATACGCCGCAGGCGCTTCCGTGTTTGAGTTCACCTGAATATCCGTTACCGAGCCGTTCTTCGTGGTCACGCTGATATCGAAAGCGAAAGTGACCGCTGTGGCCTCTTTGTGCTGAAAGGAAATCCATGTGTCCGTCGAGTCCGGAAAGCCGGAGCCGGAATAGGTGAATGTGTCGCCGGCGTCCAGGGCGTGGAAATCCACCACCGTGCCGCCGTAAGGCGGCTGCGTGGGATCGCTCACGTCGGTCACTGAATCGCTGGAATTACTCATCGTCCAGTGCGACGAAGACCCTCCCGCCGCCGCGCTTTCCAGCACCTGGGTTGCGAGATACTCGGGATTGTCGAGAATCTCATTGAACTGCGCGACGATCTTGGCAGCAGCGGTGAAGTTGCCCGCGCCGCAGTAAGCAATGATGGCCAGCGCTGCGTCGTAAATGAAGCTGCGGTTTTGCAGCAGCGCTTCATTCGTCAGGCCAGGATCCTGGACGTAAAGCGGATCGCTTGTGGGAATATCGAACGAGCGCGGCAACGCCTGATAAGCCGCTTCGCTCTGCAGCGATGAATAAACTTCAACCCAGCCGGCAACAGGATCGTCGTAAAGGATGTGAACCGTGGGCGTGCCGGGCGCTGCAAACACGCTCGATCCGCAGCGCGCGTGCACCTCGTCTGACTCGACCATGACCGGCACGTCATCTTCCTGCAGATACTCGATATCCGTCTTCACGTAAATCTGCGCTTTGTAACCCGCCAGCTTGTAGCCCAGCCCCATGTTGGTATGCGCGATCCAACCCTCCCGAATCGTTGCGCCGTACCAGCCGGTCGCGGGCGCGGCCACAGAAGCCGGATAAAGCGCTGCGAAGACGAGACCGGGGTTGACGTTGGGCACGCTGAAAGTGGCGGCATTCGGAATGGCATTGCCGCCTGGCGCGGTGACGTGAAGCGCGCTGGAACCCTGGAAATAAAAAGCATCGGTGTAGGAGAAGAGATCGACACGATAATAACTCGGCGGATTGAGCAGCCCGAAACAGTACCCAAACGCAATCCAATTGGACTGATAGCCGAGGCACATCAGCTTCCAAGTCTCGGTGTAGTCGCCGGTCAGCGCGGCGTTCGCGCCGCCGGCCGGGCTTGTCGGCCAGTTTGGCGCGCCTTCGCCAGAATTCGAGCAGTTGCTGACGCCGGGCGCGCACGTCTTGCCGGTGACCAGCGCCATCTGGGTGTTGCCGTTGTAGTCCACAATGATGTTGCCGAACTGGTAGGTGGTTCCAGCTTGCCACTTGCTGACCACCCCGCCAATCTGCGGATTGCCAGGCGTGATGACTGAAGTGTAATCGGGATTGAACAGCTCGTAGTTGATCTGCGCCTGCATTGCTGCCGTGACCTCGTAGCTGTTCACGAGCAGCGGTCCCCAGGCGAGCGCTTGCGGGGAAGTGTTAATGGGATAGCCGTCCGCGCCGAGCAGATTGTCCGGATAAAGCCCGGGAGGAAGCGCAAACGTGATGTTCTCCACTTGCTCTTGCGGAAACGGCTGCGCCTGAACGCCGGCGGAGGTAACGCCCGTCTCGAAGTTCGTCAGACTCAGCACGCCGCATTCGACAAAGCCGGTGGAAGGCTCGACCGTTTCCGGATTCGTCGTTGCGCCCTGCGTGAGCAGCGCATTCGCCAGCCAGTTGCCAATCTGCCCCGTCTGCCGCGAGAACAGCCAGAGCAGCGCCTGGTTCATCGAAGCGTAAAAGCTGGAAGGCCAGTAATTGGCTATGTTCGGCAAAGCCTCACTCCGCAAAGAATTGATTCATTGAGACATTGGTTCATTGATTCAATGATTCAATGAATCAATCTTCTTGTCTCTTGTCTCTTGTCTCTGCCTGTTAGGTTCCGTACGCAGTAACCCCGTACAGCCCGACACCGTATCCGCCGGGCGTGGTCAGCAGCGACGCGGAAAAGCTCGCCAGGATGATGCCGTACTGCGGGATGGTCAGCACGTACAGTGGCTGCTTCGGCGATTGCCCAAGCGCTTGCGTCCAGGTTTGGTTGCCGGAAATCATAAGGGCAGAGGCAAGAGACAAGAGGCGAGAGACGAGCGGCCGCTCTTTTCACTCGTCACTTGCCTCTCGTCTCTTGTCTCTATCATGTAACCACTTGCCGGAACTTCAGCTTAAAGCTGTAGAGCCCGGGCGCGCTGTAATTCGCCTTCCAGGTCGTTCCCTCCAGCCAGTACGGCGTGTAAGTGCCCTGCGAGCTGTCGGGATAGTAGTTGAACTGGCCCCCAGCCAGCGCGTACTGCATGAATTCGTTCCAGCCGGCCACGTCCGTGCCGGAAAGCACCGTCTGCATGGCCAGCTCCAGGAAGTTATCGATGCGCTCCAGGATCGACTCGCGCACGCCGCTGGAGGCGATGTTGTCATGCCGCGTGGCGACGGAGTTGCA
>JASHON010000180.1 GCA_030041095.1 Terriglobia bacterium
CGAACCATCTGTTCAAACTCCAGGCGGGGGAAAAGCTGGAGTATTTGAGAGAAGATGCTGCATACTCGATTCACGGTGGAACCTCCTTCAGTTGAGATTAATCGTGCGGCAACACAAAACCTCAACTTACCGGAGATTCCGCCTTTTTCAAAAACCTAATTTGGACAAGCCTGGTTTGAAACCCGCCCCTACCCCAAGCGCTTTCATCGCTTCGTGGGTGTCGCGAAGCGACATGACCAACTGATACACGGGTACCGACGCGGCTGCTGGGGCACGCGGGAAACAGCGTGTGAAAGGTAGAAACTTCAGAGCGAGGCGCAGCCTCGCTTTAGGAAAAAAGAAGGAACGATCAGAGGGTTCAGGTCCGGAAAGGCAAGGCTTTCAGCACGTCAGGCGGCGGAGCCGCATCGTGGCCGTGTATCAGGGCATGACTTCAGTCATGCCGACTCAGGTCTGCTGATGGCCAGGCTTTAGCCCCTGCGGCTTTTCGCTTGGCCAAGCGCGGGTAGGCCTCGACATCAGCAGGGGCTAAAGCCCTCTTTCCTCCAGCATCTTTGCGGCACGGCTGAAGCCGTGCCCTGATACAGCCGTGCGCTCCAGCGGCTGCAACGTGAGCACAGGCACCTTTGTGGCATGACTGAAGTCATGCCCTGATACGGGGCGCCTCCGGCATGTTCCCGCCGTGGTGAGAAATGCAGGTCAGTCATTGCAAATCTTTTCCGGTGCTGGTGATGACCAACCGGCCGTGTTTCACTCCACGCAGGCTGAGTATGCCATCAGCAAATGCTCTGATGGCGCCGCTTCGGCCTTTCATAATAAGGACTTCAAGGCAGTTGTGATGATCCAGATGGACGTGAGTGGTTGCGAGCACTCTGCCTCCCGCCCGATGTTGCGCGTCAATGAGTTTTTCTGTGAGGTTTGGCCGATGGTGGTCGTAAACGATGGTCAGAGTTCCGACAATGACTTTGTTCTTGTCAGCCTCTTCGGAGACCAAAAGGTCGCGAATGAGGTCGCGTATTGCTTCAGAACGGTTGCGATAACCCTTTCTGCCGATCACCTCGTCAAAGGTTTTTAGAAGCTCATCCTCAAGGGAAATACCGGTTCGAATCAGATGATCCACTGAACGCCTCCGCGGTCTTCGCTTGCCTCAGCACGCTTGTCCCGCAGAGAGCCTTTTGCGGACCGCTTCTAAAAGATAAACTTTGCGGCAAGCTGGAGCAAGCGAGGCGCCGCGGCGCTGACGACCTGACCAAAGGCAGGATCATTAATCTCCCCGTCTACTGAGGCCGGCCCGTAGAATTGCGCGTGGTTGAACACATTGAATCCTTCCAAACGAAGTTCTAACGATTTCGTCTCCGTCAGTTGCAGGGTCTTTGCGAGCGCCATATCGTAATTCTCGATTCCAGGCCCGTAAAAGAATCGGCGAGACGCATCGCCTAATTGACCCAGGGCCTCCGGGCTAAACAGCGAGGTGTTGAACTCAGGACGGCCGTTTCGAGGGTTAGTGTCGATCTCCAGCGGGCCGGGCTTGAACTCCGGCGTGTCCAGCAAATAGTTGTTGACCCCGTTTCCGAGGGTTCCGAGCAAGGAATTGTCGGAATCGTCGTACAGCGTCACCGGAAGTCCGGTGCTGAAACGCGTTGTGCCGGAAAGGCTCCATCCCTCCGTCAGGCGGTCCGTGCGATGAAACAGCAATTCGAACGGCAGTGCATAGCTATAGCTCGCCACAAAGTTCTGCGTCATATCGAAGGCGGAAATGGCGCGCGTCAGACTCTGGTTGAGCGGATTGAGCTGCTCGCCCAGATTCGACGCCTGGTCGATCGACTTGCTGTAGGTATACCCCACCAGGAAATCGGACCTTGCGCCGACATAGCGAAGATTCGTTTCCAGCGCATTGAAATTCGAATTTCCAATCGTTTCCTGGGCTGTATTTTCTCCGTAGTTGGGACCAAGGCCGACGCGGGTTCCGTCATAGACCTGCCCGGTAACGCTGGTGTAAACGTTATCCTCTCCGAAAGGGCCGCACGTCGGCGTTCCGGGCGCCACTTCGCCGGGCTGGCTCAAGCTCAGGCACAGAGCCTGATTGCCCGGATTCGTCGGCAGAAGCACGAGCAAGTGGTGTCCCTCATTTCCCACATAACTCATCGTCAAGAGCATCTTTGAGGTGATTTGGCGCTCGAAGGAAAACATGTAGTTCTCTGTATACGGAACGTCATTGCGGTAGTAAAAGTAGGGGTCGGCGGAAATGGGAATGACAGGCGCAAAATTGAACGACGTGTCCGGGTTGTGGGAGGAGACGTTATGGGGCGGAAAAGCTAACGGAAACGGATCCGTATTAGCCGCTCCATTGTCAGCACTGATGAAGGGCGTCGCAAAGAGGGGCGGCGTGGGACTCAGATAATTGTATCCGAACGGCGGAACGGCATACATGATTCCTGCGGACAACCCTGGGAAGGCTGTATAGAAGACCCCGTAGCTGGCTCGAATGCTGCTCTTGCCGCCATGCCCAAAGATGGCATTGCCGATCCCACGATGGAAATGGGGCACGTAGGCGATGCCGATGCGGGGCGCGAAATTGTCCGGTTTCGAAGGTGAAATAGTTGGAGGGATTCCCGGATCGCCGGGAACCAGGAGCCCCTCGGGCGCTCCGGGATAAAGCACGGATTGCCTGCCCGGCACGATCGTTTGAAGCTGGTTGTACTTCTCCCAGAACGGCATGATGTAATCCCAGCGAAGGCCGAAATTAACCGTCAAGCCGCTTCGCACTCGCCAGCTATCCTGTCCGAAGAGTCCCGCATAGCGGTTGCGGAGGTAGAACGGCTGCCCTGACGATTGAGTGAAATTGCTGGGCACCCCAATCAGAAAATCAGCAAGTGCAGAACCTGTCTCGGTCCCATCGATATTGAAAGTTCCGTTGAACGTTGCATTGGGATGCTCATTCACCTGATCCGCATGAAACTGCCCGCCCAATTTGATCGTGTGCGAGCCCAGTACCTTCGAAAACGTGTCGCCGAGGTAGAGCGTATCGTTCACCTGCGTTTCATTGGTGATGGGGACGCCCATGACAAAGGATGGAAATACAATATTCATCACGCCCTCGAACTGCGGCGCCTGGACGACAATGCCCGGCGTGCCCACGCCGCTCACGAAGCCTTGAGCTGCCATGCTGACCCCCAGACCGCCCCGCGGCTGGCCAATGACGTTGGCATTGCGGAGGAGACCCACATGGAACTCATTCACCATGTTGGACCCAAAAACTTTCGCGTCGCTCAAAGCAAGGAGCTGGGCTCGCCCATAAGTCAGCGCATCAAAGCCCGGGATGCTTGCTCCGCCCTGCTGCCCCGGATACGGATCGTCCAGCCAGTAATTATCGAAGAAATAATAGGCTGAAAGCTGGCCGAGTGAGGTGTTAGCGTCCACCCGCCCGGAAGCTTTGTTGTCTCGTACGATCTCGGAATAGGCCGACGTCGAAAACTGATCCGCGCCGGCATTCGGGCTGGGAATGTATTTCAGTAAATTGATTGCAGGCGAAGACCACGCGCGCTGTGGAATTACAGCTTCGGGGAAAACACACGAAGAAGTTGTCGCGCATCCAGCAGTATAGTAAGGCTCTCCAGCGGAAACTGCATATCCCAGCTTCTGCGAGAGCAGGCCGGCAAGGTAAGGTCCGCGCACCGTCCCCGTCAAGGAGCTGGCCACGTCCGACAGGTCCCCTTCGCGATCTTGCATGGACGGAACGGAAATGAGGCCCGTCTCCACCCCTTCCGTCGTGCGTGTGCCTTGATAGTCTGCAAAGAAATAAGCCTTGTGGCGCTCGATCGGACCGCCCAGCGTGCCGCCGAACTGATTCTGCTGGAAAGCCGGTACGGTGGGATCAAAGTAGCCGCGCGCATCCAGCGCTGTGTTGCGCAAGAACTCGAAGGCATCGCCGTGAAAGGCATCGCTCCCGGACTTGGTCACGACGGTAACCATTCCTCCGTTATAGTTGCCGTATTCAGGGTCAAAATTGTTGGTGAGAACTCTGAATTCATCGATCGAATCGAGATCCGGCACAATGGAAGTTCCTCCATTCATGTGCTCTTGAACGTCAATTCCATTCACCATGAAACCATTGGAGGACTCGCGCTGGCCGTCGATTGATAGATTCCCGGGATTCAGGTCTCCGGAGGGCGCCAGCGCGCCCGTCACGCCGGCCATGATGACGGAATTGGGCTGCAACGTGGTGACAGGAATGACTCCCGGCTGAATCGGCAGCAGGTCCGTATAACTGCGCCCGTTCAGCGGCAGCGCCCTCATCTGAGCGCCTGTGACCAGCTCTCCCAAGTGAGTCGCCACCGTATCAACCTGAGCTTCCGTGGTGGCAGCCGTTCCTGTCACCGTGACGGTCTGGGACTGCTCGCCCAGTTTCAGCATGGCATTCACCGTGAGCGCGGATTCAGTGTCCACGGTCAAGTTTGTTCTCCTCTGCGTCTCGAAGCCGCGCGCTTCGATCCTGAGATCATAGTGCCCAACCGGAAGGGTGGGAAAGGAGTAGAATCCGTGTGAATCAGAAGTCGTATGAAATTCAGACCCGAGGACGGTATTGACCAAAGTGAGAGAGGCGCCCGGAATCACGGCTCCGCTGGGATCCTTCACCGTGCCGGAAATACTCCCACCCCCGACTGCCCGCAGCATCCCCACGAAGAGAAGACACGTGACCGCTCCAAGTGCGGCCCAAGGGGCAGCGCTTAACAGGCTGCGGAAAAAGTCTTTCGGGAGTTGACGTAGCGCCGGCTTCCAGCCGGCAACTCCCTTCAATTGAACGGAGGCCGGCAAGATGCCGGCGCACCAGTAGCGGCGGCGGCTTACAACCTGGAAAATCCGGCGGACATTCCCGCATCTTGTGGCAAAGCTCATCGAGTTTGCTTCCTTGTTGGAGCAGTGAAGATAGTAACACGTTTTTGTAAATCATAACATTGGCTTGGGACTGATCGAAGTGGCTGTGTATCAGGGCATGACTTCAGTCATGCCGCAAGGATGCTGAAGGAAAGAGGGCTTTAGCCCCTGCCGATGTCACAGCCCACCCGTGATTGGCCAAGCGAAAAGCTGCAGGGGCTAAAGCCCGGCTATCGGCGGAGCTGGGGTGGCATGACTGAAGTCATGCCCTGATACGGGGGACCGAAGCGGATGCCGGGGCGCTCGGGAAACGGCGTGTGAAGGGTAGAAATTCCAGGGCGCGAGGCGCAGCCTCGCCCTCGACTTTCTACATTTTTGGGATTGATCGAAGCCGCTGTGTATCAGGGCATGACTTCAGTCATGCCGCAAGGATGCTGAAGGAAAGAGGGCTTTAGCCCCTGCTGATGTCACGGCCTACCCGTGATTGGCAAAGGGAAGAGCTGCAGGGGCTAAAGCCCGGGTATCGGCGGAGCTGGGTCGGCATGACTGAAGTCATGCCCTGATACGAGGCGGCGAAACGGCTGCTGGAGCGCTTGGGAAAGGGCGTGTGAAAGGTAGAGACTTCGCGGCGAGGCGCAGCCTCGCCCTCGAAAAAAAGAAAGAAAGATCAGCGGGTTCTGGTCCGGAAAGGCAAGCCTTTCCGCACGTCAGGCGGCGGAGCCGCATCGTGCCCATGCGGCATCGCTGAGCAAGCCGATGTCATTGTGGGCGCAGCGAAGAATCCCGGCATTCGTTTCCTAAAAAATGCAGAGATGCTTCGCTTCGCTCAGCATGACAGAGTGGGCTTTTGCCGCGGCGTGTTGAGCCTCTGGTCACGCCGGCCAGGGGCTAAAGCCCGGCTATCGGCGGAGCTGGGTCGGCATGACTGAAGTCATGCCCTGATACGAGGCGGCGAAACGGCTGCTGGAGCGCGCGGCAAAGGGCGTGTGAAAGCTAGAGACTTTGCGGCGAGGCGCAGCCTCACCCTCGAAAAAAAGAAAGAAAGATCAGGGGGTTCTGATCCGGAAAGGCAAAGCCTTTCCGCACGTCAGGCGGCGGAGCCGCATCATGCCCATGCGACATTGCTGCGCAGGGGAATGTCCTTCTGAGTGCAGCGACGAATCCCGGCATTCGTTTCCTGAAAAATGCAGAGATGCTTCGCTTCGCTCAGCATGACAGAGTGGCCTTTTCCTGCGGCCTGTTTAGCCTCTGGTTGAGCTGGCCAGCGGCTAAACGCACGTCGGGCGGCGGGGCGCATTGACCGCGGGCTAGCGGGCTAGTATGATGCCGGGGCATAAGCCATCACGACTGGAGCTGCCTCATGAATCCTCGATCACGAACCGTTCTGTTGACGTTCTCGCTCATCGTCCTGTCCTTGAGTGTCGCCGCCTTGTTGGGCGCCACGCCGATGATGATGAAAGTGACTGACAGCGGCTATCTCAGAGCCAGAGGCGTCAGCATCATGCTTTACGACGACAATTACAGTCCCGTCTTCTTCGACCAAAAGGACGCGGCCATTCAAATCATTCTGCACGGCCATCGCATCGCCACGAACGGCAGCGTGCGTCTCATGCCTACACCGCAGCAATGGGACCGAATCCCTCGCCTTGAAAGTCACCAGGCGGACAAGGCAGGCGACCGCCTCACTGCCAATGTTTCCTACCCCGCATTTCATCTGTCTTACCAGTTGGTGGTGGCCGCCGAGCCGGGTGGCGTGCGGGTGAGCGTGAACCTGGATCAGCCACTGCCAAAGCTGCTCGCGGGCCGGGCTGGCTTCAATCTGGAGTTTTTACCCTCTCTCTATGAGGATCAATCCTACGTCGTGGACAACCAGACGTTCGGCATCCTCCCGCGCTATCCGGAGGACCAGATGATCGGCGTTCCGCCCAGACCCGATAACCCGAAGAGGGTATGGTGGGTGGAGCAGTGGCACAAAGCCCAGGATTATATGCAGCCACTGCCTTTCGCCACCGGCAAGACGATGACGCTGGCCGCGGGCGACCCGCTCGACCGCATCACCATTACCTCGGAAACCGGGCCGCTGATGCTTTACGACGGGCGAAACCTGGCGCAGAACGGCTGGTTTGTGCTCCGCACGCTGATTCCTGCAGGCCAAACCAAGAACGCGGTGGTATGGCACATCCGGCCAAACTACCTGCCCAACTGGGTCCGACCGCCTATGATCGCGCACAGCCAGGCTGGCTACGCTCCGGACTTTCCGAAAATTGCCGTCATCGAGCTGGATCCGCGGTTCAACGCGCCGAGGACTGCAGAGCTTCTCCGACTTTCGAAAGATGGTTCTTTCAGGGAGGTTTTCGAAGCTCCGATCTCGAAGCCCATGCCGTGGCTGCGCTACGACTACGCCAAATTCGATTTTTCCTCCGTCCAACGGCCCGGTCTTTACAAGATTGAATACGCCGGCCGGCGCACCGATATCTTCCCCATCGCCCCAAATGTTTACAGCCATACGTGGCAAACCACCCTGGACTGTTTTCTGGCCGTGCAGATGGACCATATCTCGGTGAGAGATGCGTACCACATCTGGCACGGCGTTCCCTTCATGGACGACGCCGTGCAGGCGCCGCCGAATACGTCCCATTTCGACGGCTACGGGACGGGCGCGAACCTCCATTCTCCCTACAAGCCCGGGCAGCACATTCCAGGCTTGAATGTGGGCGGATGGTTCGACGCGGGCGATTTCGATAACGACGCCTACGGCTGGATCGCAACGATCGAGAATTTGTCCCTAGCCTACACCACCTTCCACATGAAGTGGGACGAACTGAGTGTGAATGAGAAGACGCGCAAAGTTGTCATGCACAGGCCGGATGGAGTTCCGGATGCCGTTGAGCAGGTGATGCACGGCGTCCTGCAAACGCTCGCGCAGATCCAGGCTACGGGGCACCCGTTCTCCGATGGCATCCAGTCGCCTTACTTACAGGGATATACATCTGTTGGTGACGCGGCATCCATCCGGGACGACCGCTGGGCCTGGACCACCGAAAACTCGTTTACAGATTATGGCGCGGTGGCGGCATTGGCCTCTGCCGTCCCCGTGCTTAAAGGCTGGTATGACCCGATCGCCAAAGAGTGCCTCGATAGCGCCATTAAACTCTGGAACATGGAAAAGGCGCATCCCATCCCGCCGCCCAGGCGTTTCCGGCGTTTTGCGCGCTTTTTCGGCGTCCAGGACTGGCCGGCCGCGCTGGAACTGATGATTGCGACAAACGGCGGAGAGCCTTACAAGAAGCGCGTGGAGGAACTATTTCCCCAAATGTTGCAGAACATCGGCTTTCAGGGCTGGACCGCTGTGCGCGCACTGCCCTACCTGCCGGCCGACTACAGGACTCAATTCGAAGCGGCGTTGGAAACCTATATGCCGCAGTTGAAGCGCCAACTGGCGGCGACGCCGTTTGGCGTGCCACCCTCGCTGGGCGCCTGGGGTGGCTCCGAGCAAGTGGCCGCATTCGGCGCTGAGATGTATTTTCTCCACGAGGCGTTTCCGCAAATTGTGGGCCCGGAGTATACGCTGCGGGCGGCCAACTATCTGCTCGGCACGCATCCGGTATCGACCGTATCGTACGTGGCGGCGATCGGGACGGCCTCGAAGCTGAAGACTTACTCCGGCAATCGCGGTGACCGTAGTTACATTCCGGGAGGCGTCATCCCGGGCTACGTCATCATCAAGCCGGACTTGCCGGAGTGCATCACTAACTTCGGCATGCTGTGGTTCGAGGACGAAACCACGGTTTCGGACGCCAGCAGTTGGGTGCTGGAGGCCAATGCGGCGGAGGCGCTGGTGAAACAAGGCGCAGGCTCGCCGTAAATGGTTCGATCAGTGGGGGGGCGGAAAGGCTTTCCGCACGTCTGGCGGCGGAGCGGCATCGTGGCCGTGTGTCAGGGCATGACTTCAGTCATGCCGCAAAGATGCTGAAGGAAAGAGGGCTTTAGCCCCTGCTGATGTCGCGGCCTACCCGTAATGCCAACCCCAGCCATATCGTGAACTCTTCGCGTACGTTCTTCGTCTCGACCAAGACATGCGAGGGACGAGCCCTGTTGCAATCGGAGCGTAACGCTACGCTGATGATCAATGTGCTGCGCTCCTACGTGGCGGTGCGAAAATTCCAATTGCATGATTTCGTCATCATGCCCAACCATATGCACCTGCTCATCACGGTGAGCGGGGATATGACGATTGAAAAGGCCGTGCAATTCATCAAGGGTGGATTTTCTTTTCGGCTGAAGAAGGAGTTTGGATACTTGGGCGAAGTCTGGCAACGAGGCTTCTCGGAGGTGCGGGTCCGAGACCAGCAGAGTTTTCTACGGCATCGGAGGTATATTGCGGAAAACCCCGTGAAGGCGGGGCTGGTCGAGTCGCCTGAGAAGTATCCGTACGGCTTCAGCTACTTGGCAAAGCGAAAAGCCGCAGGGGCTAAAGCCCTCTTTCCTTCAGCATCTTTGCGGCACGGCTGAAGCCGTGCCCTGATACAGCCGTGCGCTCCAGCGGCTGCAACGTGAGCACAGGAATCTTTGCGGCACGGCTGAAGCCGTGCCCTGATACGGGGGTGGCGAAGCGGGTGAGGAACGACGTGTGCAAGGTGGGAACTTCGGCGCGAGGCGCAGCCTCGCTTTCAAAAAAAGAAGGAGGGATCAGAGGGTTCGGGTCCGGAAAGCCAAGCCTTTCCGCACGTCAGGCGGCGGAGCCGCGTCGTGCGCCCCGGCCGGTTCGCTAAATGTCTAAATTCGAGCAACAGGCAAGGCTTTCCTCGTCCTTGGCCGCACGTCTGGCGGCGGAGCCGCATCGTGGCAATGGGACATTGCTGAGCGTAGCGAAGAATCCCGGCAGTCGTTTCCCAAAAAATGCAGAGATGCTTCGCTTCGCTCAGCATGACAGAGTGGGCTTTTGCCGCGGCGTGTTTGGCCTCTGGTTGCGCCGGGCAGCGGCTAAAGCCGTTGGAGTTGGCGACGCACTGCGGCATGACTGAAGTCATGCCCTGATACGGGGTGCGATGCGGCTGCTGGCGCGCTTGGGAAACGGCGTGTGAAATGCAGAAACTTCAAGGCCGGCAGGATGCCGGCGCTACTGCGCTTTTCAAAACTGCAATTTCAACATGAATTGGAGCTGACGCGGCGTACCCATTCCTACCGGGGTTGTATTCAAAGGCAAATAGATGACGCCGAAATCGGGAGCCGAAATGAGGCCATCCGGGCTGGCGTACATCGCCCTATTGAAAATGTTGAACGCTTCGGCCCGGAATTGAAGTTGGAGCCGTTCTGTAACAGGAATGCGTTTGGAAAGCGCCAAATCCATTTGCCAGGCCCCGGGACCTCGCAAGAAATTACGGGGCACATCGCCGAATCCTGCGAGGCCAAGTCCCGGGGGGCAAGCGCCACCCGGGTAAAGCGCGTCTGCAGTCCCAGGAGTGCAAAAAGCCGCTGGATTGAAATTCCCGCCGGCCAAATATAGAGGCTGGCCGGGAACGAGGTTGGGACGCTGTTCGTTGGTATTTCCGTCCGGGCCTGTAGCGCTGGTGGTGAGGTTCACGGGAAAGCCGGTTCGGGATGTGAAGGTGGTACTGAGCGACCACGATCCAAACAGGTTGCGCAAGGCTCCAGCCTGATTCAGAAACGGTTTGCCGGAACCAAACGGAAGCTCATAGATCGCATTCGCATTGAATACCTGGCGAACGTCGAAGGCGCCGCTGGCGTACTCACCGCATTGAGGCAGGCTAGCAGGCTGGCAAGAAACATTCTGCGGCGTAATGGAGTCGCCGTCGCCGCTTCCGTTGGAATCATCGTCAATCTCGTGGGACCAAGTGTAGTTGGCCGATGCCAGCAAACCGCTCGAGAAGGAACGCTTCAGCGAGGCCGACAGCGCCTCGTAATTGCTGTCGCCGATGGTGCCTCGCCAAGGGATTTGGGAGAAGTCAAGGTAAGGGCGCAGTCCGGTGACCGGGTTGATGACGTTAACATAGGATTCCTGGAGCAGATGCCGGCCCAAGCTCCCCGCATAATAGAGAGTACCGACGAAATTGCCGGGCAGCGCTTGCTGGACCGAAAGGCCCCACTGGTCTGCGTACGTATCTTTGCGGTCTCGCTCTTCCGCGTTCGGCGAAATTGTGCCGACGGAGCAGACGGGATTGCCATTCGGGGCTACAACTATGGGAAAGCTGAGGCCCGGGCAATTCTCCGGCGTGAGCGCAAAGCTTAATACTTCGTTTTTATCGGGGATGTTCTGATCGTCCAACTGGCCGTCCTCGTGATAGATGCCAAAGCCGCTGCGAATCACGGTCTTCCCCCGGAACACGGTGGGCGCCCAGGCCGCGGCAAGGCGCGGATCGACGTCGCCATAATTCCCCGGGCCAAAGCTCGCGCCCACGCCGCAGTAGCCCGCAGGGCCGCAGGTGGCAAAATCGAAAGGATCGCCCCGGTGATACACTTCACTAAAAATACCGAAAATGGTGTAGCGCACGCCTAAATTGAGAGTGAAATTGGGCCGCCACTTGAACTCGTCCTGAAGGTAACCGAAAAAGTCCGTCTTGCGCAGGCCGTTAACCGGGTAAGTGCCCGTGATGCTGGCCTTGTAGGCTTGATCAGCCGCAAAGCTGGCGAGGGAGTTGAAGCTGACCGTGCCATAGGAACTGCTCCCCTGATTCATTTGCACGCGGCGAAGCTCGACTCCGGTCTCGATCATATGTCTCCCCTTGACCCAGGTCAGATCGTCGATTCCGGCAAACGTATTGCCCACGCCGGTGTTGACACGACCGTTGTTCAGGGTGGTGAGGCCGGCGACGGAGATCGCGTCGAGCGATCCGGTCGGATTGAGGTAGACGGTGTCCGTGGTGCCGCGGTCGAAGCCAAACTTGGTTTCGTTGATCAGGGCCGGAGAAAACACGTGAGACAGAGCGAGCACACCATTAACCGGATAGGACTTCATCTCTTCCTGTTCATTGAGATATTGCCCGGAGCTTGGGGAATACGGAAGAAAGTAGACCGCCTGGTCAGTGTTAGCCCGAACAAAAAAACTGGTGGCTTCGGAGAAGCGATGATCTATGCGCAACATCTCCGAGTCTTCCCGACCTGATTGCATGCCCTGCCCCACGAACTGGGAAACATCCGGATTGCCGGTAGGGTTTGCTCCCTGGGGATAGGCGCTGATCACGGGAGCAAGCGCCGGCGATTGCGCCACCACTTGCTCGCCAAACGCAGCGCTCGGCACATAACCGACAAGGGTCTGGCCAAGGTCCTGGCGGTAGCCCTCGTAGGCGGCAAAGAAGAACGTCTTGCCCTTCTGGATGGGTCCGCCCAGAGACCCTCCGAACTGATTCAAGTGGAAGGGCGGCTGGTGCGTTGGGTCTAATGAGTCAATCGGGTCCAGTGCATCGAAAACGTCGTTGCGAAGGTAGTCGAAGGCATCTCCATGGAACTGGTTGGTGCCGCTGGGCGACGCCAGGGCCAACTGGGCGCCTGCCGTCGCGCCAGTCTGGGCCGTCGCCAGCGCGGGCTCGACGCGAATCTCGTCGATGGTATCGAGCGGAATCGCCAGACGCACGAAATATAATTGCGACTGGTTGATCACATAGGTGGCGTCGATGCCGTCGTACGTGTAGTTGTTGTCGTCGCGGCCTCTGCCGGCATAGCGAATCGAACGCTGGTTGCCGGCGCCGGGTCCGCCGGCGGTGTCAACCGCGCTTGGAATCTGGGTGGTCAAGGTGGCCCAATCCCGCCCGTCTAAGGGAAGCTCGTTTACCTGTTTGAGCTCAATATCCGTGCCCAGCGTGTTGTTCGTCTGATCCAGAGATTGCGGGCTGGCCAAAACTGCCACCTGCTCTTTTCTTCGCAGAATCTTCAGCGTTACATTCAAGGTTCGCGTTTGCCCCAGACTTTGCACCACATGCTCAAAACGTACCGTTTCAAAGCCCTTCTGACTGAAATTCACGGTATAGACTCCGACTGGCAGATCAGGAATGCCATAGCTTCCCTGGCCGGAAGAGACGGTCTCGCGGCGAAGCCCCGTGGCGCCCTGTACGGCCAGCACGTGCACGCCCGGCACGACGAGTCCGCTGGGATCAGTGATGGTACCGGTCAATCCGGCGCTATCCAATTGCGCCCAGGCTGGCGAGACAAGACAGAGGATGATGCACGCTGCGCCGAATAATCTGCCAGGCCGCACGGTGCCGTCGCGGATATTGAAAAACAGTTTGGTATAGGAGACAAGCATCTCAAGTGAGCTGCGTGAGAATTCGCCTGGCTTCATTGCGGGGCATCCAGCGGGTGAACATGCCCAGTCATAGTTGGACGGATGGGCTATGTGTTTTCTTCCGTCACTTGGAAACCCAATCCAGCCACGCTGGTCCCGGGGATGACTTTAGTTGCGCCGCAGGGGCTAAAACCCTCTTCCCTTCCGCATTTTTACGGCATGACTGAAGTCATGCCCTGATACGGGGGCGAAGCGGCTGCCGGGGTACGCTCGACGAATGTCATTCTGAGCGTAGCGAAGAATCCCGGCATTCGTTTCCAAAGAAATGCAGAGATGCTTCGCTCCGCTCAGCATGACAGACTCGGCTTTCCCGCAGCGTGTTTAACCCCTGGTTGCGCAGGCCAGCGGCTAAAGCCGCTGGAGTTTGCGACGCGCTACGGCATGACTGAAGTCATGCCCTGATACAGGGGTGAAGCGGCGCGTGAAATGGAGAAACCGCACGCGCGAGGCACAGCCTCGCCCTATATAATTCGATCACGGGCGCTCTCGGAAAGGCAAAGCCTTTCCGCACGTCAGGCGGCGGAGCCGCATCATCCCCAATGCGACATTGCTGCGCAAGCGAATGTCATTCTGAGCGTAGCGAAGAATCCCGGCATTCGTTTCCAAGGAAATGCAGAGATGCTTCGCTTCGCTCAGCATGACAGACTGGCTTTTTTCCGCACCGTGTTTAGTTCCTGGTTGCGCCGCAGGGGCTAAAGCCCTCTTCCCTTCCGCATCTTTACGGCATGACTGAAGTCATGCCCTGTCTTGAAACTTGAGTAGGGGCGGGTTTGAAACCCAGGGCTGTCCAAATTAGCTTCGGGCCAGCAAACCGCTTGTTGATTCTATTGAACAAACTTCGCCCCTGAAGGCTGGTTTGAAAACCAGGTTCCCCCGGCGGCGGAGGGGAACGGGTCGGCAGGGGCACGGAATTTTTCACGGTGCTGTCCAATTAAACCGGGCTAAAACCGA
>JASHON010000181.1 GCA_030041095.1 Terriglobia bacterium
GCGAGCGCCATGGAGCGCGGAAACGTGGTAACGTGGGTCATTATCCGGCAAGCATAACATCCTGGAGCTGTGCTGTTCCACCTTCACTTTGCAGATTGGACAGCGTAAGACTTTGCACGGTGTTTGGCGTATGCGTGAGCCAAGGGTCGCTTCGAGCGCTTTGGGGTCAACTGCGCGAACGCCAAGTGTAATTGGAACACCATTGCTTCGAATCCAGCGAACTGAGGCGGCGGTTGAACGATCAGCGATTGGGGTTGGCGCGCCCCGAGGAGTGTTCATATGGAC
Source organism: Terriglobia bacterium (assembly GCA_030041095.1). Lineage (GTDB taxonomy): Bacteria > Acidobacteriota > Terriglobia > UBA7540 > UBA7540 > JASHON01. The sequence goes on from JASHON010000181.1 coordinate 286, forward strand.
CGCAGGAAGTTTCTAAAGAGCAGCGGTGCGTTGGCAGCGGCGGCAGGTGTGGGAACAAAGGCAGCGCGGGCGTTCGTTCCGGCTCACAACTGGGGCAACTACGACTTTGGCTCAGGCCCCAAGGTGAGCGACCGCCTGGATCAGGGCCCCTTTCCACAATACCCTCCTGAAGCTGTTATTCCGAACGATGATGTTGTTATGACGACCACTCCGTCGCTTGAGCCGGTGCCCAACTACGGCAAGGGACTGATAACGTACATCACGGCAGACATGGGGACGGCGGAAATCCGATCCAAGAACATTCCACAGGCAATCGAAGACCTGGTTAACTTTCCGCTTGGCGAAAAGCTTTACATTCGGCCTACCTGGCGGGAAATCCAGCCCCGGCCTGGACGTCTTGATTTTCCTGATTACATCAAGCTGGTCCTGGAGCTGGCGAAGAAGAGCGGCAAGCGCCTGGCTTATCGGATTCAGATGAGCGCTCCGGATTACTACGACGCGCCTGCGCTGCCAGACTTCATACTCAACACAGTGCCTCTTGTGAAGTTGGCCGGTGGCGTCTGGCCGAGTCCGAAACACGAGCACAACCCATACGCGCTCTATCAACCCCGCTTTGACCACCCCTTCTTCCAACAGTCGTTCAGGGAACTGGTAGGTTTGCTGGCAGAGAAATTCAACGGGAATCCCATCATTGAGTTTATGGATACTTTCATGTACGGATTCTGGGGCGAAGGACACACCTGGCCATTCAGCAATAATCCCTTTCCGGATTACCGGACGGCGGAGAGAACCTGGGTCCAGATGCTGGAAGTGCAGTTAGAGCACTTCACGAAGACGCCTTTGGTCACCAATACACAGCCGGACTTCAGCCTGGTGGGGAACTCTGAAATTCTTGACCGCACGGTGCGGAGCAACAACTGGATGCGGAGTGACACGATTTTCATCGAAAACGAGCAGATCGAGGCGCTGAGCAATCGACCGCCATGGATTTCTGTAACCATCGAGGCGGGTTTGCCGGGCAGATCGCCACAATCAGTTCCTCTGGAGGAAGGTGTTTCCCCTTCTGACGATACCATTGTGCACGTCATGGACGTGGGGGCGAATTACTGGTCGCTCTGGAATTTTCACAACATTAGCGCGGGCAATCTGACGAGCTGGTATCGAGCCTTCCCGGCATGGTTTGACCAAATCAATCGGCGGATTGGATATCGGGTGAGGCCGTCGTTCGTGTGGAGATACGAAGACAAGGGCTGCCTGGGGATAATTATCGGTTTTGCAAACGATGGGATTGCAGGAGTGCCGGGTGTGCTGCGGGTGACGTTGGAAAGCCCGGAAGGAATGGTGTTGAAGAGTGGTTGTTTGGACCCGGGTTATCCTTATCCGGGGAAGGTCCGGCAGGCGCAGTTTGTGCTGCCGAAAGGGACGAAGTTTGACGGATTGAAGCTCAGGGCAGAGATCGAAGTGAAGGGGGTGCGGCATCCAGTGCGCTGGGCGTGTCATCAGAAGCTAAATGACGACGGCACGCTCACCCTGCGTGGTAACCGGCGCCATGTCGTCTAATCCCCTGGGCGAGGGTGCTGAGCTACTCTCGTGCCCACAATCCTGAGTGGCAGCCTATTTCGTAAGCCTGCGCACGCGAGAAATTGGCGTGCGGCTTGCGCTTCGTCCCCAGTCCAGTCGGTATCACCGATCCGGTGGCTCAGCAGGCAGGACGAGGCGCGCCTGGGCGCCGCCGTCTGAAAGATTCCTGAGCGAGAGGGATCCTCCGTGCGCTTCCGCAATTTGGCGGCTCAGCACCAATCCGATTCCGGCGCCGTTAGGCTTGGTCGTAAAGAACGGAACAAAAAGGTTTGCCGGATTGGAGATGCCGGGGCCACCATCTTCTACTGTGAGATAGAGGCTGGCTCCTTTGCGGCGCCAGCTCACGCGAACCCCGGAGTGGGTTTCGAGGGCAGCTTCCGCTCCGTTGCGGATAAGGTTGATCAGGAGTTGATCCATTTGGTCTGGGTCCGCCTGGATCTTCATCTCCGGTCCGGGAACAACCATGACGGGCACACGTGATTCCAATTGCGCAACGCGCTGGACCCAGGCTCCCACCGGCATCCATCGAAGGCGAGGTTTGGGAAGACTGGCGAAGCTTGAGTAAGCGGCGGTGAAACGGCTTAATGATTCGGCGCGGCTACCGATAACACGGAGGCTTCGGATCATATCGTCTTCCCAATCGAGTGGTCTTGGCTCACGGCGCAGCAGGCTTTCGAGACTGCCGGCCATTGATGTGATGGGAGCGAGCGAGTTGTTAATCTCGTGACCCAGTACTCGCACCAGTTTCTGCCACGCTTGCAATTCCTCTTCCCGCAGGACACGACTGAGATCCGTGAGCACGAGAAGCTGAAGCGGCAAGCCACCTTGGCGGAACTCGGTGCGGCTGGCGCCCCAGCGCGCCCCGCCCCCTTGTACGCCCGGGAAAGAAAGCTGCAAGACGGTGCGAGTCTCACCCTCCAAGCACTGGGACAATCCCAGTTCGTTCGCGGTAGCTCCCAACAACCGTTCCACGGGCTGCGCAAGCAGGCGCTCCGCTGCCCTGTTCACCAATCTCAGACGCTGTTCGTCGTCGAAAGCAAAGACGGCCACATCGATTTCCGCCATCACCTTGCGAAGCAGCGTGGTTGCTTCCAACGCATTCAGGCGCTGCGCGCGCAGCAAATCGATGAGAGCGTTGGCTTCGCGCATCAGCTCGGCGAGCGGATCCTCTCCGCTGACGCTTCGAGCTCGGAACGAGTAGTCGCCCTCGCGGAGAGCTGCCAGCAGATTCGAAAGGGTTTGGAGCGGAATTTGAAGGCGGGGCCGCAGAGCGAGCGTGACCAGCAGCCAACACGCAATGACCAGGACGGTCAAAGTCCACTCGACGCGCGCCGCGAAATGCCCGGTCCAGAGAAGGACCATCCCCACGACGACCGCCGGCAATCCTGCCAGTAGGGCCAAGCCTATCACGCGACGCACATATGTGAGCCGCCGCTCGTCCGCCATGAGTTAATTGTCGTTTTTTGGTTGACGATTGTCGATTGGTCGAGCTTCCCGCTGCTTGACGATCACATGTGCAAACAGAGACGTCCCCCGCGTGTCGTTCCCGCGTGGTCGCTGACGCTCAGGCTCCTCATTCGTGGCGCAAAGCGACTGCGGGGTCAACCCTCGTCGCGCGGCGCGCCGGAACGTAGCTGGCGAGCGCCACCACGGCGACCACACTCACCGAGACCACAACCAGCGTGAGTGGATCCGCAGGGCTGACTCCATAGAGAAGTCTGGTCATCAGGCGCGTCAGTACGAGCGCCGCAGTGATGCCGATAGCCGCTCCCACGAGTGCCAGGCGCAGCCCTTGAATGATCACCAGACGAAGCACATCACCAGTCCGTGCACCGAGCGCCATACGGATGCCAATCTCGTGACGTCGCTGGCTGACGCTGTAAGCGATGAGGCCGTAGACGCCCACCGCAGCCAGTGCCAGAGCCAGACCGGCAAAAACACCGAGCAGCAGCATTGGAAAGCGCCGGGACGCCATCGATGATGCGAGCATCTGCTCCATGGTTTTTACGTCAAACACCGGTTGGCTCTTCTGTGGACCGTAAACCACGCGCCGCACTTCCGGGAGCACATCCATCGGATCCTCCGAAGTGCGCATCACCACCGTCATTCCCGATGTCCACACCTTCATCCACTGATCCTTCAGTTGATAAAACGGGAAATAGATTTCACCGTCGATGGTGGGGTACGGACTCGGACCCAGGCTCCAGTGCTTCACGTGGCCGACCACGCCGACGATCTGGGCCACTCCAATGTTCTTTAGCCTGAGTTGCTGTCCAACGGCGTTCCGCCCCGGGAAGATGCGGCGCGCAAGCTGGGCATCCACAACGATGACGAGCGGAGATTTTTCGGTGTCTTGAGGCGTGATCGTGCGGCCTTGCCTTAATGGAATTTGCATCGTGCGGAAATAGCCGGGTGTCGTCATGTAGGAGAGCGCCCATGGAGCGTCTTGGGGCGCCGTCGGCGCTTCCCAGCTTGGCCAAAAGGTAAATTCATAATCTTCTCCGCTGAAGGGAAGCACGGAATTCATACTTACGGATTCGACACCGGGAATCTGCCCGAGGCTCGAAAGGAGCGAACGATAGGCTTCCCTTACTTGGGACCCTGTGTGCACGGCCGAGCGAGACAGCGCGATGTCGAAAGCGAGCACGTGGCGGGGATTGAATCCAGGGTTGACGTCCCAGAGCTTCCGAATGGTGCGAACTAAGAGGCCCGCCGCAACCAGCAACATCACGGTCAGAGCCACTTCGCTGATTGCAAGTCCCCTTTGAAAGTGGTGGCTGGTGACGGCGGACGTACGACCGCCTTCCTTCAGCGATTCCTGCAGCGCTGTTCGTGAGAGAGTGAGGGAAGGCGCCAATCCGAACAAAACGCCCGTAAAAACCGAGGCGGCTAGCGCAAACAAAAAAACAGGAAGGGAGAGATGGATATCGTGGCTTCTTGGCAAGCCACCCGGAACTGCGGCGATCATGGGATGCAGCGCCAACTCGCCCAGCAACAAACCCAACGCGCCTCCCGTCACACCAAGTAAGATGCTTTCCGTGAGGAGTTGACGGATGACGCGCTGGCGCGTGGCTCCCAGTGCTGATCGGATTGCGAATTCCTTCTTCCTTGCAGCAGACCGAGCGAGCAGCAAATTAGCGACGTTGGCGCAGGCAATCAATAGCACGAGTGCAACCGCTCCGAAAAGGAGGATGAGCGTGTGTCCGGTCTTCCCCACGACATCCTCTTTAAGCGGCACGACCTGTACCCCCAAGCCGGTGTCGGAGGTCGGATAAAGTCGGTCCAGCCGGCTTTGGACGACGCTGATATCTGCCTGAGCTTCCCGGAGTGTGACATGCTCCTTCATGCGGGCGATCACGTAAATACTGTTGACGACCGACCGATCGTTCCGCGCGTCGGGCAGAATCCGGCCAAGCGGTATGTAAACGTCCGCAAAACGGTGATATCGGAATCCCTGTGGAAGCACGCCGATGATGGTGTAGTTCCTGGCGCTCAGCGTGATTTGGCGTCCAAGAACCGCCGTATCACCTGCAAAACGCTGCTCCAGCAGGCGATGGCTGACGATGACTACAGGAGCTGCTCCTGGATGCTGATCTTCTTGGCGAAAATTGCGTCCTTCAGGCAAGTGTACGCCGAGAGCCGGGAAGAAGCCGGAAGATACCAGTTCGCCATGAATGCGGGTGGCTGGGCCGGGACTCGTTATCGTGTAACCAGTGTCTTCCCAGGCCCCAACTGCAGTGAAAGAGTGACTGTCATGCTGCCAGTCTTCGAAATTCAGGTACGATACGGGCATTCCTGTGTATCGGGAGTTCGTTGCGTAGATGGCGGCGAGCCGGTTGGCGTGACGGTACGGAAGCGGATTGAGGAGGACACCCTGGATGACGCTGAAAATGGCTGTGTTGGCGCCGAGGCCGAGGGCCAAGGTCAGTGCTGCCACTGTGGCGAAGCCGGGACTCCTCACCAGCATTCGCGCGCCGAAGCGCAGGTCTCGGAGTATAACCTTCATCAGCGTGGAAAAAGCCCTCGACCCATCCACGAGGAGGGCACCGCACGAGCGGCTATTCCATCAGCCGATTCTAGCGCATAAATCGAAGATGACCAAGTGGTAACTGGAGGCCTGGCTATTCTCGATCGTTGGTATCAAGGAAGGCGCGGAGTTTGCGGCTGCGCGAAGGATGGCGAAGCTTGCGGAGGGCCTTGGCTTCAATCTGGCGTATGCGCTCGCGCGTAACGGCAAAGCTTTGTCCCACTTCTTCGAGGGTATGCTCACTGCCATCATCGAGGCCAAAGCGCATCTTGATCACTTTCTCCTCGCGCGGAGTCAGGGTCTTCAAGACTGCTTCGGTTTGCTCCTTGAGATTGATGTTGATGACGGCTTCGGCTGGCGAAATGACGCCACGATCCTCAATGAAGTCGCCCAGATGAGAGTCTTCTTCTTCTCCGATGGGTGTTTCCAGAGAGATAGGCTCCTGCGCAATCTTCATGACCTTTCGCACCTTGACGACAGGGATATCCATGCGCCGCGCGATTTCTTCAGAAGTAGGCTCCCGGCCGTATTCCTGAACAAGCTGCCGGGACGTTCGGATGAGCTTGTTGATGGTTTCAATCATGTGCACCGGGATGCGGATAGTGCGAGCCTGGTCGGCGATGGCGCGCGTTATCGCCTGGCGGATCCACCAAGTGGCGTAAGTCGAGAACTTGTAACCACGCCGGTATTCAAACTTGTCGACGGCCTTCATCAGCCCGATATTCCCCTCCTGAATCAGATCGAGGAACTGAAGGCCGCGATTGGTGTATTTCTTGGCAATCGAGACGACGAGCCGGAGATTTGCCTCGATCAATTCGCGCTTGGCCACTTCAGCTTCTTGCTCGCCGACGGCAATAGTCTGGATGGTCCGTTTCAACTCCACCGCCGTCATGTCGTTGCGGGCTTCGAGGGCGGAAAGGCGAGACCGAAGCTGGCGCCACTCTTTTCGAGTATCGCGAGCGCCATTGCCACGCGCACTCTCGAGTTTTTTCTCGAGCTTGGTGATCTCGCGCTCAACAGGCCGAACCTCATCGTAGGCGCGGTGAAGAGCGTCAATAAGACCCCTATTCTGATTGTGCGTGAAACCGATGGAACGGATCAGCTTGGACAGCAGAACTCGATGGCGGGCAACAGCCAAGCTGTAGCGGCGCTGATCCCGGTGGCGGCCTCGCGGCACCGCGTCGCGCTTCGTTTTCAAGCTGAGCATGCGTTTCCGCAAACGGTCGATTTCCCCGATCGCTGCCACTACTTCGCGGATGCGGCCTTCTACCTTCTCCTCCGTCAACTCTTCGTCCGCAAAAACAACAACCTCTTTGATATTGCGTTTTCCCTCCTGAAGCTCCTTCCTCAACGCGATGACGTGCTGGACAGTAATGGGAGCGCGCGCGAGCGCCTTCAAGACGGCGACCTGACCTCGCTCGATGCGACGGGCGATCTGCACCTCGCCCTCGCGCGTGAGGAGTGGGACCGTGCCCATTTCTCTTAGATACATGCGCACCGGGTCGTTGGTCTTATCCAGACCACCCGGCGTCAGGTCCAGGTCCGCCTCTTCGCCCAACTCATCTACCTTCAGCTCATCGTCTTTAAGCCTGGAGTGGGGCGAGTCCACCACTTCGATGCCCGCGCTGTCAAACATCGACAGCACATCCTCAAGCTCCTCAGCCGAGTGCAAGTCGGAGGGCAACAAGTCGTTGACTTCCTCGTAGAGCAGATAGCCTTTTTCTTTTCCGATGTTGATCAGTTTATTAACCTGATCGAACTTCTCGTCAAACGCCAAAGCGGGTTCCTCCCTTGCGGACGGAAAGAGCACACAATATTGGACGGGGAATAGACACCCCTGGTTGCAAGCTTACGTGATACGTGTCGAAACTGGAAGAATGCACCCTCTAATATGATGTTATATTAGCCCGTAAAGTTAGAGAAGGCAAACGAATTCTCAACAGCGGGGAAGTTTTGCCAACTCATTGAGCACTTGGTTCTTGGCCTCAATTAACTGGCTTAGAGCGTCTCGGTTACCCTCTCGCTCGGCGCGCTTGATTGCCGTCTGTAAGCTCGCGCGCTCGCGCTCCATGCGCCATCGCTTCAAGCCCAGCACGCTGGAAAGAACACGTTCCCGGTCCGGCGCGCCTTCTCTCGACGAACAAATTCTGAATAGGAAGCCACTTTCTTCCGGCCCAAGCGACTCCGAGATCTGGGCAAGATCGATGCTCCCCGATCGCTTGTATTCCGCAAGAAACCGCGAGAACAGAGCTTCCGTGGGAAGCCCTTTACAGTCTCCTTCCTCCACAACCAGCTCGAGGAATTCGGCGGTTAGCTCCGGGCTCTCAACAAATGCACGAAGCAAAGTCTGCTCCGCCGGGCTTGTCAGGAATATGCTGGTTTCTGAGGGCGGCTGCATTTTCGCATCGCCGGATCGAACGGCACGCTTCAACTCGTCTCTCAATAATCGTTCGTCGAGCCGGAGGCGCTCAGCAAGGCGGCTGGCCATCTCGTCGCGGAGCAAAGGGTTCCTAGCCTTCACGACATATGGTAGGACCGCGTTGGCAGCCCGGATTTTTCCCTCAGGCGTGTTTAAGTCGTGGTTGGCGGCGGCACGATCGGCGAGGTAATCGAGATAGGTTGGAGCTCCGCTTAGCCGCTCCTGGTACGCCGCCACGCCATGTCGGCGAATGTATGCATCCGGGTCAAGCTTATCGCTAAGCGGGAGCACACGGATCTCGAAACCTTCCTCCAGCAGGAGGCCTAACGACCGCTCAGTTGCCGCAATTCCCGCCGAGTCCGGGTCAAAATTCACCACCACGCGCTGCGTATAGCGTGCTAGAAGGCGAACTTGGCTCTCCGTCAAGCTCGTACCGCAGGAGGCGATTACCTGCTCCATGCCGCTCGACGCTAACGCGATACAATCCATGTACCCTTCCACCAGCACCGCTGAATCGAGCCTCCGAATGGCAGGAGCAGCCGCATGAAGATGGTAGAGGGTACGGCTCTTCGTATAGATTGCTGTTTCGGGTGAGTTCAGATACTTGGGCTGATCGTCGCCCAAGGCGCGACCTGCGAACGCCACCACCTTGGCGCTCTCGTTGGCGATGGGGAAAATAACCCGACGGCGAAAGCGATCGAGGGGACGGCCACCATCCCGGCCGGGCACGAGAAGACCTCCGGCCTGCTGAAGTTCGGTGGAAAAACCGGCTTCAGCCAGTCTGCGCGAGAGGGCCTGACCCTCAGCAGGCGCGTAACCCAACTGAAATCGAGCTGCTGTTACGTCGTCGATACCCCGATCGGCGAGATAAGCGCGTGCCGCTCTTCCTTCCGCTGTCGCGCCGAGTTGAGTTGAGTAAAAATGCATCGCCATTTCATGCAACTTGAGCAAGGCTGCACGTTCACGCGCTCGCGCGTCATCGGGCACACCGCGCCAGCCGTCCGGCAAAGCCACACCGGCTATTCCAGCCACCCGCTCAACGGCTTCCGGAAAGCTGACGTTTTCAATCAGCATGACGAACTTAAAGGCGTCTCCTCCCACGCCGCAGCCAAAGCAATGGAAAATCTGCCGCACCGGGTGAACGGCAAATGACGGCGTTTTTTCCTGATGGAACGGACACAATCCGACCAGGTTTGCCCCAGCCTTTCGGAGCTTGACGTAATGGCTCACGACTCTTACGATGTCCGCTGCGGCGCGGACCTCGTCTGTGGGTCTCATGGCTGAAATCAAGGCGCCAGGATGAGCGGGGAAACGTTGCTGCTAAACGTGCCGGGCTTGAATAGGTCACGAAGGGAATCGAGAAACGCCCGTGACTTGGGCCTGCCGCTTGAGCGCACGCTGGCGACCTGCGCGTAAAAGATGAGCATGTCGCGAAGCTCGCTATCGTGCAAACCCAGTTTTGCAACCAATCCCGGCCCCTGGTCCTGCTTGTACTCGTCCACACCTGACTTGAGCGCATCGTAAAGTTCGCGCTGCGTCTTATGATGGGGCGGCTTTTCGTAGACGATACCTTTGGCGAGCGTCTGGTAAGTTTCAGCCAGAGCCTGGATGGCAGCCCCGGCGTCGGCGTCTACGAGCGAGGGGTTGCCCTCCGCGAAAGAGCATATCACGTACGACAATTTGGAAAGGAGCGTCTCGTTATCGCGTAGAGCCTTCCGTGAGACGTGGTGCTCTGCGAAGGGTAGCTTCGCCCAATCCGGCTTATGTTGTTCCCGTTGGAATTGCCGGCTCGCAATCAAGTGGGGGCAACCGGACGGGCAATCGATGGTGACTTCACGCTCCGTTCCGCAGCAGATCGTGCAGATCGCTTCCATCTTTGCGGGGCAGTAGCGCTTGGCCTTGCGTTGTCGACATATGGGACAAATCGGGTTATTCATGATCAGGTGAAATGAATTGCGAATTTGACCTCTGGCTTTTGCCTTGAACTTGCCCGTTACGCCTTGGCCTTCTTGATTTCCTCGATTAGTGGTGGCACAACCTCAAACAAGTCTCCGACAATGCCGTAAGACGCAATTTCGAAGATTGGGGCGTCCGCATCTTTATTGATTGCAACGATGGTGCGTGAGCCCTTCATTCCAACTTGGTGCTGGATCGCTCCGGAAATGCCCACAGCCACATAGAGCTTAGGCGCGACGGTTTGGCCCGAGCTGCCAATTTGGCGGTCCATGGGAAGCCAGCCTCCGTCGCAAATGGGGCGCGACGCGCCAAGCTCGCCGCCCAGGGCTTCCGCGAGTTTCCTGACGAGCTCGAGGTTTTCAGCCGCCCTAATTCCACGCCCTGCAGCGACGATCACCTCAGCCTGAGTTAGATCTACTGACTGACGCGCTTCGCGAAATAGTTCGCCGGGCTTTGTTCGAATCGCAGCCGTTGGAATCTCGACGGCTACCGCCTTGACTGGAGCGGGTGACGTGCTCCTTGCCACTGAATCCTCACGAAACGAGCCCGCCTGAAACGACACTAAGTGAGGCGGCTCTCCTTGCGGTTCCACGTCCGCACAGAACTTCCCCTGGAAAAGCTGACGAACGAAAATGCAGCGTTCGCCTTCACAACGATAGTCCAGGCAATCGCTGATGAAGCCACGCTCCAAGGTGGCTGCCAGCTTCGGAGCCAGATCTCTTGCGAGATAGGTGTGGCCGAAGAGAACGAAGCGCGGGTGCAACTGTTCCACCACCGCCTGGAGTGATAGGGCATAGCCATCCGGCGTGTAGACCCGAAGGTCTGGCGAATCCACCACGAGCACGCTCTCGAGGTCGAGCGAAGCCAGCTCGGATGCCAGGCTGGAAATCGCCGAACCCAGGATGACGGCTCCGGCCGACCCACCCAAGTCACGCGCCAAGCGCTGCCCGGCGGCACACGCTTCGAGCGTAGAGCGGGCGAGTTTGCCTTCCTGATGTTCGGCAAAGCACAGAACTTCGTACATTACGGCCCTTGATTCCCTCCGAGCGGATCAAAAGCGCCGTCTTGAAAGGCCCTGGCCAGGCCGGCGCCCTCTACAGCACGCGCGCCTCGTTCTTCAGCTTATCCACCAGTTTTGCCGCAATCTCTCCGGGGTTGCCTGTAAAAAATTCAGTCTTTGCGCTCATGGCCGGAGGGTATATTTTGATGATTTTCTGGCGCGGCGCGATTTCTTTCTCGCTCAATTGCAGGTCCGCCAGTCCAAGCTTGCGGATGGTTTTGTTCTTCGCCGCCATGATGCCCTTCAGCGTAGCGTAGCGCGGCTTGCTGATTCCAGACTGGATGGTCAACAGCGCCGGGAGCGACATTTCAATCCACTGGAACCAGCCACTTTCGAGCTCGCGTTTTACTCTGATGCCGCCCGTCGTGACTTGAATCTCCATGATGATCGTGGCGTGCGGCCGGCCAAGCGCTTCCGCGAGGATAACACCCGTTTGGCCAAACCCAAAATCATCCGATTGAAGGCCCGTCACGACCAAATCAGGATTCTCTGGCTCAAGCGCTTTGGCCATGACGCGGGCCACGCCGTAAGCATCGAGCCTGTGAAAAGCGGTGTCGTCGAGATGAAGCGCTCGATCCGCGCCCTTGGCGAGCGCTTCCTTGATAGCCTGCTGGGCACGTGCCGGGCCGAGCGAACAAACCACCACTTCGGCGCCCTGCGATTCCTTCAACCGCAGAGCCTCTTCGAGCGCGTAAGTATCTGGCTCGTTGACCTCAAAGTTTATGTCGGTCTCTTGAATCCAGGTCCCGTCGGCGTTCACGCGCAGCACCGTGTCGCGCGCAGGAACCTGTTTGAGGCAAACGGCGATTTTCATGACGTCCTGCAATAGACCGACCGGTAGTCTATCGATTCAAGGTTCGCATGGTGCGCTACGATCCCAGACCGATGGCTCACGCCAGGAGCCAGGACAGCCATTCGGGCTCTCAAACACCGGACTACGTTGGATACCGCTTGAAAACTAGCGCGGCATTCGTTCCGCCGAACCCAAACGACGTGGAAAGTGCATACTCGGCCGAAGCCGCGCGGGCATGGTTGGGCACGTAGTCCAAATCGCAGTCCGGGTCCGGAGTTTCGTAATTGATGGTCGGCGGCAGAATCTGGTCGCGTAGTGCAAGCGCTGTGAGACCCGCTTCTAACCCACCCGCTCCTCCTAACAGGTGTCCGGTCATTGACTTGGTCGAACTCACCGCCAACTTCTTGGCGTGGTCTTTGAACACGCGCTTAATGGCGAGTGTTTCCAGCCGGTCGTTAATGGGCGTGGACGTGCCGTGGGCATTGATGTAATCAACCTGCTCGGGCTGGATTTGTGCATCCGCCAGTGCGTTCTCGATGACGCGGCGTGCGCCCGCCGCATCCTCAGAGGGTTGGGTGATGTGGAACGCGTCGCCCGACATGCCGTAACCCACCACTTCCGCCACAATCGGCGCATTGCGCCGGAGCGCATGGCTCAACTCCTCAAGAATCAAGATCCCCGCTCCTTCGCCAATCACAAATCCGTCGCGGGTCCGGTCAAAAGGCCGGCTGGCTGTAGCCGGCTCGTTGTTCCGGGTGGATAGGGCACGCATAGCAGCAAATCCGCCCACGCCCATGGGAGTGATAGCCGCCTCTGCGCCACCCGCAATCATGACGTCGGCATCATCACGAGCAATGATCTTGTAGGAATCACCGACTGCATGGGCGCTCGACGAGCAGGCTGTGCACGTGGCCGAATTGGGACCTTGCGCACCCCACCGAATGGAGACGAATCCTGAAGCCAGATTAACAATGGAAGCGGGGATAAAAAATGGGGAGATGCGCCGTGGACCTCCTTGCATAAGCGCGGTATGCTCGCGCTCGATCACGTCAAATCCGCCAATTCCAGAGCCAATGTAAACCCCTGTCCGTGGCGCCCGCTCTGGCGTGATACTCAGCTTGGCCTGCTCCATGGCGAATTGCGCGGCCGCGAGCGCAAATTGAATGAACAGCCCCATCTTCTTCAGTTCTTTTTTCTCTATAAACTGTAGGGGATCAAAGCCCTTTACCTCAGCAGCAATCGTGACGGAATGACATGCGGGGTCAAATCGAGTGATGGAAGCCACACCGCTCCGGCCTTCCAGAATGTTCTTCCAGGTTTCCTCCGTCCCCACGCCTAACGCGCTAACCAAGCCCACGCCTGTGACGACAATCCGCCTCAAATCTGGTTCCTTTCCGTCCTCTTGCGCGGTGCTTCTAACTCTTCACCCAAAAAATCAAACTGCCTTTCGAGTTGATCGTGACGGTTACCGTCACGAGAGTTACGGGGGTAGCCTGTATCTAGCAAGGATCGAGCTAGACCCTACCGCTTCGCTCACACGTTTTTCTTAAGACGCTCGGTCCGTGGCTGGGTATCGGCTAGTTCGCGGACGATTTCGTATGGGCTTGAATGTAATCCACGGCGTCCTTAACCGTCTGTATTTTCTCAGCGTCGTCATCCGGTATTTCGATCTCAAACGACTCTTCAAATGTCATGACCAGCTCGACGATATCGAGCGAATCTGCCCCCAGATCGTTTATGAAGTGCGCTGTTGGGGTCACCTCGGCTTCATCAACACCCAGTTGCTCCACGATGAGCTGCTTCACTTTCTCTTCGATCGAAGCCATTAGTTCGTCCTCCTCAGGGTTAAATGGTCAGACATTGTAGCAATGAGCGGCCCTTGGGGACAAGCCATCCCCGGCGGCGTCAAAGGCCCCCGTTTGAACAGCATATTCCGATTGTACATGGTCTCCGCTGGCTTGTCAGTGGAGTGTTGAGCTCATCCCATGAACATTCCGCCGTTCACGTTGAGGCAATGGCCCGTGATGTAACTAGCCTCGTCTGAAGCAAGAAAACGGACCGCGTTGGCGACGTCTCGGCCTGATCCGGCGCGCCGAAGGGGAATGATCGAGAGCAGCTTGTCCTTTACCGCGTCCGGCAATCCGGCCGTCATGGCGGTATCGATAAAGCCCGGAGCCACGGCGTTCACCGTGATGCTTCTGCTGGCGACTTCCGCCGCCACCGCTTTCGTCAAGCCGATCAACCCCGCCTTCGACGCAACATAATTGGCTTGGCCGGCATTCCCCACTTGAGCTACCACGGAAGCAATGTTAATGATTCGTCCATAGCGCTGCCTCACCATTCCCGGCAGCACCGCCCGAATGCAGTGGTAAGCGCCGTCGAGATTCGTTCGAAGCACGCTTTCCCAATCCTCTAACTTCATTCGCATCACCAGGTTGTCGCGCGTTATTCCAGCATTATTCACCAGAATTTCGATTTTGCCCCAGGCTGCCACTACTTCTTCCACCGCTATGCGAACGGAATCCGCGTCAGCAACGTCAAGGGATATTGCCATCCCGTTACCGCCCGCGGTCTCAGTTTCTGCCGAGACCACGCGAAGCTTTTCAAGATTCCGGCTCCCTAGAGCCACTTGCGCCCCCGCTTCGGCCAGCGCCACAGCGCATGCATGGCCGATGCCTTGGGAAGCGCCTGTGACAAGCGCAACTCGGCCCTCGAGGAGTCGGGTGCTTACAGAGCTTGGCATGGGTAAACTAGCTGGCCCCCAGGCGGCGCGACGTTCGCGCCAACTGTTCTAAAGTATCGTTCAGCGAAGCCAGATCCTCGACATGCAAGCAATGGGCGTCGGGATCCACCTGCCTCAACAAACCGGATAGCACCTTTCCCGGACCTACTTCGATGAAGGAGTGCGTTCCTTCCGCAAGCAACTTGCGCAATGACTCTTCCCAGCGTACGGAATGGCTCACTTGGCGCTTGAGACCGTTCCGAATTTCGACCGCACTACGCACGATCTTTGCCTCCACATTATTGACGAGAGGAACTCGAGGGTCGCGCATCTCAAGCCGGTCAAGGTCGCGCGCGAGCCGTTCTTCTGCGGGACGCATGAGGGCGCAATGGAAAGGGGCGCTGACTTTGAGCATGACCGCGCGGCGGACGCCGTGCCGTTCTGCCATATCCACAGCCCGCCGAACTGCGGTGGCGTGCCCGGCGATGACGATCTGAGCTGGCGAGTTGAGGTTGGCTACTGAGAGCACTTCGCCTTGTGCTGCCAACCGGCAGATTTCTTCGGTGGTCGCTGCATCGGTGCCCAGGAAGGCTGCCATCGCGCCCTGACCGGCAGGAACAGCTTCCTGCATGTATTCTCCGCGCCTGCGAACGAATCGGACGCCATCGCTCAACCCGACAGCTCCCGCTGCAACCATGGCCGAGCACTCTCCCAGGCTATGGCCCGCAACGTAACTGGGCTCGATGCCGTTTTCCTTCAGCACTTCCGATGCGGCTATGGAAACGGCCAGCACGGCAGGCTGGGTATTTGCCGTCATGATCAGATCGTCTTCGAGGCCTTCGAAGCACAGCTTCGACAAAGGGAATTCCAGCGCTTCGTCCGCTGTTTCGAAAACCTTGCGCGCCGCGGAGAAAGATTCAAACAGCTCCCGTCCCATGCCGGAATACTGTGAACCCTGGCCTGGAAATAAGAAGGCTATCTTCTGCATGGGTACGTTACGCGATTTCGCGACGAAAGGAGCGAACGGAGACGCGCAGCGCGCGGAGCAGGTTCTGGGCCTCCTGCTGCCCTCACCACCGGATCAGAGTGCCACCCCAAGTAACTCCTGCGCCAAACGTGGCCATCAGCACCGTATCTCCCTTCTTGATGCGTCCGCTTCGGACACATTCGTCCAGACAAAGCGGAATGGAAGCTGAGGAGGTATTGCCGATCCGGCCGATATTCGAGAAAACTTTTTCCGAAGGAATACCGAGGCGCTCGCACACGGCATTTGTGATGCGCTGGTTGGCTTGGTGAGGGATGAAAAGGTCCAACTGATTCGGGCATATTTGAGCCTTCGCCAGCACACGTCGCGACACCTCCTCGAGGCTCCTGACCGCAATCTTAAACAGCTCGTTGCCGCGCATCTTAACGAAGTGTTCGCGGTTGCGCACGGTCTCGCAAGACGCGGGACGCGCTGAGCCGCCGGCCGGGATATAAAGATGATCGGCATAGTGGCCATCAGTATGCATCTCCGCCGCGAGAATTCCTGAAGGCTCCTCGACCGGGCCGACGACCGCGGCAGCGCCTCCGTCGCCAAAAAGCACGCAGGTTGACCGATCTGTGTAATCGAGGAACCGTGAGAGCAGCTCCGCTCCGGCCACGAGAATGTACCGCGCTTGCCTCGTTCGAATGAACTGCTCGGCGACCATAACGCCGAACAGAAAACCGGAGCACGCAGCGCTCAAATCGAATGCCATGATGGGTTCGGCGCCCAGCTCACGCTGCATGATTGCTGCAGTAGAAGGGAGGGGCATATCCGGCGAGATGGTGGCGCAGATGATGATGTCCAGGTCACGCGGAGTGAGGCCGGCCATCTTCAGCGCCTTCTTTGCCGCCTGGATGCACAGCGTGGAAGTTGTTTCCTCCGGGGCGGCACGGTGCCGCTCCTTGATTCCAGTGCGAGTGGTGATCCACTCATCAGACGTGTCCACGATCTGCGTGAGATCGAGATTTGTGATGACCTTTTCCGGCAAGCCGGAGCCGGTGCCCAGGATTCCTGCTGCGGTCATTTTGCTCTATGCCTCAAGGCCGGCTGCCGAGCGTTACCGCGCTGGCCAGTTCTCCTTCGATTTTCTCGTTTAACCGCCCGTTCACAAACTCGGCCGCCACGCGTACGGCGTTCTTGATGGCTTTCGCGTTGGAGCTGCCATGCGCAATCAAGCACACGCCCCGCACTCCAAGCAGCGGCGCGCCCCCGTACTCCGAATAGTCGACTCGCTTCTTGAAATGCTGGAATGCCTTTCGCGAAAGTACATAGCCCACTTTGGAGGAAAGGTTGCTTGAGAGCGAATCCTTCAGCAGGCTGGAAACGGTTTCAATGAGACCTTCACTGATTTTCAGCGCGACGTTTCCGATGAAGCCGTCACAAACGATCACGTCCACCCTTCCGTTATACAAATCGCGCCCTTCGACGTTGCCGGCAAAATGCACCGGCAAATCTTTCATCAAAGCAAATGCCTCACGCGTCAGTTCGTTGCCTTTATGATTTTCACTTCCGATCGAGAGCAGCCCCACTCGCGGCCGCTCCGCGCCGAAGATGGCCCGATAGTAAATTTCGCCCATGATGGCAAACTGCGCCAGATGATGAGGCTTGCAATCCACGTTTGCGCCCACATCGAGCAATACGGCTGCTTTGCCTTTAGAGGTTGGAAATACGGCAGCGAGCGCCGGCCGATCCACCCCATGGAGCGCACCCAGAACGATCTTGGCGGTTGTCATCACGGCCCCGGTGTTGCCGGCGCTGACCATGCCGTCAGCTTTGCCTTCACTCACCAGGCGCGCACTCACCCGAAGTGAGGAATCACGCTTCTGCCGGAATGACTTGGCCGCCGCGTCGGCCATGGTCACGCTTTCGCTGGCGTGAACGATTTCGATATGCCGTCCCGGGCCGCCGTGCCGGGTCAGTTCCCGGCGAAGCGTGCTTTCCGGCCCGACCAGCACCACATCCGCCAGGCGTTCGCGCGCCGCAAGAATCGCCCCTTCGACCTCGGGTACCGGGGCGGCGTCGGTCCCCATCGCGTCAACGGCTATCCGTGGCATGTTGCGGTATCAATGATGATTGGCGAATGACGACGGGCGAATTTAACTCGTCTCTTTCAATAATAACGCTTCGCGCCCGCGATAATAGCCACAATGTGGGCAAGCGTGGTGCGGGAGCTTGGATTCGTGGCAATGCGGACACTCGGACAGGCCGGGAACGTTGAGATAGTCGTGCGCCCGCCTGCGGTTTCTCCGCGCTTTCGAATGTCTTCTTTTCGGATTCGGCATGCTTCTAACTCCAGGAGCCCTGCCTCATGTCCCGGCTAACGACGTTGCTTATCGATCTTGCCGATGAGCAAGGAAGGCAAAAGGCGAATCGGTTGGGTCCGGCGCGCACTGGCAGGACTCGATGTTCAAGTTAACTCCGCAACGCGGGCACAGCCCACGACAGTTCGGGTTGCAAAGCAATTTCATCGGCAGCGCCAGAATGACTTGTTCCTTCGCTACTTCCCGTAAGTCGATTCCTTCAGCCGGATAGAAAGCCATCTCCAGCTCATCCTTGGGAATCTCGATCTCCTCCACGCGCGCGATGGTAGAGAGCGGCCGGTAATACAGGTCAAAGCAGCGGTTCAGCGGAAACTCAATTGCAGTCGCGCAGCGATCGCACTCCATTTCGAAGGCAGTCGAGAGATCTCCCCGAATGCGAATCTCTCGGCCCACCAGTTCCGCCACGACGTGTAAAGTGAGTCGCCCCGCCGGATGAATGGACGCGCCGCCCACGTCCAGATCATTCGGCCCGTAACTCTCATCCACCGATAAGCTGTGAAGAGTCAACTCCTCAGGCGTGATGAACATAGCGGCCTCCGGAGCGTGGAACATTTAGCTTATAGTTTCACCTTCGAAAATGTCAAGGAATCCGGGGCTAAAACCCGGCGCTTCAGATTTGCTTCAATTTGAATTTGTACGGCACCGCCTCCTTACGGCAACCGCGGACCAAACCGCTTCGACTAATCCGAATGGCCGTGCACCCTGGAGAAACCCATAAATCGAGCCAGGAACATACGATAGGGAAAACCCCAGGGCGCACCAGCGGCTGCGCTTTTCGAGTGCGTAGCACGCCACAATCGCTGTAACTCCTCACAAACAGGCCGATAGTGTAAGGGTGTTCAGGTTCTACGGTCGCTGGCGCCTCAGGTCGTCGATCGTGTCCCGCAGCGTTTCAATAGGATCTCTCGTTTCAAACCCCAATTCTGTTCGCGCTTTGGTGGAATCGCAATACCAGAAGAGGGAAGCCATCTTGATGGACGCGTCGTCGAGCGGGAACTGTTTTCCCAAAAGCGGAAACAAGACGCGCAGCAAGCGGGCGCTGATAAGGGACGTTTTCACCGATAACTGCAAACGAGGCGGGCGCCGTCCCGCGAGGCGTCCCACTTCCTGCACCGTCTTGGAAAACGTCCAGTTCGTCCCACCCAGGAGATATTGCTCGCCCGGACGGCCGTGCTTCATTGCAGCGCGCAGCCCTGCGGCCACGTCGCGAGCATCGACAAAGTTAAGACCGCCCGCCGGAATAGCAAGGAGCTTACCGTCAAGAAACAAAGCCACATCGCCCGTAGACGACCGGCGCTCGTCGCCGGGACCGAGAAGCAGGCTGGGATTAACTACCACGATGGGTAGCGCGTAGCAGCGCGCGTATTCCAGCGCCAGTTTCTCCGCAAAAATCTTGCTCAGATAATATGGCCAATCGCCGACTACATCGTTCTTGAACCCCGAGCTTTCGTCGTGGATGGCCGGTTCAGCACCGACGGCCAGCGTCCCCGAGGAAGACACGATAACAACTTTGGCCCCCGCGGTTCGCGCAGCTTCACAAACGTTTCTCGTGCCTTCAATGTGAGTTCCATAGAGAATTTCTTGGTCCTGCGGATTGCGAGAAACGATGCCGGCGAGATGGTAGATTTCACGCACACCTTCCGCCGCTCGCAGGAGAGTGCCCTTGTGCGTAACGTCGCCATGAATCACTTCGAGGCGGTTATCGTGCTCCCATGGCGAACGCCCGCGGCAGAAAACGCGAAGCCGAGCACCCGCTTCGTCTCGGCTGAGGCATTCAACGAGGTGCTTTCCCAAGAACCCCGTTCCGCCTGTAATGAGAATGGAACTCATCCGTTTCGCGATAGGGAAGGCAGGATGCTTTGAGGCTTCCGTGCTACCGGCCGTTGTCCAGCAAGGTCGGACGGTCGACAATCACGGCAAGGCCGATCTGACCCATTCCCGTCCGTGTGCCTATGCTCGAACCGGAGTAACGTCCGCCATAAGAATCGGCGCAAAATGCATCAGCGTAACGGTCGGTTTGTGCCCTAAAAAGCTTTCCGCCATTTCGAGCGCCTCAGTAACGTTTGCGGCGGTTTCCCATCCCATGGTTTGCGCTGCCAACCGGCTTTCAGCGCCAGCCACGATCACTTTCCCCACGTGTGCGCGCCCGTTTTCGCCCCAGTACCACATATAGAATGGGTGCACACCGTGGTACGCGTTTCCGGTGCGGTACATGCGGATGTACTCAGGGTTATGGGCAAACTCCGCTTCGTATTTCCGTTGAAGCTCGAAGGAGTCGCGCGTTTCCGGCAACAGCCGGTGGAAAAACTCGATATAGGAGGGATGGTGGTGTGGATCGAATTCGTTATAGAGCGGATGCGTGATAATCAGCACTCCGTTCTTTTTCACAACCGGCATGCCCCGGTACATATTGTGGAAATAACCCAACGCCATTGTCTGGACGAGAATGGGATTCAGAATCGAATGCACGTTGTACGGCATGATGAAGGGAATCCCATAGAGCACCACGTCCGTTTGTCCCTCGACCGGCACGCAATACTGCGCGTAGCAGTACGCAAGGGTTTTTTCGTGGACCGGAATCGTGGCGCCGGCGTGGATGGCGATGGGCTCATACGCTGCCGGAACAGCAAACAGGAGCTTCCTCTTCAACGGCCGCGGAATGGGCGCAAGGACGCGGCGGGTCGCGCCAAACATTGCGCGATCGAACGCGGAGAACCGGTCCTCGTTCTTGGTGAAGAACGCCATGCGCGGGTCGAACATGGCATTATTCAGAACGGTTTCGATGTGAAAGACCTTGAGGCTGCGGTTAACCACCTCTCCGATGCGGTCGCAGGAGCGCGCCATTTCCGAGTGCGTGTGGTCGAAGTAGGAATCGCAGTTGAGAATGGTCTGCGGTGTGTGATGCGCTTGCAGCGTGGGATAGTCGCAAAGGCCGACGCCAACGGACTTGTTCCCACCGTCCATGGGTACGAGATTAATGTTGACGTAGACTAACAGGTCGGACTCTGCCGCACGGCGATTGATGCGTGCATGTTCGCCTCGATCCGTAACTCCTATCTCAACCATACTCCCCGGAGCTTCCCCGTCATGGTTGTAAAGCCGCTGAGGATAGTAAGCTCGGAAAATTTTCGGACCCACTGCGCGCCGAATCTCCGATGCCGTCATCCGGCGATGGAATGACGTGGCAACGATAAGATGCACGTCGTCAATGCCTTTGGCCGCAAGCATCCGAAGCAGCTCCGTCAGAACTGATTCGCGGATGTCCGGCCGTCTCATCATCGGCAGCGGAAGGGAGATGTCGTCTAACGCCACGGTCACTTTCATGCCCGGTTTGAGAATGGACTCCAGCGGATCCATGCCCTCTGGGTGCGCCAAGGCATAGCGGATGGCTAATTCCCTATGCCGCAGGCCGCGGATGGTGGGTTTGGGATAGACCACGCGCGTGCCTGCAGGTAGCTTGACACTCAGGAGGTCTTCTCCATACCACATCAGCCGGGGGGCGGAGCTTTCCCTGAGATGGACGACGCATCCTTCGGATGATACGAGCGCGTCGCGTCCTACTGCGTTCGGGGCGGGCTCACTACCGGCGACCAGGGTTTCCAGCGCGGCATGGGGTTTGTCAAGATACGTTGTCATGATCGTCCTTCTCTGACGGCAAATCGAGCACGGGCCATCCTCGCGCCATCGCCACTTTCTTCAACCTGCGGTCAGGATTGACGGCACAAGGTGAACCTACAGATTCGAGCATGAGCGCGTCTGAGGCGCTGTCGGAATAAGCCTTGCACTCACTCAGACTGGCATGCAAATCCTCGCACAGCCTTCCCATGGCCCGCACTTTCTGTTCTGCCGCAATCAGCGGCGGGACCACGGCTCCGGTTGCCTTGCCATCCTCGTAGACGAGCTGATTGCAAATGAAGCGGTCAAAGCCAAAGTAGCGAACGACAGGCGTTACCGCCACATCCAGCTCTCCGGTCACGAGAACCAATTGATACCCGAGCGCCCGGTCCCGCTCCAAAAGCGCACGGGCGCCAGGGTAAACAGACGGCCGGATTACCCTCTCGAACAGAGGTTCAGACAGTTCCTGCAACCACTCGCGGCGCATCCCGCGGTATTCACGGAAGAAAACTTCGTTGAACAGCCTTCGTGAAACATAGTCCAAAGCCAAGAAAGAGGGAACCCGCGAAACCAGCTTCACGAACTTCCAAATTGCTTGAGCCCGAGATGGGAAATGGCGAGCGAAAAATGCATAGCGCGTGACGATATTGCTCGAAACCAGCGTGCCATCGAGATCGTAAAAGGCAATTCGGGATGGTCCGGACATCGCGCGCCAACGCAGCAGCCGCCGGCTGACCTAGCCCTTCACGCCACTAGGCAGCGGTCACGCCTCCGGAATTCTCCGCCACTCGGGGAGGGAGGCCGCCAACGACGGCGGCGACGGAGTCATGCAGCCTGGGTCAGGCCGCGTTCGTTTGTAGAGTTCCGCTGCCGCCGTCTTAACGTCCCCAGCAGTTGGCGCTGGCTGCGTGTAGTCGGTTACCTCATCCACGGGATACCCCTGCAAAGCCCGGATCCATGTTTCGACATGACGCTTCGGGATCAACACGAAGACAGGCTCATCTTTACCGCGCTCGGTTGCGCCTGCATCGCGCAACGCGGCCGCTAGCTGGTCGGCACGGAATCCCACCGTATGGGTATCGGCGTCAACCATGACTATCAGAAGCGCAGATGCTCGCCTGCCAAGTGACGACCGGCAGGCCCCGACTTCGCGAGCATAACGATCGCGAACGTATTTTTCTCCGCTTCCGCCAGGCCCTGTGGCAGCTCTCTCAAATCTGCACTTTCTCACATTATGCCCACAACGTTCGAGGTAGCGACGGACCAAGTTCTGCTGTTCAATATCTTCTACGAGTACGACCTTATTGGCGATTCGGAACAAGTTCCCATCCCCGCGCGACGATTTCTGACGCCTTCAAACCGCTCCCTTCAGGCGGCCTGAACGGAAGAACTCGGGCCTCGCCTCCGCCTGGCCTGTCCAGCAGGACGCCGCCCTGGTCAGCAAGTTGGTCAAGTAGTTCTGGATGGTGGGAGACCAAAAGCACCTGGCCCCCTGTCTCGTCTACTCGATCCAGAAGCTTCAACAGCCACGGTTGGATCTCAGCCAGGGCAATGAAATTGTCGGGCTCATCAACGAGCAGCGTGCGGCCCTTGTCCACCGCACAGTAAAGCAGAACGTAGAGGGCGACGAGCACGCGCTGCCCCTCCGAGAGGTCGCTGAACGGCACCTCGACGCTCTTGCCGCCGGGGGTACGAATCGTCGCCTGGAGCATGCGCACGTCCAGCCCCGCTTCCCTCGAGTCGAGCGATTCCAAGCCGGGAACAGCCTCGCGCAGATGGGTTATCGCCTCGCCGGTTGCATTGCCACTTTCGAGCCGCAGGTGACGATACCAGTCAGCAAAGTTGCTCAGGTCCTTGGCCGGATCGCGCGATTCGTGTTCGGAGCGGGAAGACATCGCCCAAGGGTTGATTTGCACCTGAAGCAATCGCGCTAGCCACTGTTTGAACCACGTGAGTTTTGTGTTATCCGGCCGGCTCTCGACGATCGCTAGTCCGGACTGGCGTGACGTGAACGCGAAACTGACCGTCGGCTCAGCCTTCTGCCAGTCGTTGAACAAACCAACAGTACCGTTCTCCAGGCGGAACAAGGGCTTGCCATTGTAATCAAGCGTCTCCCGCTTGACGTGGGCCTGGGGCTCGACTCCTGGGGCCGATCCTACGGCTGCATACTCGGGATGAGGGTCGACGACTTCGAGTGCGTACCTGTATTCGCCTTCGTTCCCGCTAACATCCATCTCGAACCGCTGCTCTGCCACGCTTTGCCAACGTGTACGCTTCCCGCCGAACGTTCTCGCGCAAGGCTCCCCGCGTATTGCAAAGTCGCGGAGCGCCGCGAGGACGTCAAATAACGTGGTTTTGCCGGTGCCGTTGCGGCCAATGATTAGCTGCTTGGCAAGGGGTTTGAATTCGAAGTTCACCAGACAACGGTAGTTGGTTGCGTAAAGCCGGGAAAGCATATCCTCATCCTACCATTTGGAGTAGAGCAGGGATGCCTAGCAGCAAGGCCGACAACGACTTCGGACCGTCCGCGTTGCGGAGAAGGCTGGCCCGGGTTTCTCTAGCGGAGCGCAGGCAGGACTCACCCATGAGCCGGCACCTCCTGACGGCGGGCGAAAAGGTGACGCAAGTTCTTTTGGTGCCTGACAAAAAGAAACGCGGTTACGACTGCGGCGCAGCCGGCGTCTACTCGCCCCTTGAACGAGAGCATGAGCAGTACGAAAAGCAACCAGGATGAAAGCGATGCCACGGCGCCTGCTTCCTTCCACTTCTTCCGACTTCCTGCAATTCGGATTGCCGTAAAGGCTATCAGGGCAATCACAGCGTAAACGGGATAAAGAACCAGCATTACCCCGGCGGAGGTGGCAATGCCCTTGCCCCCTTTGAACTTCAGCCATGGCGAATAGCAATGGCCGAGTATGGCGGCAAGGCCCAAAGCCCACCTCTCCACAACCGATCGGGCGCCCGGATGCGCCCCCAGATAACCCGCCAGACCCATTCCAGCAAGATTTTTGCTACTTGGGGGAAAGATCAACCAAAACACTGCAACGGCCAACGCGCCCTTTCCCAGGTCTCCGAGAAGCGCCCAAATGGCGCGAGACTTGCTAAAGCGCAATACGTTGTTGAAACCGGGGTTCCCGGAGCCCGCTTTGCGGATATCGATGCCCGTTCCGGCCATCGCCAGGACGGAGAATGGAATGGATCCCAGCGCAAAGCAAATGATGATGCGAATGAGCATTTCAGAAATGTGCTATAACTCAGCCAGTGCCACCCGCGCACGTGCTCGCAGTCGAATCATATCATGAGATTCGACTCCTCCCGCGGGCAGCGGCGCGCCCTCGCGGATGGTTGCAGGCGTCAAGCCACCTGCGCCACCTGCATCAGATGAGGCAAGCCCGATCTCAGAAGTTCTCGCACTAGCCTCCACCCAGCGATCGGGCCATGAAACGCCCTCCGTGCCGCGAAAAACAGCCGGCACAACGAGGCAGCCCGTGGACAGGGCCGCCCGGAACCCGTCCAGGCGGAAGCGAGAGTGCTGCGGAAGAACGCCAGCCGGCCCATCAGGGAAAACAATCACAGAAATACCCCGCGCCAGACAAGCTTCGATGCGCTCCTGCGGGCTGCCTCCAGGCGGGCTATTCTTGCCCGAAACGGGACCCATCATCAAGGGTTCAAGCATGAACAAAGCTGAAGCAGGAAGCTCGGACACTCCCATCCAATCCGCCAGACGAAAACGTCCGGGAAACGTGGCTGCGGCCACGAGTAGATCGAGATGCCCGGCGCGGTTGGTGAAGTAGACCACCGGGGCGGAAGACGCCCGGTTCTTGCCTGGGACAAACTCCACTAGTGGCCCTCCGAGCCGCAAGATGCACCGCGCGGAGAACTTGACTACCGCTCCCGCGAGGGCGCCCGGAAGCAAGCGAGCTACCAGCCCGCCGCCGTAGGCCACCATGCTGAAGAGCGTGCCCTGCATCACCCTGCGCATGCGCCCCACGGCGTTGCGCCGGCAAAGGCTGAGCCACCCGCCTAAATTTTCAATCCATAGCCTGGCAAGCTGAACCCAGGGTGGCCTCTTGCCCCCACTAAGCTTCCCGCTGAGGTATAGTGCGCGGGTGGCGGAGCGGCGGATTTTCCCACTGCTTGTTTTCGGAATGCTTTGTGGCGGCGCAAGCAGTACCTTGTCGGGCGGTATTCCCAGTACCGCATCTACGCGCTTCACAATGTTTTCTTCAATCTGCCGTCGTTCGGCTGCAGAAGTGGCACGAGTCTCCGCTACCACCACCAGCCTCTCGGTGCCAGTGGCAGGATCCAAGGCGCCGAATGCGGCCACGCAGCCTTTGCGAACGCCGGTGACTTCGGCGGTTGCAGCCTCAATTTCCTGCGGGATGATATTGCGGCCGGATTTGATAATGCAATCCTTCAGCCGACCTGTCACATACAATTCACCATCTGCCCAATACGCAAGGTCGCCGGAATCCATCCAGCCGTCAACCGTGATTGCCGCGCTGGTGGCGCTGGGATTTCGGTAATAACCCGACGTTCTCGACAAGCCTCGGAAGAAAAGCCGTCCCTGAGTGCGCTCGCCTAACTCACGGCCCGTTTCATCCAGAATCTTGACCTCATGTCCCGGCATTGGACGGCCATTGGCCACGAACCGCAGCACATGGTTGTCACCCGGATTGGCCGGTATCGCCTTGCCCTCCGCCTCGAAAGGATCGCGGCGGATGACGTCGACAACGGGAGCGCGATTCATAGGTGTAAAGGTGAGCGCCACCGAGGATTCTGCCAGTCCGTAACAAGGCACAAAACTCTCTTGCCGGAACCCGTATCGTCTAAACCTGGCGGCAAAGCGGGCAAGCGTATCCGGCAACACCGCCTCACCCGCGTTGATGGCCACTCGCCACGCGCTCAGATCCAAGCCTTCGAGGGTCTCGTCTGGGATTTTACGGGCGCACAACTCGTAGGAGAAGTTCGGTGCGGGACATAGAGTACCGCGGGAATCGTGCATCGCCCAAAGCCATCGTTCCGGCCTGCTCAAAAAAGAGAGCGGGGAGAGCAGTGTGATGGGCGCGCCGTGATAGACGCTAAAGAGCCAGGAGCCGATCAGGCCCATGTCGTGGTAAAGAGGCAGCCAGCTTACCACGTAATCGTCAGGCTGGAAATGGACGGAGCGGCCGATGCCACGCACGTTAGCCAAAACGTTGGCGTGAGTCAATACTACGCCTTTAGGATCGCCCGTGCTGCCGGACGTGTACTGGATGAACGCGATCTCGGCGGGCTCGATCCCGTGCGAGGGAAGCCGCGCTCCAGTGCGGCTGAGAGTTTCCACGCTGGTCACTTCAACCAGGCTCGGAATGCTCACGCGCATGATTTGCGAGACAGCGCGAACGCGGTCAAAGCTGATCAGAAAACGGACTTCTGCATTTCGCAGGATTTGCACCTGCCGGCGTACGTATTCTTCGATCTTGTCGGGCCGTGCTGGAGGATAGATGGGTACCGCAATACCTCCGGCCAGCATGACACCGAAAAACGCGTAGAGGAAATCCGGGCAAGTGGGCAACATGATGGCTATCGTGTCATTCCGGCCCAATCCTGCCTGGTAGAGCCCGGCAGCCACCCGTGAGGCCGTTTCCATCAACTGGCCGTACGTGATGTCGTGCCCCGATTCTTCATCCAGGAGGTGGGCGTGCACACGGCCGGGTTCGATTTGCGCCTGACGTCGCAATACTTCGGGCCACGTGAGCGCTGATTCCGGTAAGGGTGGAGCGCCGCGCGGTGGTTGCACCACTCGGTAACGGCTCCGCGCCGCCGGCCTGCCGCCGTCGAAGATGGCCCGGGCCCAGTCCGCGGGCGTCTCCGCTTCCTGCGCTATCTCTTCCGGAAGCCGCGTCTTGAAGCGAGCTTCGAGGCGCATGAGCAATTCCACTCGCTCCAGGCTACCCAAGCTGAGATCGCGGTCGAGCAGGGAATCCATGGAAAGCGACTCTGTTGCACGCACAGAGCCTAGCTCGATCAACAGTTCCCGAAAAACCTCGAGCGTTTGCTCTTCGATGGAGCCGGATTCAGCCTGGCTAGTGGTTGTGGGCATCGATGCTTACAGGAAGGATACTATACCAATACTACGGTGAGGTGACTACTCCAGGCCGGCGCTTCTGGCTGCGAGCGTTCCGACGGCGCTCCAGTCTGTCGTTGCCATGCCCTGGGCCACACCGGAGAGCAGACGGTCACGAACAAGGCTCGCGATAGGCATCGGAGCAGCAGCGTCTTCGGCCGCGGCCAAGACAAGCCGGATGTCTTTCAGGCCAAGAGTCATCGCAAAACCGGCTGGCTCGTACTTGGCGTCGGCAATCAAGCCGCCGTAGATCTTATAAACAGGTGAGTTGAACAGTGACGTCGTCAGCAGGTCGAGATATTGCGCCGGGTTCACGCCGTGTTTCCGGGTCAGCGCAAAGACTTCGGCAAGACTTTCAATCACTGAAGCGATCAAAAAATTACCACTCAGCTTGATGACGTTTGCCGTCGACGGGTCTTGCCCCATGTCGAATGTTCGCTGGCCAACCGCACGGAAAAGTGGATGGAGCTTTTGAAGGGTTGAACGATCGCCGGCAGCCACAACGAATAGCTTCGCCGCGGCTGCAGCCTCCGGACGGCCAAAGACGGGCGCCGAGACAAATTCCTGGCCGGCCTGACGGTGAGCTTCCGTCAAGCGCCTGGCCAGCGCCACGCTGATGGTGCTCATGGAAACGTGGATGCCGCCCTGTGGAAGCGCCGGGAGCACTTTACCCGAACTGAAAACCACATCCTCCACTGCTGCGTCATCGGAAAGCATGGTCACCACGCATCCACAGGCCGCCGCATCGGAGGGCGCCGGCGCGACGCTGGCCCCAATAGCCCTCAGTCCTTCTGCACGGGCTTGTGTTCGGTTGTAAACGGTAAGCTTATGGCCCGCTTTCAATACGTTCTGCGCCATCGGCTCGCCCATGTTCCCTAACCCAATCCATCCTATTTCCATTTATTCTCCTTCAGCGGCTGGCGCTTCTTCCGGAATGACGTCGATGACGCGCTTCTCTTGGTTGCGAATGAGCGTGATGGCCGAGCGAACGTGCACCTGCGATTCCGTGAGCAGACGATGAAGATCGTCGACGGCAGTAACAGGATGGCCGCCGAATTCAACAATCACGTCGCCGGCAAGGATTCCGGCCCTCTGTGCGGGACTTCCCGGCTCAACCGAAATCGCCAGTACACCGCTCTCTACCCGCAGCCGATGATATCGAACGAGCCGGCGATGGAGTGGGACGTTCTGTCCCGCCACGCCGATATAGCCTCGCGTGATGTGACCGTCCCTGATCAGTCTGCCGGCAATGTATTGGACCGTATTGATCGCAATCGCAAAACAGATTCCCTGAGCGGGAAGGATGACCGCAGTGTTCACCCCAACCACTTCTCCTTGTGAATTCACCAAGGGACCGCCCGAATTGCCGGGATTGAGCGCCGCGTCCGTCTGAATCGCGTTGTCCATCAACCTGCCGGAACGTGCGCGCAGTGACCGCCCCAAAGCGCTGACCACTCCAGCCGTCACGGTGCATTCAAAGCCATAAGGATTTCCGATCGCAATGACAAGCTGGCCGACGCGCAACGCGTGCGAGTCACCCATTTGCGCTGCAACGAGGTTCGGAGCGCTAATCCGCAGCACGGCGGTATCGGTATGCGGGTCGGCGCCTACTCGTTCCGCGGCGTAGCGGCTTCCATTTGTCAGTGCCACTTCCATATGGTCCGCGCCTTCGACCACGTGGCTGTTGGTCAAAATGAATCCGTCAGGCGTGAAAACGAATCCGGACCCGCTGCCTCGCTGCTCTTGCTCCGGAATGCCTCGGGCGGTTCTTGTCTGCCGCACCGTGTGGGACACGTGAATATGCACAACGGACGGGCTGACGCGATCCGCAGCACTCACCACCGCTTGAGAGTACGCGTCGAGCAGAGCCATATCGTCTGCGCTGCCGGAATCAGAATGCACCGCGGATGCGGCCGAAGCTTCCTCGCAGAGCATCAAGTCGAAACCTGTTTGCATATCGTTAAAGATGCGCGGTATCCATCGAAAGGTTCAATTGTACCGCGCTGGCATTCGGGAACCAGTTACGTTCTGCAAGCGTACCTTGGTGACAGATGCCTTCGCGCGTCGTCTAAGACGGCAAGGGAGTTTCAAGGGAAGAAATTCAGGATGCATCCGGCCCGCGGCCGGGCGCAACGGAGGTCAAGATGACGAGTTATCGTTTGGATGGCCAGGTTTGGAGGACCATCGGCATGTTGGGTTTGTTCATGGCGCTGGCTGCTCCAGGAGCAGTGCTCGCCAGTGGTCGCGAAACCCAGGAGTTTCATCAGACGTATGCGTTGGCGCCCGGCGGCCAGTTAAGTCTGGAGAACGTGAATGGCAACGTCAACATCACGGCTTGGGACCGTCAGCAGGTGAAAATCGACGCAGTTAAGACGGTCTGGGCAGGCACCGCGCTAAGCGACGTCACAATCCAAGTGCAATCAAGCCCTGATTCCATCAGTATTCAAACCAAAACGCCTCAGCATTGGTTTGGCAGCTCGCATTGGAGAGTGGATTACACCGTTATGGCGCCCAGGGGCGCACGCCTTGATAAGGTTGATCTCGTGAACGGAACGATAACCATCGAGGGGATGACAGGCTATGTATCCGCTTCGTCCGTTAACGGACGCATTCAAACTCAGGACGTTTCCGGCGAGGTTCGCCTTTCCACGGTGAATGGTCCCATCGACTTGGGGTTTAAGACACCTCGGGTAAGCGCGCCTGTTGCATTAAGCACGGTAAACGGGGCCGTTTCCCTAACTCTTCCGCCAGACGTCAACGCGCACTTAAGCGTGCAAACACTCAATGGCGGCATTTCATGCGATTTTCCCATCCGGATCTCAGCGGGTTATGTCGGCCACACGCTGGATGGTGATTTGGGACGGGGTGGAGGGGATATTCACCTGAAAACGGTGAACGGGCGCATTGCCATCCACCGCGCTTCTGTAGTAGCAAACTGAAATTGTCTGTAATCCGCGAGGCCACTAACGTGGGCATCCCGCCGGGAAGTGCCCGTGTGTCAAATAGATAGCCCCGGAGTGCGGATTTTGAACGTCATTTTGAATGTACAACTTGACACTGCCCGGCCGTTCGCTTAAACTGCCCCACAGTTTCCTTCATTCAGTTGAACAACATTGAAGTACGTACTTGACGCCGCTTATGGCTGACCGCCCGCACACTCCGCTTCTCACGACGTTTGTGATTTCGCCGCCAGTTCGGCGTGAGATCGAAGCCCAGGCAGGAAACGCTTCGCCCATTCCAGTCATTATCAGCGTTCGCGACTCGGATGACCGGCCGGAACTCGGGGTAGGACCGGCAAAA
This sequence comes from Terriglobia bacterium, assembly GCA_030041095.1. Classification (GTDB taxonomy): domain Bacteria; phylum Acidobacteriota; class Terriglobia; order UBA7540; family UBA7540; genus JASHON01. Next base: position 31,216 of record JASHON010000181.1, read on the forward strand.
GATAAGGTTAAGGCGTTCCTTGCCGGCCGAAAGATCAGCTTCAGTGAGAGCGAATTCTATGTCTTTGCTTCACTTTTGCCACAAGACATCGAGGAGCTTGCGAAACTCTCCACTTGGGTTTACCAGATCTGGAAGGACGAAACCACCTACGGTCACCTGCTCCACTCCACCGAAACCATAAAGGCAACAGCTTGCTGGCGCACTTTCAATGCGCTGGGGAAAGGTATTACCTGGGGCGTGATGGATACGGGCATTCACGCGGACCATCCACATTTCGCAGCTTTGGGTTCCGTGGACCCTGGGCTCAGTCGCAATTTCTCAGCGTCCGGCACACTCGACGACCTCAACGGCCACGGCACGCACGTGGCGGGAATTATCGCTGGAAAGGCTACTGATGGGAAAGTCTGGCGGAGTGCGAGGTTCCTGGAAGAACAGGCTCTTCCCCAGATTCATGAGTTACCTGCCGGCCCCTCGGGCGTTGCTCCCCTCGCCAAGCTCGTGAACGTGAAAGTGTTGACCGATGATGGCACCGGCTCCGCGTCGTCTGCCATCCGGGCTCTCGAATACTTGCGCAAAGTGAACGACGCCAGCCAGGACGTGCGGGTGGACGGCGTGAACATGAGCCTGGGCTATCCGTATGACCCGCAAAGTTACGGCTGCGGTTACAGTCCGCTTTGCGAGGAAGTGACGCGGGCGGTCGATTCAGGGCTCATCGTCGTGATCTCGTGCGGCAACTGGGGCTATGGCCGCATCGCGCTGGAAAGCGGGCAGCACGTCGCGGTATCGGTGGGGTCTTCCATCACCGATCCGGCCAACGCTGAAGCTGCGATTGTTGTGGGCTCAGTTCACAAGAGTGCGCCGCATCGGTACGGTGTCTCGTATTTTTCATCGAAAGGCCCGACTGGAGATGGCCGCATGAAACCGGACCTGGTGGCGCCCGGCGAGAAGGTCATTTCTTGTTCCATCCATTTGGATCGTGGCTATGAATACGAAGAGATGAGTGGCACGAGCGCCGCTGCGCCGCACGTTTCGGGCGCCATCGCTGCATTCTTGTCCGGGCATGCCGAATTTCGTGGCGACCCCGAGCGAGTGAAGCAGATTTTTGTCAAAACGGCTACCGATCTGGGACGCGAGCGCACTTACCAGGGAGCAGGGCTCGTCGATTTATTGCGAGCGATGACGTCAGTCTGAGGAGGCGGACGAACTCATGATTCGGCTCAAGCAGTTTCACGATGCAGAGCTTTCCATCTGGCAATCGGCTATTGACGAGGTTTCAGCTCAGCGCGCGGCCGCGGCTCAATCGCAAGCTGTGGGTGGTGCGGTGGCGCTCGCCGGCCGGCCGGATGTTCCCGACCCTATGTCGATAGAAGCCGTCGCTTACGGGAATCAGGCACAAAACGGGTTGTCCGTGCAGGCAGCCACGGCAGCTCATTCCGCCACCGAGGGTCTGGCGCAGACAGCGGGCCTTTGTTCACTGACGGGCCTGAAGCTTGCCAAAGCGATAATCCTTGGGAACGAATCGAACAAGCAGCTCTATCAGGCCGAGCTTGCGAAGTTTGGCGACTGCGACCCTTTATACGCTGAAGCTGCGGCAAAATACGCCGAGTACTTCGTCGCCCAACAAAAACAGATTCCTTACGTCGTCTACAAGAATTTGAGCGATTTTGTGATCGACGATCCGAAAAAGCTGCCCTCCAAAGCCCGGGTGGCCGTAGTCGGCGATTGGGGAACGGGACAGAACGCTGCAAAGTTAGTGTTAAGGCAAATCGCGGACAAAGAACCCGACGTCGTGATTCATCTGGGCGATATCTACTATGCCGGGACCCAGTTCGAGGTCACCCATTATTTTCTCCAGATTTGGAAAGAGACTTTGAACCTCGGCGATCAGTTGGACCGCATCCCGACGTTCACCCTGTCCGGCAACCACGACATGTATTCCGGCGGCGTGGCTTACTACCAACTCATCAAGCAACTCGGGCAGCCGGCCAGTTACTTCTGCCTGCGCAACTCCAACTGGCAGTTTCTCGCCATGGATACGGGCTACCACGATCACGATCCTTCAGGAGGAGGTGAAGGCGCCACCTATCTCCAGGAGACGGAGGTGGCGTGGCTGGCAGACAAGGTGAAAAGCGCGGGTGGCCGCCGGACGATTCTCCTTTCTCACCATCAGCTCTTTACGGCTTTTGATTCGATTGGCGGCAACGAAATCAATCTGCGCCTTTATCCTCAAGTCTCGACCCTCCTGCCGCAAGTGAGCTTGTGGTTATGGGGTCACGAGCACAACTTTGTGGTATACGACGCTTACAAGGGTCTGGCGCGCAGTTGCTGCCTGGGCCACGGCGCTTTTCCTGTCGCTGTAGATGAGGTGGCAGCCCAACCCAAATATCCGGATGTGCCGCTTCTCAAGAACAGCGACGGCAGCGCTATCCGGCTGGGCGTGACGGATGACCTGTTTAATCATGGCTACGCCATCATCGAACTCGATGGGCCTTCGGGTTCAGTTTCTTATTATCAGGACAGCGACGAAGACACGCCGATGGTTACGCAATCCCTGACCTAATGCAGTTCCATCATGAAATGAAGCACGCGAGGAGTGACCTATGCTCTCCAAGGATTGGAATGCAAGACAGAAGTCTTACGATGTGGTCGTGATCGGATCCGGATACGGAGGAGCCATCACCGCGGCCCGGCTTTCAGGCGCAGGGCTGAAGAAGTCCATCTGCATCCTCGAGCGAGGAAAGGAATGGCCTGTGGGCCAGTTTCCGGAGACGCTCCTGGGAGTGACTGAGGCGGCGTATAATCCGCTTACCAATCCACTGGGGCTCTACGACTTCCTGGTTTATAAAGACATTGCCGTAATGAAAGGCTCAGGCCTGGGCGGAACTTCTTTGGTGAATGCCAATGTAGCATTCCTGCCTGACGAAGAGGTGTTCCATGAACCGGCCTGGCCTCGCACCATCAACCGCGATGTTCTGACGCCTTACTATGATCGGGCACGGGCGATGCTGGCTCCAAACCCTCGACCGAAAGCCAGAGAACTGCTAAAGGTTCAGGCGATGCAGCGCCGTGCCTCGGAAATTGGCTTGCAGGCTGATCCCCTCAATATCGTCGTGAACTTTAGCCTCGACGGTCCTAACGCTCAGGGTGTGCCGCAAAAGCCCTGCATCGACTGCGGCAACTGCGTGACCGGCTGTAATGTGGGCGCGAAAAACACGCTCTATATGAACTATCTTCCGCTCGCTCAGCGCCAAGGCGTCGAGATGTTTACCCAGGCACATGTCGACTGGTTGGAGAAGCTCGATGGCGGCGGCTGGCGAATCCACGGCCGCCATTACAGCGGGCATCTGGCGGGAGATGTGTTTCCAGAAGCCTTCACGGTAGACTCGGGGTGCGTGGTGCTTTCCGCTGGGTCGATCGGCAGCCCTGAAATTCTCCTGCGCTCGGAACTTCATGGGCTCTCGCTTTCTCCACGGGTCGGAACAGGCTTCAGCGGCAACGGCGACTTTTTCGGTATCGCTTTTAATTCCTCCTATAGGACGGACGTGCTGGGCTTCGGCAACCACCCCGATGATCCTTGGAGGAAAACCGATCCGCCTGCGGCCACCATTGTGAGCGGGATTCGCTATAATCCAACACTTCCTGTCGAGCGGCGGTTCACCGTTGAAGACCTTTCTTTCCCATCGGCCTTCTTAGGCTCGTTTATGACAGTGTTTGGCGCGCTCGGGGGCGAGCCCACGGAAGCGGGCGATGAATCCGCAGAGAAGGCGCGCCTCGCACGCGACAATCCTTTCTCGCCGTATCAGGGGGATAATGCGTTGAACCACAGCATGTTTTATCTGGTGATGGCCACGGATAATGCTCACGGAACGATCCACCTGAAAACAGGTCTGCTCGATCCACACGGCAAAGTTGAAATCGACTGGGACGGCGCCGGGCGCGAACCCATCTTCACCATCGTCAATGAAGAACTTCGCCGCCACGCGCGCGCCTTGGACGCGCATTTCATCGCCGATCCCATCTGGAACTTCACGCACAGAGGCACGCTGATCACGGCACATCCCATTGGCGGCTGTCCGATGGGCGAAGATTATATGCAAGGCGCCACCGATGTATTCGGGCGCGTTTTTACGGGTCAGGGTGATGTCCATCAAGGACTTTTCATCGCTGACGGGTCACTGTTACCTTCCGCGCTCAACGTGAATCCGTTCTTCACCATCTCGGCAATTACAGAGCGCAACGCTGAACGGCTGGCACAGAGCTTCCAGGGGCAGGCATATCCCGCCCCGCCTGGCAGGGGTGTGGTTCATACCATCGATCCGCTGGCGGCTATCGCCGATGATGAGTCCGATCTCGAGCGCATCTTCACGCGAGTCGATACGCTGCCAATGGATACGATGGTGAATACAGGGCAGTGGTCCGTGGATCTCTCGCAGCGCATCGTGCACAATGACACGGCTTGGAAGGGCTTTTTCCCGCGTGGCCACATTTTGAACAAGCTTTCCACGACGTTCTTTGCCGGCTTCAAAAAGAAATTCACGCGAACCGCATCCGGTATCACAGGAGTGACGAGTGATTCGGATGGGCGCATTAACGTGGCCAACACCGTCGAACAAATTGACCTGAAAGAGCGGAAGAGCACGCTCGATCCCGGCAAATACATCCTGCTGCGCTACACCACACCGCCCTGGAACGTCTTTTACGACATCTTCAAGCTGATCAACCAGGATCTCCTGATCGGGCGAGTTTATTTCGGCGAGTATCCAAACGGCGTGCGGATGTTCACGTTCCCGATGACACGGGAATACCGCTTCGATGACATGACGGTTGCCGATCACGATCTGCTCTACCAACGCTCGCCGGCGCCTACGGCGGAGCAACTTAACGGGCTATGGGAGATGCGTGCGGTAGCGAACTCGAACGATACGGGCGTGGTCGCGTATCTGAAATTTGACCTGAAGCCGGATGGGCGCTTGGAAGCTCGTTATCGTTTTCTTGGGCTGATCGAGGGTCTCGCGGAACCCGTTTTCGGCCAGGACCATTTTCAGCTTAATGACTTTACGCCGTTCCATGACGAGATTCGCTGGGTGGACTCAAATTTTATGGTTGGAAGATACACGACTGCCTCACCGCCCGGGCTGCCCGAACTCTTCGGGACCAGCTCGCTCGGGCTGTTTCATCTCGAGAAGTCGAGCGGGGGGACCGATCAATTCTCATTTCTTTATACCCTCACCCGAAGCAAGTCCGATGCAATGCCGGCGTCTCCTTTCCTTGCTCCATTGCTCAAAATTCGCCTTCCCGTCGGAACGGGCATGACGTTCGACGAGGAGATGGTGGGCTTCTATTTTGCCGGCTTTTCAGTGCCGATGACGCGCCAGGGAGACATTGGGATCGAGGCGCGCGTCGGAGGCTCCGGCAACCCTCCGGGCTCCGTGGAATGCGGCTTTCAGGTGCATATGACGATTCGCGATCTCGGTGAATTCTTTGCCAGTCCTGAACACGAGGCGGAACTTTCCGGCAGCATCCACTTTGGCAATTTCAACGGCCAAGGTGAAGCGACCTTTGTCATCGATCCGCTGCGGAGTTACTTTAACTACCTGCGGGTAAATCCGGCCACCGAGGAAACGGAGATGGTTTACCATCTCTATTTCCGAGACCACGACGGCCAGGAATATCTCTTGCTGGCGCACAAATACCTGCAGCGCAATCCCACCGAGCCGATCGCCGGAATCCGGGAAATTCTCCACGACTACACCACTGCCTATTGTCATCTCTCGGCGCTCGCCACCAGCAGCGAGCTTGGAACGGCTCTCCTGAAATTCAAAACGTTTGAGAACCTTCAGGCCGTCGGCAGCTTGCTCCGGTTTGTGGAATCCTTCACGGTGACGGGGACAAAGGATCCGTTGATTAAGATGCAGGCCAGGCTTCGTTTCCTTGCTTTCACCAACCAGTTCATCATGGCCGAATATGAGCCGCTCAGTATCGAGGGTGGACTGCTGGCCGATAACGTCCGCGAGGAAGTCCTGCGTGGGGCTGCCAACGCGGATGAATTCAGCACGCAGCCCACGAACGAATTGCAGGCCATTTTGCGCGATACGCCGACGTTGCCGCTCGAAACGCTCCTGAACCACGGCGGGGTGGAGATCGATTACGCCAACCGGCGTATCTGGCGCGATTGCTTTTGGAAAGGTTCGTTTGCCAAAGACACGCTGCTTGGATGGGAAGAGAGAGTGCGAACCGCCAGCTTGGGTGACGATGCCTCAAAGGCAGCCGGCGTTTACGCGGGAGGCAGCTTCTGGAAGCGCTTCGATAGCATTCAGAATGGTCAGGCAACGGGCTACGTGGTGAACTACGGGCTCAAATCCTTGCCGGGCAAGCCCGTCGTGACGCAGGTCTCCTATCCCGATAACAACCGGAAGTACCTGCGCTCCGGAGACGGCATTTTGCTGCTGAACTATACCAACGAGCCTTACAAAATGGTCTATGACGTTATCAAGGTCATCGACAAGAACAATTGTATCGGAGTGATGCACTTGGGCAAGTTTCCGGAGGGTCTCGAATTCGCAACGTTCGTCATGGCTCGCAACAACTATCCTTTTGAGAACATGTCCGTTCCGGACCACCAGGCGATTTTTAACGGGGATCACGTGCGAGTCCCCGGGCGGGCGGAGATTGCGGGCGCGTGGGAAGGCCACGTGATCTTTCTCACGCGTCCGGACGTCAGCTTGCTCAACCAGTTGAATCCCGTGCTCTTCCGCATGCGCTTCGTTCTCGCGTCGGGTGGAGTAGAAGCACGCTGTCAGTTTGGGTTCGGCGCAAAGCAAGTGCAGTTCAGTTCCGAGTATGCGGAGCTCGTTGACGCGGCTGGCTTCCAGGAAAAGATTCGTTTGATTGACTCGAACACGCTGATCGGCAAGGGCGTCTCGGGCACTTCGTCATGGGTCCGTGACTCTCTGATTCGAGCGGCGCTCCATGGTTACCTCGAACCGCGGCGGGACGGCTTTGTCTTTTACTATCTTTTGATTCGCGCTGCTTAGGACAGGCTCGGATGCAGAGTGACCCGCAAAGCGTCACCCTGCCGCTGTAATTCAGTGTCGGCGCGCGATTCCGGGAAAACTTGCTCGAATCTTTTCCCTCACGGGATTAAAGAACCTGCTCCGTCAGACGGCACCAGGCCCGCAGACCCATGAAGCCTGAGAAGGGAATTTCCGTGGACCCAGGCCATATTATTGAAATCTGCGAGGCGAGTTGGGACGCTTACAAGTCCGATTGCAGCGGATTTGTGAAGGCGGTGGCTACAGCTCTTCAGGTCACTACCTTCACGGCAGGTGATGACGCGAACGCCATAGTCGACAAGCTACGCGCCGGTTCCGATTGGACGGCGCTCGGCGGAGGCGACGGCCAGGCCGCAAAGGCGCGGGCCGATGCTGGCATGTTGGTGATCGCCGGTCTCAAAGGCCCCGATCAGGTGCAGCCGGACCTTCACGGCCACGTCGCCGTCGTCGTCTCCGGCCCACTCGATCGGGAATATCCGACCGCTTATTGGGGCAGACTTGGTGGTGTCGGCGCAAAAGCCCAAACCATCAACTGGGCCTGGCAAGCCGGCGATCGCGACCACGTGAGCTATTTCGCCAAAGCGCTTGTGTAGTTCAAGTCATTCGCCGAGAAGATCCCGGAAAAAGCCGTTCAGGAGCCGGTTGTCCGGATCAAACTTCTTGCGCTCCGCAGCGAAGGCGTTCAAACGGTCGCCCAGCGCTTTTTGGGCGTACCCCCGTGTTACACCCCATGTCTGGTTGAGGAGCATATGTCCTCCCAGGTTGCTGCAAAATTCATTGTAAGCCGCAAGGAATGTTGTCCAGCCCGGGTTTGCCGTTGAGACGGGGTCGATTGTCATGACCGTTCCATCATACGAGTAGGAAAGCAGCGACTCCTGGTCCTTGGCGATTCGATAACCCACGTTAAGCATGTTGGTACGATATCCCTTCTGCTGGTAATAATCCCTGCAGAATTTGAAGTATTGCGGCAGGATGGCAGCGTAGTGCTCTTCGGGAAACGCCCACAAGCTGAACGTGTACCGGCTGTCATTGGAAACGGCCGGATACCGAATGATCTGGTCGGTCGCGATGGTATAGTCGCTCTTGATGAGGTGTTCGAGCTTGAAGCGCCACAAAGCGCAAAATTCGTCTACTGCTGCATAGCGAACGGTTGGGTTTGAAATGGTGGCCTCGACCTCATAGCAAAACAACGGTCCCGCCCTGGCCCACATGAAATTCCGTAATTGCCACACATGCCGCGCTGGCCCTCCTTTCGCCCCCGGATTGTATCTCCGGAACTCTACCGTGATCAGGTCCTGGAAGGGAAAGACGTAGTACATCATCGACTCGTTGCGCGCCCAAAGCTCCGGCAGTCTTCTCACGAAGTCGTCGAGCGAAAAAGTCTCGTGGTAAACGGCCATGGGCTGGATGGGTTTTATCCGAAGAGTTGCTTCGTAGACGATTCCGAACGTACCGTAACTTGAGCGGACGGTTCGCAGTAGGTCCGGTTGGTCTTCCCCGACCTCGAGCAAGTCACCAGACGGCAAAACCATCTTCACGTTGGTTACATATGAGCTGACTTGGCCGTACTCGGCGGGCATCGAACCGTCTTTTGTTCCTGCGCACGCCGCCGACCCCACTGAAAGGCTTCCGATTTCAGTGTTGACGTAAAACTGGAGTTGGTGATTCTCCAGTTCGTGAGCGATGTCAATGTAGATCGCCCCGGCCTGCGCTGTCACGCTATCCCCGGTGATGCTGAGGATGCGGTTCATGTTGGTCATCTTCACGAGCGTTCCTCCATCCGCAACGCCGCAAGGGGAAGTGGAGTGATTCGAACCCACCGCTCGCACCGGAGACGGGTATTTCTGTGGGTTCTTCATGATGGCGATGATATCGTCTACCGAGTTGGGCTCTACGAGGACCTGGGGATGTGAAACCAAGTCTCCAAACCAGTTTGTCACGGTTATGGGCGACATAGATAAACTCCTCCTCGCCGAAGCGATTCGACGCCAATTTGATCCCAAAAAAATGTTGGAAGGATAGGACTTCTAGAATGTACTACAAGGTTGAGGCAAAGTCCATTCGAGGCCGGATGGCCCGAATCCTATTGGTGCAGCGCGTCGAGGAGTTAACGCAGCGTGGCCAAGCTGCGAGCACTACCACCTCGGAACCGAGGTCCCCCGCGGTTCGGGTTGCATCGCTTGCGTGCGGCAATGTGAATCTGAACAGCCTCACCCTTCCCGGCCGCGCCAGGGCGCGAGGGGCGCGAAAGAAGTGAGGTACATTCAACGGGCCGGTGCGACGTCCGCAGGCCCCCCAATACTTAAAGGGAGGTTGAGCTAGGTTGGCGAGACCGTGTCATTCGTACCTTAGCGCGGCCATCGGGTCGACGCGCAGGGCGCGGCGGGCAGGGATGCAGCAGGCAGCGAGCGCGACAAGTAGGAGCAGGATCGCAACGCCAACAAAAGTGAGCGGATCGGTGGCGCTGACACCATAAAGTAAACCGGACATCAAACGTGTCAAGCCGAGAGATGCCAAAACGCCGGTTCCTACACCCAAAACCGCAGGCTTCAGGCCTTGTCCTAAAACGAGCCTCATCACGTCGGCGGGCTGTGCGCCGAGCGCCATGCGTATGCCGACTTCGTGAACCCTCTGGCTGACGGTATAGGATGTTACGCCGTAAATGCCGATCGCGGCCAGGGCCAGCGCCAAAAGTGCAAAAACATCCAGCGCCCAAGAAGCGATGCGCTGCGCCGCAGTGATTTCGGCGATGATTTGATCCATGGTTCGAACTTCGAAGACCGGCTGTTCTTTGTCGACGGACCCAATCGCATGCTTTATTGCCGGAAGAATGGTTGACGTCGGCATCGAGGTGCGAACAACCAGGCTCATGGTTTGGTCTGAGGTTTGCCCGGTTGGGAAGTAAATGGTGGGGCGCGGTTGTTGGTCGAATCCCGTTTCGAGAACTCCGCCGACAACTCCGACAATCTCACGCGGAACCCAGGTGCTCGGCACTTGCAAATGATGGCCGATGGGATCTTCATGGGGGAAAAAATGGCGGGCGAAGCTCTCGTCGATGATGACGGCGCGCGCGTGCGAGAGATTATCCTGGTTGGTGAATGCCCGGCCGCGAATCAACGGAATCCCCATGGTTCGGAAGTAACCCGGGCTGACGTCTCGAAAGTTGGCGGCCAAATGCTGGCCCAGCGGCAAAGGTGTCGCGTCCTGGATGACGAAGTCGCCCATATCCATATCATCTTGGCTCAGGGGCAGAATCTCGGCGAAAGCCGCGGATTGAATGCCGGGCAGCGCTTCGATCCGCGCCAGGAAATTCTGGAATGCGGCCCTTTGTTGACGGGGTTCCTTGTACTTCGAATCTTTTGCGTCATTGGGCAATTTGATCCGCAGCGTCAGGAGGTGGTGGGGCTCGAATCCCGGGCTTGCGGCCAAAAGACGGGAAAGACTTTCCAGCATCAATCCCGCGCCAATCACCAGAACGAATGCCAACGCGCTCTCCACGATCACTAATGCTGCTCGGCTCCGGTTTCCACGGCGGCCGGAGGAAGCGCCCCGTTTGCCTTCCTTCAGGGACTCGTTGAAGTTGCAGCGCAGACTCTGCAATGCAGGAATCAGGCCGAAAATGATACCGGTGAGCAAAGAAATCACGAGCGCAAAAACGAATATCGTGGCATCAATGTGAGCCTTGGCCAGAGAGATTTGATCTGCTGCGTTCGGCACGAAGATGCGCGAAGGCATGGACTCGGCTAACGCATAGTTGCTCCACACGGCTAAAAGCAGGCCTGCACATCCGCCGAGAAGGGCGAGCAGTGTACTTTCAGTGAGGAATTGCCGCAACAAGCGTACGCGTCCGGCTCCCAACGCCATTCGAACCGCGACTTCCCTCTGGCGCACAATGGAGCGGGACAGGAGGAGATTGGCGACGTTGGCGCAAGCGATGAGGAGCACAAAACCGGCAGCGCAGAGGAGCAGGAGAAGGGCGGGCCTTATGTCCTGCAGTCGGGCTGAGCGCAGCGGCATTAAGAAGGCACCGTAGTCTTTGCGGGAGGGCCGCTGCCGTGCAATTCGTTGCATGATGAGATTCATCTCGGAGGATGCCTGTTCGAGCGTGACGCCTCGCCTCAGTCTGCCAAAGACCCCCAGGTCCGAATCGTCTCGTCTCAGCCGCGCGTTATCGAAAGGAACGACAATATCGTACGCAAAGAGGGTGCTCAAGTTCGCGGGGAGCACGCCGATGATTGTATAAGGCTCGCCATTTAGGGTCAGGCCGCGGCCGACAATGTGGGGGTCACCGCCGAATTTCCGCTGCCAATAGGCATAGGACAGAATCATGAGATTGTGCGGGGAGCTCGCCTCGTCGAGACGAAATGTGCGTCCAAGAATAGGTTTGATTCCAAAGAAATCCCCGAAATTGGTGGTCACGCGCAAACCGGACACCTGCTCAGGCTCACCCGAGCCGGTTATCGTCCCAGTGCCGTGTTCGAAAAGAAACAGACCTTCGAAAGACTTCTGCTGCATTTTCCAGTCGAGATAGTCCTGCCCGCTTGGTCCGATTCGGCTCCAGCCATTCTTGAGATTATCAATCCAAATGACGACGAGCCGGTCACCTGCTCTGACCGGCAGCGGCTGGAGAAGCATGCTCTTGACGAGCGCGAAGATGGCGGTGTTCGCGCCGATGCCGAGGGCGAGGGTGAGGACGGCGACCGCGGTGAAGCCGGCGGATTTCCGCAGGCTGCGCAGGCCGTAACGAAGGTCTTGCACGAGGTCCTGCAGCCACGTCACATGGCGGGCGTCGCGACACTCTTCCTTCGCTCGCTCGATTCCTTGCATGTCGAGCAGCGCGGCGAGGCGGGCATCCTCAGGCAGCATGCCTCGGGCAATGTTTTCTTCCGTCTTGCACTCGACGTGGTCGCGCAACTCTGTGTCGAGCTCTTCGTCGGCGCGCTGGCGCCGGAATACCGACCGCAGCCGCAAGGGAATCGTGTACCGCCAGTGCTCCAGTCGCATGGCCGCCTTCTTTCTCGTTCGCTCCGCTCAGGCCTCTTTCAGTTTGATCACGCGCGAAATGGCGCCCGAGAGCCTGCCCCAGTCTTGAGCATCCTTTTCAAGCTGTCGCCGCCCGAGCCGTGTCAGCGAATAGTATTTCGCGCGCCGGCCTTTCTCCGACACTTTCCACCGAGCGGCGATCCAACCTTCTTGTTCCAACTTGTGCAAGGCCGGGTACAGTGATCCGTCGCTGACCTGAAGAACGTCGCCGGATACTTGCTTTAACCGCTGGCTGACGGCGAACCCATTCATCGGCTCGAGCGCCAGAACTTTAAGCAGCAACATGTCCAAGGTGCCCTGCACGAGATCGGGAGGTTTGCTCATGTTTATGCCCTCGGTAACCGAGACTATCACCTCGGCCCTCGGTAAGCAAGGGGGAATTGCGCGACGAGAAGCTAAGCCAGTTTCCGTCCCATGGGTTGCGTCGTATCCATCATCGGTGTCACATAGGGCTTAAATCCAGACCGGAAAAAACTGGAGGTCTCGCCGCCGTTGCCTCGACCGCGGGCGTCCCTGCCGGCTGCCAGCCCGTGTATTTTCCATGCTCTCCGTTGAGCGGCGACCTACGAGCGTGCTGCCGCATTGGGGTGCCACCCTGCGTCTACCTCGGGTCTCTCCGTCGGCCAATCCACCCATGGGTTCTTTGCCCTGCGAGAAGCAAGATCCGTCTTGCGAACGGTTTGAGAATTGGTCATAGTGGGGACCCGGCAGGATGAATAATGGACCAACCCTATGTGAACATTCGAACTTGCCGGAAGGAGGTACCATGGACCGTCGACGATCGTTGACCATACTTACCGGAACAGTATTAGGAGGAATGGCCGGCAGACGAAACTCCCGCGTTCTGGAGGCCCAAGAACGATCTGCTCCCGATCACACTCAAGGAGAAATTTCTCCGGAGAAGCTGCTGCTTAAGGACTACCGTCCCAAGTCCATTTATAGAATCCCGGTAACCAAGATCAGTAAGGCACGATATCCGGTCATCGATTGCCATACGCACCCCTACGCCCGCACGCCCAGCCAGGTCGAGCAATGGGTCAGGAACATGGACGCGGTTGGCCTGGAGAAAGGCATCGTCCTGACCATGGCGACAGGGGAACAGTTCAACGAAATTCGCAAACGATTCTCCCCGTATCCCGATCGTTTCGAGCTTTGGTGCGGGTTCGATCTTGCGCGGTTCAATTCAGCGGGCTTCGAACGGCGCGCGCTTGACGCATTGGAACGCTGCCATGACTTGGGAGCAACGGGAGTTGGAGAGCTTGAGGAAAAAGGGCGCGGCATTGGCGCTCCCATAGGAACCGAGCCGGCGAGTTGGCACATTCGCCCCACGGGGCCCCGGCCTCACCCTGACAATCCAAAGCTGGATCCCCTCTTCGAAAGGTGCAGCAAGTTAGGAATGCCCGTGAGTATCCACGTCTCCGACCCGCCATGGGCCTACGAACCCATGGACCAGACCAACGACGGCCTGATGAATGGCTATACTTGGCGCATCCCGGTCAAGCCAGGCATTATGGGGCACCAGGCACTGATCGAGAGTCTGGAGCGCGCCGTAAAAAAACACCCCAAAACCATATTCTTTGCCTGCCACCTGACCAACCAGAGCAATGACCTGTCCAGTCTCGGAGCAATGTTCGATCGCAATCCTAACCTGTATGCGGACATCGGCGCTCGCTACGCTGAGACGGCCTGCATTCCGCGTTTTGTCTCGCAATTCTTCAATAAATACCGGGATCGCATTCTATACGGCACAGACATGGGTCACGATCGGGAGATGTATCGCACGACTTTCCGGGTATTAGAAACTGCCGACGAGCATTTTTACATCTTCGACTATCAATACCACTGGCCTGCGAGCGGCTTCAACCTGTCGGACAGTTTACTGAAAAGAATCTACCGCGAAAACGCTCTGGCTGCATTTGCACGAGCCAGGCATCTGGCGTCGGCATAGCGTGCGGATCATCGCTGACCCCTTTCGGTACTGCAAGCCACCCCGTCGCCATGAAGCTTGCGAGCGGCGAAGTGACAAAATCCGGAGTGATGATCGCGGAGTATGAACAGGAGGGACGGTGAAATACACCTGTTTGGGCTATATCGAGAAGGCAAGTTCGAAAGCATGTCTGAGAGCGAGCGCGACTTCGTGCTCGACGAGTGCTTCAGCTACAACGACGAATTGCGGGAGAACGGACATTGGGTCGCCGCGGAACCTCTTCAGCCCGCCAACATGGCGGTGACCTTGTCTTGGAAGCACGGAAAGGTTGCGATGACAGACGGTCCGTACGCGGAAACGAAGGAGCAGTTGGGTGGAATTCAGGTGCTGGAAGCGCGAGATCAGAATCACGCAATCCAGCTCATTATCCCAGGGTCCGGGACTGAGGCTGGGGTGCGGAGACATCGAGATACGTCCAGCGGCGGACATCAATGAAAAGGCTAGCGAGCAGCGACGGCGAAAGGATACCTCGCGGTGAGGGTGGCCACGAGGTAAGGGAAGATCGGCAGCGTGGCTTGGTGCGGGTAGCCCGAGTGGCCTGCCGAGCGAAGGGTCGTCAACCCTTCCCTGATCCGATCGACCGGGCCTTAGGCCCCAGACGTCCCGAGAGGGTGTATGATGCTGAATTCCAAACAAGAGCGACGCAGCCATGAATGCAAATGACTTCCGGCGCATTGCGCTCGGCCTCGAAGGCGCCGAAGAAGGCTCCCATATGGGCAAGGCCGATTTTCGGGTTGGAGGTAGAATTTTTGCGACGCTGGCCTCGGTAGATCAGGGCTATGGAAACATAAAACTCACGCTCGGCCAACAGAAGGCCTTCGTGGAGGAGCTGCCCGAAGTCTTTGTTCCCATTCCAGGCGGTTGGGGAAGAATGGGAATGACGCATGTCCGCCTCGCGGTGGTGACCGAGGACGTGCTCACGGGCGCTCTACGCACGGCTTGGAAAATCAGGGTGGAGAGAAATGCTAAGGCGCGTCGCAAGCCTCGCACCGGCACCGCCTGGAAGAGAAATGCGGCGCGATGAAGGGCCGCGGTCACGTATCGCCCCACGTCGCTTCCTCTCGCCAGCTCTCTCCCGTTTTCCCCGTTTGTCGATGAGGAGGAATTCAATGAAAAAGTCGGGCGCTATTGGGTTGACGGCAGCATTCTTAACCGTCCTTACGGCGGCAGCACAAGCCGCCCCACCACTCAAGCTCGTAGTGAAATACAACATACCTGCCAGCGTCAAGGGACGGTTTGACCACCTTGGAGTTGACCCAGGGTACAACCGGTCTTTTTGGGCTGCGGAGAGCGCCCATGAGGTTCTCGTGTTCAACCTTCGCACTGGCCGCTATCTACGCGCCATCGGCCCGATCGGCATTCCACATGCTGAGCGTTGTGAACACAACGGCCGGCAAAAAGGTTGCCAACATCAAAATTGAAGGTGACACCCTCGAGGCCATGGCACTGAAGCCATCGAGCCCCTGCTCTACGTCAATAATCCCTCCAAGGGCCTCGTCGACGTCGTCAACCGGCGCACGCATGCGGTCGCTTCAACGTGGCCGGTTACGATGGGCAGGCGAAATATCGCCTCAGCGGCAGGCGGAAAGAATGAATTCCTGGTGCCCGAGATGCAGCGCCTGTTCATCACGATTCCGCCTCGAGGCAGCGCTTCCGGGAAAGTTTATGTCTATCGAGTGCAATAGGAGATAACAATATCGCGGGTTAGATTCAATCCTACGAACATAGCTCCTCAGGTCCGCCAGGATTAAAGCCGATGATGGAAACTCGGCAAGCGTTGGGAACAGTCTTTGTATTAAACTAAGCGTCCGGACGACTGGGAACTCTCAGTTGGAATGGGCCACTTTGCCCGTGAGAGTAGGACGTTGATCGTGGGTCATCGGTTTTGGTCGGCTCTTCGTCCGCCGATATCCGGCGAAGAGGAATGGCTCAACCGGCGGCCTGACTTTGCCGGATCTGAATTCGGGAGGATCCACAAACCATGGTTGCGAAGAACTCGGGCGTGACCCGAAGGCAATTTCTGAAGGGCACTGCGGCAGGCGCGGGCGTGGCCGCATGGGGTGTTCCAGCGCCCGCACGAGTGTTCGGCGCCAACAACCGGATTCGCATGGCGCTCATCGGTTGCGGGGAACGCGGCAGTTACGACTTCTCGATCTTCAGAAACAACCCGGACGTCGAGGTAGCCGCGGTGTGTGACGTCTATGAGCCGCGGCGCATCAGGGAGCAGAACCTGAGCTCGCCACCGGTTCAGGCGTACGGCGATTATCGCCACGTCCTCGACCGCAAGGACGTCGACGCTGTTTTGATAGCAACTCCTGATCACTGGCATAAGCAGGTGTTAATCGACGCGGTCGGCGCAGGCAAGGACGCTTACTGCGAGAAGCCGGTCATGCATTCCATCGAGGAAGGGGAGACCATGGTGAAGGCCGTTCAAGCTTCCGGGCGCGTCGTCCAGACCGGGATGCAGCAACGGAGCTGGCCGCATTGGGTCGTCGGCAAGCAACTGGTGGAAGACGGCATTCTAGGCGAGGTCTACTTCGTCCACACCTACTGGTATCAGAACTACATTGCCAATCGGGGCTGGATGGCAAAGCATCCGGTGGACGTTACGAAATTGAACTGGAAAACATGGCTGGGTGATGCTCCCGACCAGCCCTACACCCAAGAGAAGTTCATTCACTGGCGATTCTTCTGGGACTTCGGTGGTGGAATCCTGACGGACCTGCTCACCCATTGGATCGACGTGATCCAGTGGTATCAGAATCAGCCCGCGCCCCTCACGGCCACCACCACCGGTGATGTCTACTTCATGAAGTGGCAATGTCCCGACACGATCACGGCAGCGTACGAATATCCCGGAAAAATGAACGTCACCTTCACGAGCGTACTCAGCGAGAGCATGGACGATGGCGGAATCGTGTTCCGGGGCACCAAGGCCACGCTGAAGATTGACCGGGCTCGCCTGGCCGTTTACCCTGAGAACGCTCCCTGGGAGCCCCACAAGAATCATCCGGAGCCGGAAATCTACATTCGCTCCGAGCACGACGGCACCATCGACCACGTGCGAAACTTTCTTGATTGCGTCCACTCCCGAAAAACTCCCAATGCGGGTATCGTTGCAGGCTTTGAAGCGGCACGAGCGTCCTGGATTGGCAACATCGCGCTGAATAAGGGCTTAAAGGCAGTTTGGGATGCCGCCGAGCAAAAAGTCCATGTCTGAGCCCCCATCAGAGTTGTGGCAGCGTTGTCCACATGAGCGAAGCCCCGAGATGAAAGCTGCGGCATTGCCGCCTTAGTGGCGGAAAAACCTTTGGTTTTCCGGGCGAAAGCGTGAGCACCGGCCTGAAAGGGAACCGATGCATCATCGTCCGAATGCCCACGCCACCATCAGCGGGAACTCTTCTCGCCAGAATGCGCCACCGTGTGACCCAGCTCGCTCATTCATGACGACATCCGCATCTGCATCGCGCAGCGCGTCCGCCCACCTCCTTGCATTCTCGAGGAAGAACGGCTCCTGTGTGCCAGCGACAAGGTAGGTGCGCGGAAGCGGACTCGGCATAACGCCGGGCGGCTTGTAACCGCCGCCAGGCGGGGCGGAGAAGACCGCACCGTAAAGATGTGGATGCCGGAGCCCAAGAGCAAGGGCCAGCTCTCCACCCGCCGAGACGCCGAACACTGCCGTGCGTTCAATGGGCAGCGCCACGCCAAAATGCGACACCGTCCATCGGCGAACGTCCTCAACGAAGAACTTCTCGTGTGCCGCGAAGCGCTCTGGCTCAAAGCCCGGTGAGTATTCCTGGAGCCGCAGCGTCTCATCGGTCAACCCATTTACACCGACGATCATGGTGGACGGTACGCCGGCCTTCTCGAGCAACCGGCCTCACTTCGAGATTCGCTGACCGTCACCGGCGAAGACGATTGCTTCGGGCGGGTCAGGCGGAACGTACACCGTGACCTGCCTTCCACCGTCGTACTTGAACATCTCGGTGACAAACTCTCCCGAGACCGCGCCGGTAGGCTCGGCGGGCGTTCCGCCGGACTCGCTGAGCTTGCGGTTGACGTGATTCCGTGCTTGTTTCTTCACGGCCTTGACGGTATTGTCCGTGTCGCGCGTCACCCAGGCTGAATTCACCCGGCCAACAAATGCCTTTTCAAAACTTCAGAGCTCGTGTGGCTTGCCCGGATACCCGCTTTTGGACCTGCAAATCCGCACGAGGCCAAAAGCTCGACCCGTTTCATCTTTCGCAGCGCCGAACAGCACGGCGATGATCGGTTCTTAGAACTTAGTCAAGGAAGAAAAATTGAAATCAAGGACTTTCACCGCGGGCACGACCATTTCAATGGATTCCTCGCCGGCCGTGCGCTTGGAGGGGCTCATCATTTCCACACAGTTGAGTAGATCGATGATGCTTGCATTGAACCGGAGATTCTTGACGCCGTATTTGATTTCGCCGTCCTCAATCCAGAACGTGCCATCGCGCGTCATGCCGGTTAGGATCTTCTTATAAGGGTCCACTTCGCGGATGTACCAGAGACGCGTCACGAGAAGCCCCCGCGAAGTTGAGCGGATCATTGCTTCGTGGCTGTGCGGGCCGCCTTTCATCACAATATTCACTGGCGCTTCGCCGTATTCGTTTGGCAGGGGAAAGCCATGGCCAGTGGCAGGGACGTGATGCTTGCGGGCGCTCTGACGAGAGTAAACCAGGTTCTTTACAATTCCATCCTTGACTAATTCGACGCGCTCGCGAGGAATGCCCTCGCCGTCGAACGGAGCGCCGCCCTGGAGCGGATGGTAAACATCGTCCGCAATATGGATGTTGCTGCCAAAGACCTTCTGGTTCAACCGGCCCGTGAGGCTGCTTCGCTGCTCGTCGACGGCGAGCGCGCCAAAGTCGAGAAGCAGAAATCCAAACATATCCAGCAGGGCAGCCGGCTCCAGGATTACTGTATATTTGCCCGCTGGAACCTCACGCGGCTCGCGGCTCTCGAGGGCCTTCCGGGCAGCGCAGTTGGCAGCATCTTCGATATCAAGCATTCGCCACCGTTGGCCGGTTCGCTTGGCCCAGCCTGAGCTGGAGGCGCCGAGCATGGTGACGGAAAACTCGGATACGGACTCCTCATGAAACACTGAAAGACCGCGGGAAGTATAGAGACCGTGCGCCACGGATCCACTGGAAAAAGCACCGGCAGCCGTGAGGCCGTCGTGTTCGGCGCGCTCGATCACTCGCCCGACCGTCTCCGCGCGCGAGCGAGGGTCCAACTCAGCCGTTTCGCCGTCGTACCGGTCCACAGGACGGTAAGTTTGCGGCCCGGGAACAGGAAGCAGGTCCGGATCGGGCGCCTGAAGCTCGGCAAGCGCCAGAGCCGTCTCACAGGCGCGGCGTACCGACGCATCGTCGAAGCGGTTCGTGCTCGTTCGCGCCGTGCGTTGGCCGGAAACGGCACGGATGGAGAGGACGATGTCTTCTTCCGCGACGTTCTGGTGGATGGTGTTGTTGGCAAAGCGTGTCAAGGAATAGGAAGTCCCGGTGACACTGGCTTCCGTTTCCTCTGCGGTCGAATACTTGAGGACCTTACTGAATATCTCGTCGGCAAATTGGCGGGATAGATTCATCGGTTGAGTGGTTTTTCCATTGAATCAACGAACCGATGACTCAATGGCCAAATCTCATTGTTGGTAAGCCACGCCGACATGGATTTTCCGGATGCGCACCGGTGACGCTCCGTGACCCGTGCCCATGGTTTGCGGAGGCTGACCCTTCCCGCAGTTCGGCGTGCCCCAAAGCACCCAGTCTTCCGGCCCGCACACCGCATCGCAAGCATTCCAAAACTCGGTGGTGATTCCCCCATAACTGGGATTCTTCAACATGCGCGTCTTGCGTCCGTTACGGATTTCCCAGCCCACCTCAGTACCAAACTGAAAGTTGTAACGGCGATCATCAATGGACCAGCTTCGGTTCGTCTCCATGTAGATGCCTTCCCCAGTGTCGGCGATCAAATCCTCCAACGTTCCGTTGCCTGGGAGCAGGCTCACATTCGTCATGCGAATGAGTGGAATGCGATTCCATGCCTCGGCGCGCATGGCTCCGCTCGACCGGGCGCGGCCCGTCATCGCCGCCGACTCGCGGGAAGTGAGATAGCCCACAAAGAGGCCATTTTGAATGATAGGTGTGGACTGCGCCGGCACGCCTTCATCGTCATAAGCAAAGGTGCCCAGGCCGGGGCCGTGCGCGACGGTCGCATCCGCGACGACATTAATGGCCGGGGAGCCATACTGGAGCCGGCCGGGTTGATCGAGCGTCAGGAAACTCATTCCGGCATAGTTGGCTTCGTCGCCCAATACGCGATCGAGCTCGATAGGATGCCCAATCGATTCGTGAATCTGCAAACCCACCTGCGACGAGCCAAGAATGATGTCGAAGAAGCCTTCGGGGCACTGATCACACCGGTGTAGTTCCGCTGCCTCTTCGGCAATGCGGGGTGCGTGCTTGAGCAAGTCCAGCTCTTCAACCAATTCGTAGCCGCGCGTCTGGTATTGTCCTCCAAACGAGTTCGGATACGAACGCCTCTGAATCTGATCTCCGGAAAATGAAGTGGCTACGAAGCCGGCGCCCGTTTGCGTTTTCACCTGCCGAATCTCAGACCCTTCCGACGAAACGAAGAGCTGATCGACACGCCGAAAATCCATAGAAGCTTCAGCTAAGGTGATGCCTTGAACGCGTCGCAACTCCTGGTCTACGCGGAGCATCAAGTCGAGACAAGTGGAAACAGGCAAGGAGAATGGGTCAATCTGGCATTCGCCCTCCCAACGGTCTACCACCTTGCCTTCGGGCGCGAGCATGACCTCCCGCTTCCGGCACAGCGCGCTCGCGCGCGCCACCTCAACGGCTTGTGCCGCAACCGCATCCACCGAGGTGACATCCAGATAGCACGTTGAGGCGAACCCCCAGCTTCCATCGGCAATCACCCGAATCCCTAGGCCGAGCGATTCCGAGTCACGCACTTGCGCTGCCTGCCCGTTCTTAGTGGAAAGATACCGCTGGCGGATGTCTATGACACGCACGTCCGCATAAGTTGCACCACGCGCGGCCGACGTATCCAAAGCTCGTTGTGCTGACTCTTTCATCGGGGGATGTGGAGACTCGATTCTGTGCTTGACGGATTCACAGGACCAGAGCCTCGTCCTCCGTGGCACGTAGTCGATTGTTCGTGGTTACGCACAGAGCGGTTGGCTTACTTCAGTAAGTTGCCGATTGCGGCGAATAGTTACGTCCGCTCTAAAACATTCGGCAGGCTCAGAACGAGAGCGAACCCCTGCGGGTGACGAGCGCAAGAACGGCTGCAGGCAACCCGCTATGTCCCTTCAGACCATGACGCCAGATATTCTTCTTGTTCTGGAGTGAGGCGGTCAATATGCACGCCAAGCGCGTCAAGCTTGAGCCGGGCGATTTCCCGGTCAATTTCCACAGGCACCACGTGCACTCTCTTTTCAAGCTCGCGGCCATGTTGTGCCATGTATTCCGCGCAAAGCGCTTGGTTGGCAAAACTCATATCCATCACCACGGCCGGATGTCCCTCCGCAGCCGCCAGGTTGATCAACCGGCCTTCACCCAACAAGCAAATCTTCCTGCCGTCACGCAGGATATACTCATCCACAAACTCGCGCGGCTGGCGCTTGCCTTTCGAAAGCTGCACCAGCGCGGGGATGTCAATCTCCACGTTAAAGTGGCCGGAATTGCAAACAATGGCGCCGCTTTTCATGGTAGCGAAGTGCTCTTCGCGAATGACATCCTTGTCTCCCGTCAAGGTCACGAAAATGTCTCCGATTTTGGCCGCCTCTTCCATGGGCATGACGCGGTAACCGTCCATGACGGCTTCGAGCGCCCGGGTAGGATTCACTTCTGTCACAATCACGTTGGCTCCCAGGCCATCGGCACGCATCGCAAAGCCGCGTCCGCACCAGCCATAACCTGCCACCACCACGTTCATCCCAGCCATCAGAACGTTCGTGGCGCGGATGATGCCGTCGATGGTTGATTGCCCCGTTCCATAACGATTGTCGAAAAGATGCTTGGTGTCCGCGTCGTTGACAGCAATGATCGGAAAGCGGAGCACGCCCTCGCGCGCCATGCTGCGTAGCCGGATGACCCCCGTCGTCGTCTCCTCCGTTCCGCCCAAAACTTCGGAAGCCAACTCATGCCGCTTGGTCAGAATCGTCGTCACCAAGTCCGCGCCGTCGTCCATGGTCAACTGCGGCCGGTGAGCGAGTGCGGACATGATGTGGCTGTAATAGGATTCGTTGTCCTCGCCCTTAATGGCGAAAACGGGAATCTCGTAATCCTGCACCAGGCTCGCCGCCACGTCATCCTGGGTGCTGAGAGGATTGGAAGCGCAAACCACGACGCTGGCCCCACCCTCCTTGAGCGTGATGGCAAGGTTGGCGGTCTCTGTCGTGACGTGCAAGCACGCTGAAAGGCGAATTCCCCGTAGCGGCTTCTCCTTGGCGAATCGCGCCCGAATAAGGCGTAATACGGGCATCCACTGTTCCGCCCATTCGATTCGGGCTTTCCCTTTGGCCGCCAAGCCAAGGTCTTTAACATCGTGATTGACGCTGGTTACGATCGTGCTTGCCATCAGACTCCTGCCTCTCTACGAAGTTCTGCGGATTTATCCGTCATTTCCCAAGTAAATCCTGGCTCCCTCCGGCCAAAATGGCCATAAGCGGCCGTCTTTTTATAAATTGGGCGGAGAAGATCGAGGGACTGGATGATGCCGCGCGGCGTCAACTGAAAATGTTTCCGAATCATTTTTTCCAATGCCGCGTGATCCACCTTGCCAGTGCCGAAAGTTTCCACCATCACAGATACCGGCTCTGCCACGCCAATCGCATAAGCTAACTGAACCTCGACACGGTTGGCTACGCCTGCCGCAACCAGGTTCTTGGCAATGTATCGCGCCATATAGGCGGCAGAGCGGTCTACTTTAGTCGGGTCTTTCCCGGAGAACGCACCTCCGCCGTGATGCGCTGTGCCGCCGTAGGTATCCACGATAATCTTACGCCCGGTAAGCCCGGAATCGCCCACAGGCCCGCCCGTCACAAATCGGCCCGTAGGGTTGATGTGCAGTTTCGTGTTCGAATCCATCATCAACGCCGGAATCACCGGCTTGACGACACATTCAACGACGGCCTCCATAAGCGTGTCGTGCGTGACGTCTTCCGTATGCTGCGTGGAAACCACGACGGCTTCCACACGAGTGGGCTTGCCGTGTTCGTACTGAACCGTCACCTGAGATTTGCCGTCAGGACGAATGAAGCTGAGGGTACCTTTGCGCCTTACCTCGGCCAGGCGCTGAACCAGCTTGTGCGCCAAAGTGATGGGCAAAGGCATCAGTTCCTCGGTCTCATCGCAGGCATACCCGAACATTAATCCCTGATCCCCTGCTCCGCCCGTTTCAACCCCCATTCCAATATCGGTGCTCTGGAGTGAAAGATTGACGATGACGTTGCAGTCCTGGGCAGTAAATCCGGAAGCAGGGTCAGTGTAGCCAATTTCGCGCACCGTGTCCCGGACCAGCGCCTCAACATCTGGCTTTGCCCTACTTGTGATCTCGCCCATAACGTAAACCGACTGGTCCTTCACCATCGACTCGCAGGCGACCCGGCTCGAAGGATCGTCGCGAAGCGCGGCGTCCAGCACGGCGTCCGATATCTGGTCGCACATCTTGTCGGGATGGCCTTCCGTAACTGATTCAGAAGTAAATACATAAGTTGTGTTGCTAAGACCCACTTTCGGCTCCCTTCGCCAAGCATCGTTGTCAGTAATAAGGCAAACCGCCAGCCTAACATGCGCTCATCTAGCCTGTCAAACACACCCAACGCGCCAATGTAGCGGCGCGCAGCGCAAGTAATGTCTTGACAAAGATTCTTGAGTTATGCTTTGGTACTCTTTTCTCGGACTCGAAGGCCTTGCGTCGTGTTCGAAGAAGCTCCTAAACTGTATTATGCGAGACGTCGAAATCAACCTGACCGAGCCGCGCTACGAGGCAGCCTTCTTTTATGGGCTGTTTCTGCGTGGCTATCCGCTGCAAAAGCTTCGCGCGGATATTGACGTCCCTCCCAACGTACTTGAAAGCTGGCAGCGCCTGGCCACGCGCGATCCGTGGTATCGGGCGACCGTCAAGCGTATGGTTGATTACCGCAAGGAAGTCCTCGCCATCTTCGATTCGCTCGTATTTCACGAACTGGAAGTTCCGTCCCGCACGCAGTAACCGGGCGATATCCCTGCTAAAATTATCTACGATGCCTAAAGCCTATACGGAAGAACACGCACGAGCGGGACTTGGACACGCTTTGCCGGCCATCGAAACGTGGCCAAACCAATATCCTGCCTACGAGATTGAGGTTCAGATTCCCGAATTCACATCTGTCTGCCCCAAGACCGGGCTTCCGGATTTTGGAAAGCTCACGTTGAGATACATTCCCCGGAATAAGTGCATCGAGCTCAAATCGCTCAAGATGTACTTGTTGGCCTACCGCAACCTCGGCATCTTCTACGAGAACGTCGTGAACCGTTTCTTGCGTGATGTGGTCAAGACCGCCGATCCGATTCAGGCTGAAGTCATAGGAGAATTCACCCCAAGGGGCGGGCTGGAATCCAGGATTACTGCGCGCTGGAGTAAAGCAGACGGGTTTAGGACTAAGGCAAAACGCCAGGGACCGTAGGCCACAGCTCGCGGCGATGACTCGGCCTGAGCGACGAACCGTTAGATTTACGTTATGGAGCATTCGCCAAAACCGCGAGCCATCGTTCTCCTTAGCGGCGGATTAGATTCCGCCACGCTGCTGGCGATTGCCCTGAGCGAAGGTTACGAAGTGTACGCTCTGTCCTTCCGCTATGGTCAAAGGCATGAAGGAGAGTTGAACGCAGCGCAACGACTCGCCAAGACCATGGGTGCGCGCGAGCACAGGATCTTCAGTGTGGATTTGCGAGCCTTCGGTGGCTCCGCATTGACGGATGACATCTCCGTTCCCAAAGGCCGCGATCTTACCGCGAATCACGCGATTCCGCCCACGTATGTCCCCGCCCGCAACACCGTTTTCCTGTCCATCGCGTTGGCCTGGGCGGAGACGTTGGACGCAGCCGATATCTTCATCGGCGTCAACGTGCTCGATTACAGCGGCTATCCCGATTGCCGTCCCGAATACATCGAGGCTTTTCAACGCATGGCCGATCTGGCCACGAAGGCAGGCGTGGAGGGCAGGCGGAAAACTCAAATCCATACGCCGCTGATTCATCTGCATAAATCAGAAATCATCCAAAAGGGACTTGCTCTCGGCGTGGATTATTCCCGGACCGTTAGTTGTTACGACCCATCGCCGCAAGGCGAACCCTGCGGCGAATGTGACGCGTGCCAGTTGCGCCAAAGCGCATTTGCCAAACTCGGCTTGCAAGATCCGGCGAGGATAGAAAGTGGTAAGTGATCAGGCGTCAGCTATCAGTCTTCAGCGATGAGCAGTCAGCGGTCAGCTAACAGCAGACCTCCGTCAGAGACAAGCTCAGCGGCCGTTGCGAACATGCTGGGCGCGGCCCTGCACGCGCCGGACGCTAATTTCTGGCGCCTGGCGATTGACTGCTGATTGCTGTTAGCCGATTTCTCTGTATGGCATACAAACTGAAGGAAATCTTCTACAGCTTGCAGGGTGAGGGAGCCCGAGTGGGGACACCCGCGGTTTTCTGCCGTTTTGCCGGTTGCAATCTTTGGTCGGGACATGAAGAAGACCGCGAGGAAGCGGTTTGCCAGTTTTGTGACACTGATTTTGTAGGAACAAATGGCCAAGGCGGGGGATTTTTTTCGTTCGCGGACGAGTTGGCCGAAACGCTGCGCCGGATGTGGCCAGGCGACGGCCGGCCTTATGTCATCTGCACGGGCGGCGAGCCTTTGTTGCAGTTGGACGAAGAGTTGGTCAGCGCCATGCATCGGCTGGAGATGGAAGTGGCGATCGAGACCAACGGAACGCGCCTGCCTCCGCCAGAAATCGATTGGATTACCGTCAGCCCGAAAGCGGCGGCGCCGCTGGTTCTGACCGAAGGTGACGAGCTGAAGTTGGTTTATCCGCAGCGCGGTGCGGAGCCGGAACGATTCGAACGTCTCAATTTTCACTTTTTTTACCTTCAACCCATGGATGGGCCGGAACGCGAAGAGAATACGGTTCAGGCGCTTCGCTACTGCCTCGAGCACCCGCGCTGGCGCTTGAGTCTGCAAATCCACAAAATTCTTGGCATTCGTTGAGCGCATCGGCGTTTATGCTCTCGATAAAAACTATTAATTTCACCCGCGCATTGAGCGAGCCTGATAATTCAAGGTAACCTGTAGTTTCTGGAGTAGCTGGGTGCTTGAGCTATCCCTTTTGTTATGTGTGCAAGTACCGATCCACAACACGACCATGCCGATCCCAGACAGGAATGGAATGCCAAGCCTGTGCTTCCCCCGCCCCAAGGGCTCTATGACCCGTGGCATGAGCGCGACGCATGCGGCATCGGGTTCGTAGCCAGTATTGACGGCCGAAAGTCCCACGACGTCATCGCCAAGGGCATCGAAATCCTTGTGAACCTGACGCACCGCGGCGCGTGTGGCTGCGATCCGCAAACCGGCGATGGCGCCGGCGTGCTCATTCAGATTCCGCACGCGTTCTTCGAGCGCGAATGTTCGAACCTGGGATTCACTTTGCCTCCGTCCGGAGAGTACGGCGTGGGCATGATCTTTCTTCCTGTCGAGCGCCACGAAAGGATGCTGACGGAAGGGGTAATTGAGAAGATCGCGGCCGAAGAGGGCCTGAAAGTTCTCGGCTGGCGCGATACACCGATCAATGCGAACGCCATTGGACGGCTCGCTCGCTCCACGCAACCGTATATCGAGCAGATTTTCGTTCGCGGCGTGCGCGCCATGGATGCCGATGCGCTCGAGCGCAAACTTTACGTGATGCGTAAGCGCGCGGAATCTGAAATCGCCAAGAGCGATCTGAAGGGAAAAGACTTCTTCTACATTCCTTCACTCTCCACGCGTACTATTGTCTATAAGGGCTTACTCCTGGCGCCGCAAATCGCCCACTTTTATCACGAGCTATCCGACCCGGTGGTCTTGAGCGCCCTATGTCTCGTGCACCAACGCTTCTCCACCAATACGTTTCCCACCTGGCATCTCGCCCATCCGTACCGTGTTCTTTGCCACAACGGTGAAATCAACACGCTCCGTGGAAACGTCAACTGGATGTACGCCCGCCAATCGATGCTGGCTTCTCCGCTCTTCGGCGACGACATCAAGAAGCTGATTCCCATCATTACGCCTGGCGGAAGCGACTCCGCCATGCTCGATAACACCGTCGAACTGCTGATGCTTTCCGGGCGCAGCTTGCCGCACGTGCTTTCCATGTTGATCCCGGAAGCGTGGGATGGCGATCCTACCATGCCGGAAGACGTTCGGGCCTTCTATGAGTTTCATGCCTCGCTGATGGAGCCGTGGGACGGGCCGGCGGCCGTGGCCTTTACGGATGGACGCGTGATCGGCGCGAAACTGGATCGCAACGGGCTTCGGCCCGGGCGCTTCCTCGTCACGCACGATGGGCTGGTGATCATGGCGTCCGAGGCCGGCGTGCTTCCCGTCGCTCCTGAGCGCGTGCGAATGAAAGGCCGCCTCGAGCCCGGCAAGATGCTTTTGGTGGACACGGAGCGAAAGCGACTGATTCCCGATGCCGAAATCAAGGAGCAGCTTGCGGCGCGCCAGCCTTACGCTCAATGGCTTAAGGAGAATCGCATTACGCTGGATCATCTGCCCGCGCCCGCAAACGTCAGGACCATTAATCATGAGACGCTGCGGATGCGGCAGAGAGCGTTTGGATATACAGACGAAGACCTAAAGTTCATTCTGGGTCCCATGGGCGAGAAAGGCGAAGAGCCTGTAGGCTCCATGGGAATTGACACGCCGCTGGCCTGTCTTTCCGACAAGCCTCAACTGCTTTTCAATTATTTCAAGCAGATGTTCGCCCAGGTAACTAACCCTGCCATCGATCCCATTCGCGAGGATCTGGTGATGTCGCTAAACAGCTACATCGGCAGGGAAGGCAACGTCCTGGAAGAATCGGCGCGGCAGTGCCATACGCTGAAGCTTCGGCATCCGGTTATTTCCAATAAGAGACTCGAAAAGCTGCGCCGGGTGAGCTGGGGAGATTTTCTGGCGACGACGCTTCCGATGCTTTTCCCGGTGGAGGACGGTGGCCGGGAAATGGCAAGGTATATCGACGATTTGTGCCGGCGCGCCTCGCTCGCTATCAAGTCCGGCTACACGATCGTCATCCTTTCCGATCGCGATGTGGATCGCCACTATGCGCCGATTCCAAGCCTGCTGGCGCTCTCGGCCGTCCACAACCATCTGGTGCGGGAGGAAACGCGGAATCAGGTGGCCCTCATTGTCGAATCTGGAGAGCCGCGCGAAGTGATGCATTTTGCCTTGCTGCTCGGATACGGCGCCAGTGCGGTGAATCCCTACCTCGCCCTCGAGACGCTCGAGGACATGGTCGAAAACGGCAGCCTTCCGCCAGGCGTGACCTGTGAAAAGGTCATGACGAACTACTTGAAGGCGATGGACAAAGGCCTCCTTAAAATCTTTTCCAAGATGGGCATTTCCACGCTGCAAAGCTATCAAGGCGCGCAGATCTTTGAAGCGGTCGGCCTGAATCGCGCGCTGGTGGAGCGGTATTTTACCGGAACCGCTTCGCGCATTGAAGGCGTGAGCATGGAAGTGCTGGCGCGCGAGGCGCTCCAGAAGCATGAGTTCGCTTTGAAACGGCCGGCAGAATCGGAAACTGAGCTCCGCGTTGGCGGCGAATATCAGTTTCGCATCGGCGGCGAACGCCACTTGCTGAATCCTGATACGGTCAGTAAGTTGCAACACGCCGTGCGCCAGTCGAGCTATGCGACATTCCGCGAGTTTGCTGACATCGTGAACCGGCAAAACCGGGACTTGATGATGCTGCGCGGCATGCTGGAGTTCAGGCCCGCCGCCGATCCCGTGGCTCTCGAAGAAGTTGAGCCGGCCGCAAGCCTCGTGAAGCGGTTTGCCACGGGCGCCATGTCTTTCGGCTCAATCAGCAAGGAAGCTCATGAGACGCTGGCGATCGCCATGAACCGCATTGGCGGACGCTCGAACACGGGAGAAGGCGGCGAAGACGAAGCCCGATTCACTCCGGATGAAAATGGCGACCTGCGGCGCAGCCGGATCAAGCAGGTGGCATCCGCGCGGTTTGGCGTCACGGTGAATTACCTGGTCAACGCCGACGATTTGCAGATCAAGATCGCCCAGGGCGCCAAGCCGGGCGAGGGCGGACAGTTGCCAGGACATAAAGTGGATGAAGTGATCGCGCGCGTCCGCCATTCCATTCCTGGCGTCACACTGGTTTCTCCTCCTCCGCATCACGACATCTATTCGATCGAAGACCTGGCACAACTCATCTACGACCTGAAGATGGTGAATCCCGAAGCGCGGATTTCCGTGAAGCTCGTCGCCGAGGCCGGCGTGGGCACGGTGGCTGCGGGCGTAGCTAAGGCGCACGCAGACGTCATCCTCATCAGCGGTTACGACGGTGGCACTGGCGCTTCGCCCATCAGCTCGATTCGTCACGCAGGCATTCCCTGGGAGCTGGGTCTGGCGGAAACGCAGCAAGTGCTGGTGATGAACGATCTGCGTAGCCGCGTGCGATTGCAGGTGGACGGAAAACTCCAAACAGGACGCGACGTAGCGCTGGCGGCGCTGCTCGGCGCTGAGGAATTCGGATTTTCAACTGCGCCACTCATTGCCATGGGATGCATCATGATGCGCAAATGCCATTTGAACACATGTCCCGTCGGCATCGCCACGCAGGACCCCGACCTGCGAAAGAAATTCCAGGGACAGCCTGAGAACGTGATCAACTATTTCTTCTATGTTGCCGAAGATTTGCGCGCGGTTATGGCGAGCCTTGGATTCCGCCGGCTCGAGGAAATGGTCGGCCGCGTGGATTGCCTCGTGCAGCGAACGAACATCGATCACTGGAAAGGGAAATACATCGATCTTTCTTCCATTCTTCACAACCCTCCTGTCCCGTCGCATGTGGGCCGGCGTTCGACGATTGCACAGAATCACGGCATCGAGAAGTCCCTGGACGTGAGCTTGATCGAACACACTCGCGAAGCCATCGACGAGCTACGGCCCGTTTCGCTCAGCCTTCCCATTCGCAACGTGCACCGCTCGGTGGGCGCCATGTTGAGCGGCGAGATTGCACGGCGGCATGGCAGCGGCGGCTTGCCGGAGGATACCATACAGATTCAATTCACCGGCTCGGCTGGACAAAGCTTTGGAGCGTTTCTCGCTCCTGGCGTGACACTCAGGCTCGAAGGCGAGGCCAACGACTACACGGGCAAAGGGCTTTCGGGAGGCAGGCTGATCGTTTATCCGCCGAGAGGGTCTGAATTCGTGCCTGAGGAAAACATTCTCATTGGCAATGTCTCGCTTTACGGTGCGACCAGCGGCGAAGCCTTCTTCAACGGCATGGCCGGCGAACGCTTTGCGGTGCGCAATTCCGGAGCAACGGCCGTCGTGGAAGGCGTGGGAGATCACGGCTGCGAGTATATGACGCGGGGACTCGTCATCGTTCTGGGCCGCACGGGTCGCAATTTCGCCGCCGGAATGACGGGCGGGGTCGCCATGGTTTTGGATTCTGCCGGCGAGTTCGCCGCGGTCAAGTGCAATCGCCGCCAGGTGGACCTTGAGCCGGTTACGGACGATGCGGACGTAGAGACGCTGCGGAGCTTGACTGGCCGCCACGCCGAGTACACCGGCAGCCCGCAGGCGCGCTGGATTCTTGATAATTGGGAGGAAATGCTCCCAAGGTTCGTAAAAGTCTTCCCGCACGAATACAAGCGAGTGCTGGGCATCCCGCGGCTTCCAGCGATCAGCAGGCAGGAATTAGGGGTTGGTGGTTAGGAGTTAGGGTTTAGCGGAGATTTGCGGTGTGACGCTTGCCGCCCAGGCACTCGTTGCCAACCCCAATCTCTAACCTCCGGTTTTCAGGATGGGCAAAGTCACAGGCTTCAAAGAATTCACGCGTGAAACTCCAACTCGCCGCCCGGTCGTCGAGCGGGTGAACGATTTCCTCGAGGTGTATCAACCGATCGAGCGGGAGATGGTGACAAGGCAAGCGGCTCGCTGCATGGATTGCGGCATCCCTTTCTGCCATACAGGGTGCCCGGTGTCCAACATCATCCCTGACTGGAATGACCTTGTCTACAAAGATCATTGGAAGGATGCACTGCGCATTCTGCAATCCACAAACAACTTTCCGGAATTCACCGGCCGTCTCTGCCCTGCCCCGTGCGAAACTGCCTGTGTGCTCGGCATCAATGAGCCGCCGGTCGCCATCAAGACGATCGAGCAATCCATCGCGGAACGAGGTTTCGAAGAAGGATGGATTGTGCCTGAGCCGGCGGCCAGGAGCACGGGCAAGCGGGTTGCCGTGGTCGGCTCAGGACCTGCGGGCCTTGCGGCGGCGCAGCAGTTGGGCCGCGCGGGCCATGCCGTCACTGTTTTCGAGAAAGCGGACTGCATCGGCGGCCTGCTCCGCTACGGCATCCCCGATTTCAAGCTGGAAAAACGAATCCTCGACAGGCGTCTGGAACAACTGATTGCCGAGGGCATCCGCTTCGAAACCCACGCGCATGTTGGACACAACGTGCCCGTCGAAGACCTGCGAAAAGATTTTGACGCGATTCTGCTGGCTGGCGGCGCAGAACAGCCTCGGGATCTGAAGGTGCCTGGACGCGAGCTGCCGGGAATTCATTTCGCCATGGAGTTCCTGCCGCAGCAAAACCAACGCAATGCCGGCGATCGGGTGGAAAACCCGATTCTCGCTACAGGTAAAGAAGTGTTGATCATCGGCGGTGGCGACACCGGCGCGGACTGCTTGGGCACCACGCATCGGCAAAAACCGCGTTCTGTGCGCCAGTTTGAGATCCTGCCCATGCCGCCTGCATCGCGCTCGCCGCTCACCCCATGGCCACTCTGGCCGCTGCAGCTTCGTACGGAAAGCTCTCACGAAGAAGGCGGCTTGCGGGAATGGTCCATTGCCACGACTCGATTCACGGGAGATGCGGACGGCAACGTTCGCCACCTCCACGCCGTGCGCGTGGGTCCTCCGCCAAAGTTCGAGCCCGTTGCCGGAAGCGATTTCACTCTCGATGTTGGCCTCGTCTTGCTGGCCATGGGATTCACCGGACCGGTTCAAAATGGCATGATCGCGCAACTGGGAGTCAAGCTCGATGCTCGGGGCAACGTGGAAACGAACTCCAATTATATGAGCTCCGTCCCAGGCGTGTTTGTTGCGGGTGATATGCGCCGCGGCCAGTCTCTGGTTGTTTGGGCAATCAGCGAAGGCCGCAAAGCCGCCCATGCCCTCGATCGGTATCTGGCCGGCGGCCAGTAGAATCGGGGGCAGTCATCCGTCGCCAGCCTGTAGCATCCGGTCTGAATCCGGGCCTTGAGCGATTGCAACTTGCTAGCGCTGGACCAGCGAGAGCGGGACGCTGATGGTTTCGCCCGAACTGCCTCCCACCATGATGTCGTAAATGCCAGGTTCGACTTTGAAATGCATGTTGATGTCCCACTGAGCAAAATCCTGAGGGGTCAATGTGAACGTGAGTGTGCGCGTCTCACCCGGCTGGAGCGAAATACGCTGGAACTTGCGCAGCTCTTCCACAGGTTGCGTCACTTCGCTGACGCGCTCGTGAATGTACAACTCGGCCACTTCGTCGCCGGCGCGCGTTCCGGTGTTGGTGACGTCCACCTTGACGCTCACTTCACTTTCGGCGCCAAGCGTGAGCGCCGGACCGCGCGACTTTTTAGCCTCCAGTGTTCCACTGTCGCCGACCGCACCACCGGGACCGGTAACCGTGTAGTCTCCTGTGAGCGCGCCGGCGCTCAGCGTGCCGGTCATGGTCATCATGTAGGGTCCATAGATGTTGGAGATGATTTTGAATTCTCCGTTGTTCAGGCTCCCGCTCTGGATGGGACTTTCCATTCCGGAAGGACTGCTGATCTGCCCTGTGAGAACCCCATCCTCGTTTGTCAAGTCCAGTGAAAACGCCCGCGCGTGTCCACTTTTGCTGTGAGTGACGCCGTTGTAGTGGCCGTCAACGGTAACCGGCGGCGGAGGCGCATTCGCGGCGCTGGGAGTCGCATAAGGATTTTCCAACCGCAACTTGCTGAACTTGAAGGTGGTGAAACTTAGCCCGTAGCCGAAGGGGAAGAGCGGGCTGCGATTGGTTCCGATCCACGGAATGATCACGCTCGGCTTATGGTTATAAAAATCCGGTAGATCGCCCACTGTGCGCGGGAAGGTAATGGGCAGCTTCCCGCCCGGATTATATTCGCCGAAGAGCACGTCGGCGGCAGCCGTTCCACCTTCCTGGCCTGGGTACCACGCCTCGACGATGGCAGGCACGTGCCGGGCGATGTAGTTGATCGTTATCGGGCGGCCGTTAATCAGAAGCGCAACCACCGGCTTGCCCGTGCCGACCACAGCGCGCACCAGTTTGCCCTGATCGCCGAACAAATTCAGATTGTCCCGGTCGCCCAGGTGCTGGAAGCTCCATGCCTCGCGGTCAATGGATTCATTCTCGCCGATCACTAGGATGACGATGTCGGCCTGGCGCGCTACGTCCGTGGCGGCGGCGATTTCCTTCGCCTGCTCGGCCGGGTTCGGCAGGTCAATACCGTTTTGGTACCACGCGAGCCAGCCCGGCGTTTTCGCGTTCACATCCGCCGTGATCTTGCATCCTTCGCTGTAAACCACCTTCGCGCGCGAACCCACCAGATTGCGAATCCCTTGAAGCACGCTCACTTCATGAAACGGCTGCCGCGAATAGCCGCCTAAGTGAACTTGAGCAGCATCCGGGCCGATCACGGCGATCGTTTGGTACCGACGAAGATCGAGCGGCAGCAGACCGCCCTCGTTCTTGAGAAGCACGATCGACTCGCGCGCCGCTTGCAAAGCCACTTCCTGGTGTGCGGGCGTGTTGAGCGAGTGCGCGGCCGCATTAACGTCAACGTAAGGGTGGTCAAACAATCCCAGGCGAAACTTGGCCGTCAAAATGTCGGCTGTGGCCCGGTTGATGGCGGCAACGGAAACGCGCCCGTCCTTCACTTGATCGAGAAGCGTGCGGTAGACGGCGCCGTCCGAAAGGTCATATTCCACGCCGGCGTGAAGCGCCAGACGCGCGGCATCCGCGTAGTTGGACGCAACGTGGTGGCGGGACACGAGCATTTGCAGCCCGCCGCCGTCGCTCGTGACGTATCCGCCGAAACCCCATTCCCGCCGCAGCACATCAGTCAGCAGCCAGCGGTTGATGTGGTCGGGAACGCCGTTGATTTCGTTATACGAGGCCATCACGCTTCCGACGTCTCCTTGCTCCACTGCGGCGCGAAAGGGAACAAGAAAATTCTCCCGCAGCGTACGCTCGGCCACGTTCACCGGCGCGGTATTTGTGCCACCCTCGGGCGCGCCGTGAGCGGTGAAGTGCTTGGCGGTGGCGAGCACATGGTTGGAGCCGATGACGTAACTCGACCCTTGCAGACCGCGAATCTCTGCCAGGCCCATCGCCCGGACGAGATACGGGTCTTCGCCAAACGACTCCTCCGTGCGCCCCCAGCGCGGGTCACGGCCGAGGTCGAGGTCCGGCGCGAATACCTGCCTGATGCCTGTCGCCGAAGCTTCGTCCGAGGCAATGGTATAAACCTTCACCATAAGCTTCGGATCCCACGTGCTGGCAAGGCCAATCGGCATCGGGAACATTGTTGCGCCGTATTGCATGGAGCCGTGCAGCGCTTCTCCAAAAAATATCTCCGGAATTCCCAACCGAGTCTTCTCGATCTGATAACGATGAACGGCATTCCTCAAAATGGCCGCTTTGCGTGGGCTCAGTGGATGGCGCATGTCCTGCTCCATCTCAAACAGGCGCTGAACGTCAGTGCTTTTGAAAGTTCCTGTCGGATCGATCAAGCCTCTCGGTGTTTGAGGCGCAAGCTGCTCTACTTTTTCCCTGAGCGTCATCCGGCTGAGGAGATCTGCGACGCGGTCCTGGATCGGAAGCTCCGGATTGCGATAGGCAGGAAGATCTTGTGCAACGGCTGGCGCTTCGCGCGTTGCACGGGCCGGCCCCTGCGCTTGCGCTATTACATTTATGGCGAGGCACAACCCAAGAAAGATCGAGAGTTTGGTTCGCATGGGATTCTCCTGTCGAAGCAAAGTCGTTGAGCAGGTTTATGAAAAACTCTTTGGAAGCCCGTCATTACTCAGCCCGCGTGCGGACAGGCGACGCGAAGCATACCCACATTTTTTCAAGCAAACACAGAGGCGCTTCGCGCAGTTTGCCCTGAGCCCATTCGCTGCGCCCACGGTCGTTCGCTGCAGAAGGGCGAGTGGGCCCAGCATAACCACCTGGCATTTTTCAGCAATCTGCCGTCCCCTGCGCCGCGCGGGCAGGCCACTATCCTATTCGAGATCAGGATTCACGGCAACTGCAACTGCCTATACCCACCCCGGAAACGCAAACCTGCGGCGGCGCGCCGTTTGGCAATGGGCAGAGAGCTCGAAGAGTGATGGGCCCATGCGTTCGGTGTCCGCCGGCACGCACTTTTCATCTACTGTCGAAACCTGACTCGCCACAGATCCGGAGGGTTATACCTGTGAAGTAATCGACGGCCGCTTGCGAGAACGTCAATGCGCAGGTCGAAATTCCCTCATTTCTTTGCGAAACTTGGCGGCTTTGCGGCTTCGCGTGAGGCTTTTTCGCCGCATTCGGTCTTTCCAAAGCGCCAGGATGGACCGCCGTTCTGGGCTTCCCACCGCTGCCCCTATTGCCTTCAAAATAGAGGTGACGTCTTTTCTGAAAATCCATTCATGTTCCACCAGAATTCTGCCGAAAATCCCTCCAGGATTCGTATTTGCGAAGGGATTAAAGCCAAATGATAAGAGCATCCCGGTTCTCCGGCGAAATGGAAGCGAGGAGGAATCGAGTTGCCTCCTGGGGAACGGCAGGGTTGACGCTTGTCGAGACCATGGTGGTCTTAACTGTTTTGGGTGTTGTAACTTCCAGTTCATTGATGATCGTTACGGACGTCCTGCCCGTCTTGCACGCGGACTCATCGCTCGACCTTGTCGTCACGCAGCTTGACCAGGCTCGCACAGAAGCCATGGATCAGCGGCGCAATTTCATTGTTACCTTCACAGGAACCAATCAGTTCACAGTCCAGCGGCAGGAACTGGACGGCTCGCTCACTCTCATGGGTGATTACTCTCTCCCCGGTGCGATGGAGTACTACGTTTGGTTGTCTGAGCCGGACACGCCCGATTGCTTTGTGATGGCAACGTGCTCGGCCGGGACCGTATTGGGAAACTCACCGGCTCTTGACCTCGGCGGCGGCGACCAGATCAGCTTCGCCAGCGACGGCACGGCGAGAAACACCGCGAACAATCAACTCGTGAATGCGACGGTTTTTATGGGAGTCCCGGGCAGCACAACCACGGCACGGGCAGTGACGGTGATGGGCGCAACCTCCCGAGTTCAAGGCTATCGATTTAACGGGTCCACTTGGAACTAGAGCACGAAAGCGGGCGCACAACAGACTGGGACGGCCAGCATGGCTTCTCGCTGCTGGAAGTTATGGTGGCGACGGTCATCATGACCGTTGGCCTGCTTGCCCTGGCGTATGCCTACGGGCAGGGCATGGTGACGGTCACAACGTGCCAGCAGGATGCGGTGGCGCGGCAGGCCGCTCGTGAAACCATGGAAGATGTGCTGTCAGCCAGGAATACCAGCACGCTGACTTGGGCGCAGATTGCAAACGTCAGCAATGGAGGGATCTTCCTGGATGGCGCACAGCCGCTCACGACCCCGGCGTCGAATGGACTGGTGGGCACCGCAAACGACGGTCCCGTGCAAACAATTACCCTGCCCGGCCCTGACGGACAGCTTGGAACGGCGGATGACATCACCGTGCCGCTAAACTCTTATCAGAGAACTATTCAAATTACGGCGCTCAGCCAGTCGCTGAAGCAAGTAACGGTGACCATCACTTATGTTACGCCGGCGGATATAACTCAAAGTTACCAGTTGGTTTGCTATGTTTCGCCCTACATCTAACCGCGGACTCGGCCTGATCGAACTGCTGTTGGCCGTTCTGCTGGCCACGGTCGTGCTCGGCCTTGCCTTTGAGTTTTTCAATGGGCTCGAAGGCATGTCCCAGAGCGTCGGCGTCATGACCACCGCGAATCAGAGCCTGCAGGCGTCCGTGGACCTCATTTCGCGTGACCTGTACGAAGCGGGACAGAGCATTCCCCAGGGCGGCATTCCTTTGCCTTCCGGGCCGGGATCCGTCTCGGTGATCCGACCGGGCGCGGGCGCCAACTATTTCCCGACCAATAACGGCGTCCTCTCAGCCATAACGCCCGGCGCCGACCTTAGCGGAAACATTGACGGCGAACCTTCCGACGAGATCACGCTGATCATGACCGACGAAAATTGGCTTGGCATTCCCGTGCTCGACATTTCGAGCGTCACCTATGCCGGAGGAACGGGATATAACATCGCGGTCACGATCCCGGCGAGCTGCCAGCCCGGTGTCACCGTTCCCTCCAGTTTCGACTGTACGCTCGGCCCGAATGGCTACAATGTGAACCCCGGTGACCTGATGATGTTTACCACGGTGGGCGGCCTCAATGCTTTGGGAATGATCACGCAGGTGAACTACGCGTCAAATACGCTCACGTTTGGCTCCGATTCTCTGGACCTTAACCAGGCGTGCGCCGCCCAGGGGTGCGCAGGAAGCATTGACAGTTTGCAGAACAACGGCGCCTACCCTTCAGGCATGACGCTAGCCCTCGTCGATATGATTACTTATTATTTGGAGGCGACCGATAACAGCAATCCGCCACATCAGTATGTGCTCATGAGGCAGCTTGATGACGCCACGCCGAACGCGGTCGCCTACGAAATCAATTCACTGCAATTCAGTTACGATTTTTCCGATGGTACCGACACGGACGTCCGAAATCCCAATCCCACCCTCTATCCGGGCCAGGGAAGCAACCAGATTCGCACCGTTCTCGTTGACTTGTCCACCATTTCCAACGAACCCATGAGCTACCAAGGGCAATACTATAGCAACGCCCTGGCCACGTCGGTGACCATCCGCAATCTGGAGTACGTCAACCAGTTTCCGTGACGGCCGCTTCGGCCGGCAGCGAGAGAGCACTGGGGGCAAACGAATGCTTCGAACTGGGAGATTCACGATGCACAGCACCCGTCATCAGTCCGGCATTGCGCTCGTCGCAACCTTGCTCACCCTCACCATATTTTCGCTGATGGCGGTGGGATTCTTTTTCCTGGTCATCGGCAACCAGTCAGCCATAGGATCGGAACGGGATAATACGATTGCGTTTTACGGCGCGGAAGGCGCACTGGAAAACATGAGTAACCAGCTTGCCGCCTTGTTCGCGACCAGCGTCTCGCCGACGCCCTCCCAGGTGAACGCGCTGGACTCCCAACCTCCCACCATTCAAAACGTAACGTTTCCCACGGCAGGAACCGAATTCCCCGATGGCGGCTACTACATCGGCTATCAGTTAAATGGAAGCGGTGGGCTAATGTCGACCTCCGGCACGATTGGCGGCACAGGTCCGCTCGCCGGACTGGAAGGCGTGATCACCCCTTTCACCCTCACGGCCATAGCGCAAGGTCCCAACAATACCGAAGTAAAGCTGGTTCGGCAGGTGCAGGAAGTTTCCGTTCCGGTATTTGAGTTTGGCATTTTTTCCAACAACGATCTAGCCTTTTTCGCCGGCCCGGACTTTAATTTCGGCGGGCGCGTCGGGACGAACGGTAATCTGTTCCTCACCGAGGGCCCCGGCGCCACTTTGACACTCTCCGAAAAGGTCACCGCCTACGAAAACGTCATTGTCACCCAACTCGAGAATGGATGGACCACTTCAGACAACTACGATGGCGACGTCGATATCGTCACCACACCCGGCGACTATTTGAACCTTTTGTCCCTGGCGGCGCCGCAGGGCAGCCTGGTAGCGGGGCCGGGCAGCGCCGCAAACACGAATTGGCCCAAAATCTCTGAGACGGATTACAACAGCAATATCGTCACTTCGACGACAGGCGCAAAGATGCTGAATATGTCCTTCGCCATGCCGGGCTCGGGAAGCTCGCCCATCCAGGTGATCGAGCGGGCGCAATCGAGTGACAACTCGTTGCTCGCCCAGGCGCGGCTTGAGAACCAGGCCAGCGTACGCATCCTGTTGTCCGACTTGCCGTCTGATTTACCCAACGCCCCCAGCGCCACGGGTTATCCCTCGATTGTCGAATTGGGCCAGCCGAAAGGCGGAACATTAACCAACCCACCTCTCAACTCCTCGCTCGCTGCTCCGTACGGAACCGGCAGCGCGAACTCCTACGGTTATACGGTGAGCGCGTGCGACGCGCCCATCGCAGTTTCACCCGGCGCGGGAACGACGGGAAATGAGGACGACGACTTCGTGACCGGCGAGTACTGGCCATTGATCACCGGTTACATCGAGGTCGATATCCAGACAAGCTCGGGAACCTGGGAAGGGGTAACGAGTGACGTTCTGAGTCACGGAATCACCGAAACCGCGGGCTCGACGACCAGTTGCCCGTCGTACCACCCTATTCTCCATCTCGAGGAACTTAATAAGTACCCCTGCTATCACGGCAG
The DNA here is from genome assembly GCA_030041095.1 of Terriglobia bacterium. Classification (GTDB taxonomy): domain Bacteria; phylum Acidobacteriota; class Terriglobia; order UBA7540; family UBA7540; genus JASHON01. Next base: position 71,125 of record JASHON010000181.1, read on the forward strand.
TTATTCAGCAAGCTCCTGCTCCACCCGCACCTCTGGCAGCACGTCTCCAACCGATTATGTTCCCATTAATATGTATGACACGCGTGAAGGGAACCTTCGCGACAACAACACCGGATCAATAACGCTCAATGGCGTCATGAACGTCATCGAGCTTGACGTGCAGAACCTCCAGTGGTGGTTCGCCAACGACACTTACGGCAAGCAGGCGCTCTTCAATGACGGCTACATCGTCTACTTTTCCGACCGGCGAAACAACTTCAGCCCCACATCCACCAGCTACAACTACTTGCTCGGCGAAACTGGGATGTACGGCAACGAAGACATCGTTAACCCGGCGTCTTCAACTGGCACACCCGACGGGGTGATGGAATCCGCGGAAGACGTTGACGGGCCCGATGCAAATAGGACTAGCTGGGCGACGGACCAGTTTGAGACCTACGGAGCAACAGCGTCGTGCGCCTACACAACTTCGCCGGATTATCCCTGCCCGGGCGCATCTCCCTTGAATGCAGCCGCCACACCGGAGGCCGCCGTTGCGCGGCCGGGGATCGCAGAAAAGAACGCTGTCATCTTCTTTCGTCATTCGCTTCGTCTTGTTGATGGCGCCCTCGGAAGCCTTCCCCCTTACACGACGGCCGATTGTTCCATTGCTCGTGGCTCCAATGGCTCCGGCGGTTTTACCGTCGCGTCGGAGAATCCCGTCTATGTCGAGGGAAACTATAATGCCGCGAATTCCACATTCAGTGACACAAGCGGGGATTGCCACGTGCCGGCTGCGGTGATGGCTGATGCGGTCACGCTTCTCTCCACCAGTTGGAGCGACGTAGACAGCTTTAACTCACCGACTGACCCGTCCGGCAGAGTGGCGTCGACCACGTACTACCGCACCGCCATCATGGGCGGCACGAATATTCCATTCCAGATGTTTGATCCGGGTACGACGACTCCACTGTACAGCTATTCCTATTACGATGACTTCGGCACAGACGGCGGCGTGCACAATTTCCTCCGCATGATCGAGGACTGGGGTAACTCAACCCTCTACTACATGGGCTCTCTCGCGGATTTCTACTACTCGCGTCAAGCTACCGGGGTTTATAAATGCTGCACCACTGTATACAGTCCCCCAACCCGTGCCTATACTTTTGACACTGACTTCGAAAACATCGCAACGATTCCGCCCGGTACGCCGCACTTCACTGACGTTAATGCGCTGGGCTTCCAGCAGGATCTTCTCTCCAGCCAATAGCCGGGCAGAGCGTTCTCAGTGTCCGTTCGTTGCATCGCTTTGCGAAATCCGCAGAACATGAAAATTACGGGTTTTTCGTCCCGGCAGCCATGGCCGGCGAGACGCGGGCGCGACGAGATTTTCGGCACAGTTGTGTCGGCCCGTCTTGGTATAATTGCGCGGATGACTGGGAGATTCTGCGCGTGACAGGCGTCGGCAAAACCGAACGGCTCTATTACACAGATTCTGCCCTGCGCGAATTCGACGCACGCGTGCTCGAAGTGAGGGAGGGTTCCGAAGGGTGCCGTGTTTACCTGGATCGCACGGCATTCTATCCTGCATCTGGGGGACAACCGTCAGATTGTGGCACGCTCGACGGTCTCAACGTCCTCGAAGTCGTCGATGAAGGAGCGGCCGTGGCGCACATCCTGGAGCGAGCGCCGGCCTCGACGGCAGTTCATGGTGCCATTAGTTGGCAGCGGCGATTCGACTACATGCAGCAGCACACCGGCCAACATATCCTTTCGGCAGCTTTCGAAGCCGCAGCGGGGCTCAAGACCGTTTCGTTCCACATGGGCGAAGAGGCTTCGTCGATTGATCTCGATTCGGACCGGGTGAGCCAGCGCCAGATTGAAGAGGCAGAGTCTCTGGCGAATCAAGTCGTTTTCGAGGATCGTCCGGTCCATATCCTTTTCCGGCAAGCGGATGTAGCGCAGCAAATGGATCTTCGCAAGCCCACGGCGCGGGAAGGCGAAGTGCGGCTGGTGCAGGTGGAAAACTTCGATCTTTCGGCATGCGGCGGCACGCACGTGAGTCGCACCGGCGCCATTGGGCTGATCCTCGTGCGCAGAATCGAGCGCATCCGGCAACGGGTGCGCCTGGAATTCTTGTGCGGCGCCCGCTGCCTTCGCGCCGCTCGCGCGGATTTTCATATTCTCGCCGAGGCTGGCCTTCTGCTTTCTGCCGCGCCCGCCAAAGTGCCGGAGCTCGTCAGGAAACAGGCCGCAGACGTGCGCGAAGCGCTGAAGACAAACGGAGACCTCACGCGCCGTGTGGCTCAATATCGCGCAAGAGAATTGTGGGCTTCTCAACCTCAAAACGAAGGTCGCAGGATCGTTCGGCACATCTTTGAGGTTGCGGAGAGGCTGGAAGCCAGAATGGTTGCCCAGGCGGCCGGCGCTCTCGATTCATGCGTGTTTCTGGTGGGAATCAAAGGTAAGCCTTCAACGCTCTACTTCGCTCAATCGGCTGGAGGCGCTGCGGATATGGGCGCTCTTGTGAAGAAAACGTGCGCAGCTTTCAACGGCAAGGGCGGAGGCGCGCGAGACTTTGCTCAGGGTGGAGTGATGGAGGAGACCAAGCTCGCCGAAGCGTTGGAGTACGCGGAGGGGTTGCTAACCGGCAGCCGGAAATGATGCGCCGGCTTGGAATCAGAAATTCGCTAAGCCCGGGCCACCGCAAGCCGTGTAAAGGCCTTCACGATTTCCCGCTCCTCCTCCTCGCCCAAGACGGTGCGCAGATCGAGCAGTACCCGGTCGTCCTCTACACGAGTGATAATCGGCGGATCGTTCCGGCGTAAGGCCGTCGCAAGCTCGTCCGCGCTGCGCTGGGCGTCCCCAACCGCGATGAGTTTAGTGGGAATCGTCTGGCCGGGAGTCGATCCGCCGCCGGCCACGGATTCGCCGTCCTGAAGGCTCACGGAAAACCCACCGAGCGCTCGGATGGATGCTTCAAGAGCTTCGGCGCGGCGGGCGATTGCATCTTTGGGAGCCCGGATCATGCGCTGCGCGGGAATCGCGCCGTAGTCTTCGGCAAGATAAAGCGCGACGGTCGCCTCGATCGCGGCGATCGTCAGCTTATCGACGCGCAAGGCGCGAAAAAGCGGGTTCTTGCGAATCTTCTGAAGCAGCTCTCGCTTGCCCAGTATGATGCCCGCCTGCGGCCCGCCCATCAGCTTATCGCCGCTGAACGTGACAACGTCCACACCGGCTTTGAGGCTTTCGCCAACTTCGGCATCCTCCGAAAGTCCGAATGCCGATAAGTTCTCGAGGCAGCCGCTCCCGAGGTCTTCCATCAAGGGTACGTGGCTGCGCGCCGCCAGATTCACAAGCTCGCTGAGTCTTGGCCGCTCCACAAAGCCAACAATGCGGAAATTGCTGGGATGCACGCGCAGAAGTAGCCGCGTCCGCTCGGATAGGGCAGCGGCATAATCCGCAACACGCGTTTTATTCGTGGTTCCGACTTCTCGCAACGTGGCGCCGCTCTTGGCGCAAATATCCGGAATGCGAAAAGACCCGCCAATTTCAATCAACTCACCCCGCGAAACAATCACCTCGCCGCCTTCGGCGAGCGCATTCAGCGCAAGGAATACAGCGGCGGCGTTGTTATTCACCACCAGGGCGGACTCGGCGCCCAATAGCTCCGCAAAAAGTTTTGCCGTGTGAACATCTCGCTTGCCTCGCTCAGCTTCTTCGAGGTCGTATTCCAGGTTCGAGTACCGGCTCGCAATATCAGCCACGCGCTTCGCAACGCTTTCGCCCAGCGGGGCCCGGCCAAGATTCGTGTGCAGCACGACACCCGTCGCATTAATCACGGGACGCAACGAAAATGCAGCCGCCGCGTCCGCCAACATCACGATTTCCCGGTCGAGCGAGCTAACGGATATTTCGGTGTCCGGGTCCTGTTGGATTCTCTGCCGGAGAGCTTCGGTAGCCCGGCGTGCGGCATCGGTCACACGCTGCTGCCCGAAACGGTCCGTCAGGGCTTTCAGTTCTTCCCGGTTGAGAAGAGACTCAATGGCCGGAATCCGGCGAAGCGCCGCCGCGACGCGGCCTGTTTTGGCTTCTGGGGTCTTCATTTTCAAGCTGTGCCAAAAAGTCTACACCGAAGCTCATTCGTTCGTGGCTTCGGACTCAACTGCGATGGACTTGATCTCGAAAAGGCTGACTGTTGATCGAGACGGCGCCGTACCGATAGAGAAGGGTCACGACCCGTTCTGTGGCCGCTCGCGGCCTCGGCAGGATTTGGAGGCCGGGTATCTTGAGCATTTGCGTATGCAACGAATTGCGTCAGAGCATCCATCCATGAATGAAATCGTCGCCGATAGGCGCCTTGAGAAATCCGAGACGGAAGGCGCGCAAGCTAGGCGCGCCGCGGCTGGCGCCTCCGGCCGAAAGCTCAATGATATCAGGCCACCGAGCGTCATCCACAGCGATTTAGGCTTCCGCCCATTGCATATTGTACCAGAGAGTGGTACATAGATACATAGACGGAGCCGCCGGATGATCGTGAGCTTTCGGGACGAGTGGCTGCGCGCGTTCTTCGTCGAGGACACGCGGTCGCGGTACGTCCCGCCCGATCTCGAAAGCCGGCTCTTTCGCAAGCTCCAGATGATCGACGACGCGACGAGCGATCAGGACCTCCGAGTACCGCCCAGCAATCACTTCGAGAGGCTGCGCGGCAATCTGGCGGGGTTCCACTCGATCCGCGTCAACAGTCAGTGGCGGCTGATTTTCCGATGGAACGGCAGCCGCGGCGAGGCGGAAGGCGTCTATCTCGACGACCACAGCTACAGATGAGGCGAAGCATGCTGACGACGAAGCGCAAGCCGGCCACGGTCGGCGAAATCCTGGTCGAGGAGTTTATGCAGCCGATGGGCCTCACCCAGGCCGCGCTGGCCGAGGCGATGGGCGTTCAGCGCAAGCACGTTAACGAGTTGTGCAACAATCGCCGGACCGTGACGGCGGCAACTGCACTCATCCTCGCGCGGGTGTTCGGCAACAGCCCTGACTTCTGGCTCAACGTGCAGCGGCGCAGCGATCTGTGGGAGGCGATGAACAGTCCCCGCGAGCGCAAGCGGATCGAACGTGCGACGCCGCTCGGTACTGCGGCGTGATCTTTGTCGCCGGGAAGGGGGAAGGATGCTCTGGCGTAGAAATCGGCCGTTCCGGTCCCGGAGGCTTCGCGCGATCCTGGCGCAATGTCCCGACCACGCGCCAGCTTGGGCATTCTGCCTAACGATCTTCACGTCGAGCCGGGTGCATCGGCCACGAACGATCGTCGGCCGGAGTTCTGGCGCATGGTCGAGGCGGGCACAAGCAAGCCCGCACCGTTGGATATCGTGATCGTCCACCACTTACTGCCGCGGCCGGCGTAAGGCCGGTCACGCCCGGCGTTCGCAGTTCTGTTCTGAAGTGGCGGAGAGGGTGGGATTCGAACCCACGACCCAGTTTTGCCGGGTACACGCTTTCCAAGCGTGCTCCTTAAGCCACTCGGACACCTCTCCGTAAGTCGCAACCCGTAGTATACCGTTTAGCATCAGGCAAGAGGAAGTTGACCGGTGCGCACACCGGCGTCGTTTCGAGTTAAGATGCTGAGTGACTGTATTTTTGGAGATCGGGCGGAAGTCCAATGGCGGGCGAAGCGGAAGCAAGATACATCAAGGCCCGGCAAGAAGCGCTGCTGGAACGGCTGAACGCCAGGAAACTCGACGCGCTGGTCGTCACCAGGCCTGCGAACGTTTTCTATTTGACGGGCTTTCGTGGCAGCGCCGGTATCGCTCTGTTCACGGCTCGCGCCTCCAGCCTTTTGGTTGACCCGCGGTACACGCTTCAGGCGCAGGATCAAGCTGTGGGCGTGGAAGTATCAGAAGTGACGGACGGTTTGCTTCACGCCGCCGGCCACTCTGTCAGGAAGGCCAGGGTGAAGCGGCCGGCCTTTGAGGATGCGAGCCTGACCGTTTCAGAATTCCAGGCTCTCAAGCGCGCGGCGCCCGCGGCTCTAGACTGGCAGCCTGCGGGTGAAGCGGTCGAAGAGTTGCGTGCCGTTAAGGATCCGCTCGAGGTTGAAAACATCCGTCAGGCCGGCGAATTGACGGCACAAGTTTTCGCGGACGTCGAGCGTACCATCCGGCCTGGCGTTTCCGAAAATGACTTGGCCGCTGAGATTGAATACCGCATGCGGACGCGCGGCGCCGACGGCGCGGCGTTCGAAACCATTGTCGCCTCCGGACCGCGCGGCGCGCTGCCCCACGCACGGCCCACGGGCAGGGTGCTGCGGGCAAAAGAGTTGGTGATTATCGACCTGGGTGCTATACTCGGCGGCTACGCGTCGGATATGACGAGAACCGTTCATCTCGGCAAGCCCAGCCGCCGGACGGTTGCGCTCTATCGAGCGGTCCTGGAAGCTCAGATGAAAGGGATCGAGAGTCTAAAGGCGGGCGTGCAGGCGCGCAGTGTGGATGGCGCAGCGAGGCACGCTCTCACCAAGCGCCATCTTGCCAAATTCTTTACCCATAGCACCGGCCACGGCGTAGGTATTGAAATCCATGAGCGGCCGCGCCTCGCAAAGAGTGAGAAAAAGAAGATTCCACCCGGCTCCGTTGTTACCGTCGAGCCGGGCATCTACCTGGAAGGTCTGGGTGGCGTTCGGATTGAGGATACGGTGCTAGTGAGCCAAAATGGAGCAGAGATCCTGACGCCTGCCCCCAAGAGCCCATGGTGGGTAGAATAACTAATAAGACTGGAAAGCTATGGCTGGAAAGAACGTGCGTAAAGAAGAGCCCGGACTGGGTCTCGGTATAGAGGACGTGAAAGAGATTCTCAACCTTCTCGATCAGCGGGGCATCAGCGAATTTGAGATCGAGCGGAACGGCTTTCGCTTGCGAATCAAGCGAGAACTGCCGCACTCGCAGCCGGCACACCATGTCAGTGCGATTTCCCGCGTCGAGCCTTCGATCGCCGGCCAGCCTACGGCCCCGTCCCACCCCGTAACCGCATCCGCCGCAGATGCACCGGGATCACCTGCTTCGCCGGAAGACTCCACTGAAGGCCTGCACGTCGTGCGATCTCCAATCGTCGGTACGTTCTACGCTTCTTCATCTCCGGATGCGCCACCGTTCGTGAAAGCCGGAGACCGAATTCAAAAGGGACAGGTATTGTGCATCGTCGAGGCGATGAAGCTGATGAATGAGATCGAATCAGACGTGGACGGTCTGCTGGTGCGCCATTTCGTTGAAAATGGCCAGCCCGTCGAATACGGCCAATCACTCTTCGCGATCAATCCTCTTCCTGCCAGCTAAGTCCCTTGGAGCGAGAGCCTTTAACCCTCAAAACGCGCTCCGGCATGGCCTGGCTCGAAGCGCCGCAATTTGCTCGTATCCCCTGGTTGGTTCACGCTTTCACAACGCGGAACGTGGGAAGTTTTGCCAGACGTTTGAGCGACACGCAGGGATTGCCAACAACCCAGGCAGCGATGAGCCAGCTCTTCGATCTGCTCGAGTTGAGGGAATTCGCGCCGGCTGCCGTTCATCAGATTCATTCCAGCAGAATCGTGCTGGCGGTAAGGAATAAGGAGGGTGTGGCGTATGAGGCCGTGGGACAAAGTGAGGAGATGCGCCCAACCACAGAAGAGCCGTCCGCCGATGCTCTGCTTGCGGCGAGCCCCGGGCTTCTGCTGACCATTCGCACGGCAGACTGCCTGCCTGTCTTGCTCATCGATCCACGGCGACGCGCTGTCGCCGCCATCCACGCGGGGTGGCGAGGAGTGCTCGACAGGATCGTGGAGAAGACCGTGGGCGCGCTGCAACAAGTGCTAGGCGTCAACCCGAGTGACCTCAGCGCCCTCCTGGGGCCTTCCATACAGTCCTGCTGTTACGAAATCGGCGCCGAAGTGGTGAACGCATTTCGCGAACGTTTTATCCGAAGCGATCGGTTTTTCAGGCACGCGGCAGGCCGCCAATATTTGGATCTCGCGGCTGCAGTCCGCCATCAGCTCCACGAAGCCGGCGTCGCTTCACGCCAAATCACCGCTTCAAATCTCTGCACGCGATGCCGTGCGGATTTGTTCTATTCGTTCCGCAGGGAAGGCGTGGCCGCAGGGCGAATGGTCGCCGCGATTGGAATCCGGACTGAAACGGCAAGTTCGGATGGGGACGGACCCGTTGTGTGAGGGCATCACCTGCGGACCAACAACTGCCCGCAGGCGGCGCGAACGTCCTGCCCGCGTGAGATCCGGATAAAGGCAGGCACGCGTTCACGAGCCAGGACATGCTGAAAGGCAAGCACGCGATTCGAGGATGAAGGACGGAAAGGCAATTCTTCGCCGGGGTTGAGGGGAATAAGATTCACTTTCGCGCGCATTCCGCGCAAGAGCCGCGCAACTGCGATGGCGTCTTCGCCTGAATCGTTGATGCCATCGATCATGACGTATTCGAAAGTTAGCCGCTCGCGGCCGCGCAGCGGATAGGTGCGGCAGGAAGCCATCAATTGATCCAGCGGATATCTGCGGCTGAGCGGCATCAGCGAGGCGCGCTGCCCGGCACTCGAGGCGTTCAGAGAAATGGCGAGTTTCGGCCGAAGCTGCTCGCGGGCAAGTTGCTCGATGCCTGGGATAACCCCTGAGGTAGAGATCGTGATGCGTCGCCACGGAATGCCCATACCTTGCGGATCGGACATGATCCGGAACGCTTTCATGACGGCGGCAAAGTTAAGCAACGGCTCGCCCATGCCCATAAAGACCACGTTTACCCGCTGACGCGGGCCGAGACCTTGGTCGTGAGCCAAGGCGTAAATCTGGCCCAAAATCTCTCCAGTCGTCAGGTTCCGCTGAAGTCCCATGAGCGCGGTAAAGCAAAACTTGCAATCCACCGCGCAGCCCACTTGGCTCGAGATGCAAAGAGTCGTGCGGTTCCCATCCGGCATGTAGACAGACTCGGCCGCTTTCCCGTCTGCAAATCGAAGCACGTATCGCGCGGAGCCATCGCAAGAGTCATGTTTTTCCTGGATGGCCGGGGCGGCCGGTTGACGCTGTGACAGCACGCCGCCGCGGAATCTGCGGCTCAGGTCCGTCATGGCGTCTACGTTCAAGTCCCAATGAGAATAAAGGCCGGAAAAGAGCTGCCGCCCGCGATATCGCGGCTCGCCAAGCTCCTCCGCAAGACGTTCCATTTCCGCGCGGTCAAGCCCTAGCAGATTGGGCGATGGTTGATTCTCAGTCACTGTCATGTGGCATTCCGCCGCCTGCTTCGTGAGCTTTGTCCAACGCGACGGGCTCGGTAGCGCGGCGATGATGGCGCTGCCGCGCAGCCTCATAAAGCACCACGGCCGCAGCCGCGGAAACGTTTAACGATTGGATCGGGCCGTAGAGAGGAATCGAGGCCAAAGCGTCACAAGTTTCACGGACCAACCGGTGCAAGCCACGCTCTTCCCCTCCAAAGACCAGAACGCAAGGCAAAGTGTAATCCAGCTCAAGGTAGCAGCCGGCGGCTTCGGGCGCCAACCCGTAAACCCAGATTCCCTTCTTCTTCAATTCGCTGAGCGCTCGCGCCAGATTCGTAACGCGCGCAATCTTCAGGTGCTCGAGCGCGCCCGATGCCGAGCGCGCCACGGCGGCTGAAAGTCCCGCTGCCCTCCGTTCCGGAATAATGGCTCCGCTCGCGCCGGCGGCAACACCCGTTCTGATCACCGCGCCAAGATTCGCCGGATCCTCCACACCGTCAAGCGCAATAATGAGCGGTGCATCGGAACCCGCGGTCACTTCGTCCAGATCGTCGTAGGGCTTCGCCGAGCATATAGCAGCCACGTTCTGGTGCCCTGCGCCGCCTGCAATGCGGTCGAGCGCCTGGCGCGGAACAAAACGCGTGGCAACGCCATGGATTCTGCAAAGCTGAAGAATCTCCTCGAGACGCGGGCCGCCGTGACCCTGTGCGATCAGAACATACTCCACGGGACGGCGGCCGATCGATTCGCGCACGGAGTGAATGCCATAAAGCGTGGACTTGGAGGATTGATTCATTGTTTCATTGAGTCATTGATCGAACGAACCAATGACTTAATGCTTCAATACTTCCCGCGCGTGTCTCAGCCGGGCGCGGCAAAGATCGCGCCCCAGAATCTCCATAGCATCAAATAAGGGAACAGAGACGGCGCTTCCGGTTATCGCAACGTAGAAAGGGCGGAGGGCATCGCGGAGTTTCGCTCCCATCTCGGCTGCAACGTCTCTGAGCATTTTCTCAATTTCGTCCTTATTCCATTCCACATTCTCGATCCGGTCGAGCGCGAGCGCCAGCCCGGTGGAAACGGCATTCCGGTCAAGTTTGCCGTCCAGCAACAGCTCCGGAGTGATGCTGATGATGCCTGAAAAAAATGGGGCCAAAAGCGGGCCGAGATCGCTGAGCACCGCAATGCGCGAGCGAACGAGCGGTCCCCATTGCTTCAGGAATCGTTCGTTCAGAGCCCATCGTTCGTTCAGAGCCCATTGACGAACGCGTTCGGCAAATTGATCGTCGTCCAGGTCTTCTCGGATCCAACGGCCGTTCAGCCAGTCCAGCTTGCGCAGGTCGAAGACGGGCCCTCCCAGCGAAATGCGCTCCAGGCTGAATTCCTGCACCATGGCGTTGAGCGAAAACTTCTCTTCTCCGTTGGGCATGGACCATGCCATCAAACCGAGATAATTCAACAAGGCCTCGGGCAGATAGCCCATGCGCTTATAGAACAGAAGGCTGGTCGGATTCTTTCGCTTACTCAGTTTGCTCTTGTCCGGATTGCGGAGGAGTGGCAGATGGCAAAGAACCGGCATGCTCCAGCCCAAATATTCGTAGAGAAGCTTGTGCTTCGGGGCGGAGTTGATCCATTCTTCACCGCGCAGGATGTGCGTAATGCCCATCGCGTGGTCGTCGACGACGTTCGCCAGGTGATAGGTGGGCATGGCGTCCGCTTTGAGCAGCACTTGCATATCGACCGTGTCCCAGGCTATTTCGATGTTTCCGCGCAACAAGTCCTGGATGACGCACGTTCCCTCTCGAGGCACCTTCATCCGAATGACAAAGGGCTCTGAGTGACCGAGGCGGGACTGGACTTCCGAATCGCTCAGGCTCAGGCACTGCCCGTCGTAACCGGGGCGCTTTCCGGCGGCCTTCTGCTCTTCGCGCATTCGCGCGAGCCGGTCTGGCTTGCAGAAGCAACGAAAGGCGTGGCCCGCTTCGAGAAGCTGCCCCGCCGTGCGGCGGTAGAGTTCAGCGCGCTCGCTTTGGCGATAGGGGCCGCACGGTCCACCCACTTCCGGACCCTCGTCCCAGGCCAATCCGAGCCATCGAAGTGAGGATAGGATCGCTTCTTCTGACTGACGGCTGCTGCGTGCCGTATCCGTATCCTCAATTCTCAGGATGAATTGCCCTCCGTGCTTCCTGGCAAAACAGTAATTGAAGAGTGCCACGTAGGCGGTGCCCACGTGAGGATCACCCGTCGGCGAAGGAGCGATGCGGGTTCGGATAGCGGATTCAGACATAGGCGCGCTGGCCGTCACTCAACGGTGACGGACTTCGCGAGGTTCCTCGGCTGGTCCACGTCGCATCCGCGCAGGACGCCGATGTGGTAGGCCAGCAACTGCAGTGGCGCCACCTCCAGGATGGCTGAGAGGAGCTCGTGAGTTGCAGGAAGAGTGATCGAGTGGTCGGCCATTTCCGTAACGGCCTTGTCACCCTGGCTCACAAGCGCCAGGATTGAAGCACCTCGGGCTTTGGCCTCTTTGATATTAGTGATCGTCCGGTCGTAGCGCACTCTGGATTCCGGCGACTCCCAGTCGCACGTGGCGATCACCACAACGGGCAAGCCGTCAGCGATGAGCGCGCTGGGACCGTGCTTCATCTCGCCGGCGGGATACGCCTCCGCGTGAATGTAGGAGACTTTCTTCATTTTGAGCGCGCCTTCCAGAGCCACAGGGAAATGGACGCCGCGTCCGAGAAACAGGAAATCCGCGGAGCGATAGTAGCGGCGCGCCAGGGCCTCAAACTCGTCATCTAATTGCAGCACGGTTTCAAGTTGCCGGGGAATCGCCGTTAGGCCCGCCAAAAGCTTGCCTGCCTCCGAGGCGCGCAGCGAGCCGCGAAGCTGCCCGAAATAGCAGGCGAACATAAAGAGCGCCGTCAACTGCGCTGCGAACGTTTTCGTCGAGCCCACCGCGATTTCAGGACCGGCGTGAGTATAAATTGCGCCGTTGGCCTCAAACGGCGCCAAGCTGCCCAGCGCATTACAAATGGCCAGCGTTCGCGAGCCTTTGGCCTGCGCCTCCCGCTGCCCGGCGACCGCATCCGCCGTTTCACCGGACTGTGTGATGACGATGGTGAGTGTATTCTGATCCACCAGAGGGTCTCGATAGCGGAATTCAGACGCATAATCCACTTCTACCGGGACACGCGCCAGGCGCTCGATCATCACCTGCCCGGCCAGGCCCGCATGCCGCGAGGTGCCGGCAGCCACAATCTCAATATCGCGAAAGGCGCGAAACTCTTCCTCCGTAATTTCCATCTCGTCCAAGGTCACTTGGCCGGTTTCTGGCGAAACGCGCCCGAGCATCGTGTCGCGGACGGCGCGCGGTTGCTCGTAGATCTCTTTCAGCATGAAATGCCGGAATCCGCCTTTTTCCGCCAGGATGGGATCCCAGGAGATGTGCTGAACCCGGCGTGAGACGGGATTGCCGTTGAAGTCGGTAACTTTCACGCCTTCGGGTGTAAGGACGGCCATGTGGCCGTCAGCGAGAAAAAAGACGTTGCGCGTGTGGTAGACAATTGCCGGAACGTCACTGGCCACAAAATATTCTTCCTTGCCCAAGCCGATCACGGCAGGCGGTCCCTGCCGCACGGCGACGATCTTGCCCGGATCGCGAGTGGAGATAATCGCCAGCGCAAATGCGCCTTTAAGGCGCGCGATGGCGGCGCGAACGGCATCTTCCAGGCGAACGGACTTCAAAGCAGATTGAGAGCCGCCGCTTGGGGTGTCGTCCAAGTATTTTTCGATCAGGTGGGCAATGACCTCGGTATCCGTCTCCGTACTGAACCGGTGCTGCTCCTTCGTCAATTCCAGTTTCAACTCTTCGTAATTCTCGATGATGCCATTGTGGACCAGGATGACTTCGCCGTGGCAATCGCGGTGAGGGTGGGCATTTTCCTCCGTTGGCGCTCCGTGCGTTGCCCAGCGCGTATGTCCGATGCCGTAAGAGCCATCCAGCGGGCTCAGCCGCACGGCTTCCTCAAGCATCTGCAGCTTGCCCTGCTTGCGTCGAATCTCAGCCTTGCCATCTTTAATGACGGCGATGCCCGCCGAGTCATAGCCGCGATACTGCAAGCGGCGCAAACCTTCCAGCAGAACCGGAACGACGCGCTTGTTTCCGATGTAGCCGATAATGCCTGACATGGTTTAATTCTCAGTCAAATTCCGAGCAGGACATGAAATAACCGCAGCGCGGACACACCATTTTGCAATGCCGCGACTCGAGCCTTGCCGAGCAAACGGGACAGAAATGGAGGGGCAGGTCACCTGAAGGGGACTCGAGTTCCCGGTGGGGCGGGCTTTCGAAGTTTTTATTGCTGAAGACCCCTCCGGCGGTCGCCCAGGAAATCCGCGATCTTTTGATAGGCGCGGCTGAGCGTGGCTTCGTCCGGCAGAAACACGATCCGGAAATGCGCCGGGCCCTTTGCGGCCCCGAATCCACTGCCATGCACGATGGAAACCTGCTTTTCCAGAATAAGCTCTTTCGCGAAAGCTTCGTCGCTTTCGCTGATTTCAAACTGCGGAAAAGCGTAAAACGCGCCACGCGGCGGCACGCAACGCACTCCAGGAGTTTGCCGGCTCCACTGCATCGTGAGGTCGCGGCGCGCCCGAAGCTTTTTGATGACGCCCGGCAGGTGGTCCTGTGGTCCCTCGAGAGCCGGCCGGATGGCGCGCTGCATCGGCAGATTGGCGCTCAGCCGCGCCCGAGCCAGCTTCAAGAGACTTTGCGCGAATTCTGCAGCCGGAGCTTCCGGACCGCTGACCACTAGCCAACCCACTCGCCATCCAGGGACCAGATAAGCCTTGGAGAGCCCGTTGAACGTGATCGTGGGGACGTCTGGCGCCAGTACGGCAATTGAATGATGTTCCTCCCCGTCCAGAATGAGCTTATCGTAAATCTCGTCGCTGAAGATCACCAGCCGGCGCCGCCGCGCCACGTCCGCAATCGCTTCCAGCGTCCGCCGCGAGTAAACCGCGCCGGTGGGATTGTTGGGATTCACCAGAACGATCGCGCGTGTGCTCGGATTCACCCTGGCTGCCAGATCTTCCACGTCCGGCTCCCAGCCTTTGGATTCGTCGAGCCGATAGTAGTTTGCCTCCGCTTCCAGCTTGGCCAGGATGGTGGAATACATGGGATAATCCGGCGAGGGTACCAGCACGTTTTCACCGCGGTTGACGAGAACGGTCAGGCAGAAGTCAATGGCTTCGCTGACGCCGTAAGTAATGAGCGCGCTCCGCACCGTGCTCATCCCTCTTCGTTCAGCATCCGCCCGGATCGCCTCAAGGGCAGAGGGAAGGCCTGCGGAGGGAGCGTAGCCGTTGTGGCCGTCGCGCATCGCTTTTTCAACCGCTTCGATCAGATGCGGAGGCGTATAGAAATCAAATGCCAGGGGATCTCCCACGTTGAGTGGGATAACAGGCTTACCCTCGCGAGCCACCCGCTCCGCGATGGCGGCAATGTCACGGATGGCGTAGCGCACATTCTCCAGGCGGTGCGCCGTGAGGAGTTCGTAGACCCGGCTTGCTCCCTCAGTGGTGTGCATTGAAGTCCCTCCGTCCAGTTTACCGGCTGTTCACCAGGAGATAAAGTTCCGTGAGGAGATCAGTCGTGGCAGGCTTTTCTCGCGGCATCCCATTGCACCCGAGTCGCCTTAGCTGGGATCACCACCAACTTGATTTTCTGGCGCGCTGCAATCTGGTTCAGTTTGCGGATGTCTCCCGAACCGACGAAGCGCTTCTTGGGCAGCTTGCAGTGATGCGTCGCGAGAACGCGATATTCCGTCCGCTCGTAAACGACGGCGGCCAATAACAGCTTGCGCTTGAGAGCGGTGTGTCTCTCGAGGATTGCGCAACCGACGTTGCCTTGCGTCGTGCCGGAAATGAGCAGCCCTTTCGTCTCTTGAGGGCCATCCGGCGCCGGTCGAAAGCTGTAATCTCCCATACTTGCCCATGCTCGCACGTTGCCCTGCGAAACTCAAGGGTCCCCACAACGCTGGCGCCCCATGGTAAATTTGTTCTGACCGGGGCGAAAAAAACACTTCGGGTCATGTCATGCTGAGCGTAGCGAAGCATCTCGGTATTTGAAAAATCAAGCAAATGCAGAGATCCTTCGTCGCCCTGGCTCCTCAGGATGACAGCGCCGCCCGTTTTCAACAAGCGCCAAGAATGCTTTTGGCAACTTGAAGCCCAGAACAAAATTACCCTGGGTGGCGCCTTCTGCTACAATAAAAGTTCACTCTACCTAGAGGCTGCTAACGGGAGGTTTTCTTATGGCTCGCGCCTGCGAGATTTGCGGTAAAAAGCCTGTCTTCGGGAATCGAATCAGCCACGCGCACAATGTGACGCCGCGACGCTGGAAGCCCAATCTTCGCCGCGTTCGCGTGTTGGTGAATGGGAGCCACAAGGCGATGCTCATCTGCACATCCTGCATCCGCAGCGGCCGCGTGGTGAAGTAGAAACGCTACGGGTTCATAACCCTCCGCACTTGGTATACCCCGTCGATCTTGCGAAGCGAAGCAACCACCCGGTTCAGGTGCTGCAAGTCTACAATCGATAGCGTCACGTCAATCATGGCCCGCTCGTCTCCGGTTGTCGCCTCGATGTACTGAATGTTGGAGTGAATGTTAGTGACCGCGGAAGTTACGTCGGCGAGCATTCCGGGCCGGTCTTCAGTGGTCAGCGTAAGCTTAACCGGATAAACTTTCTCTTTTGACCCGGACCATTCCACTTCGATCCGGCGCTCAGCCTGGTACAGCAGGTTCTGGACGTTAGGACACGACCGCGCGTGCACGGCAATGCCCTTTCCCCGCGTGACGTATCCCACAATGGGCTCGCCGCGAATGGGATTGCAGCACTTGGCCAGGTAAATGAGCAGGTCGGCTTCGCCACGCACCTTGATGGCTTCACTTCCGGGACGGTCGGCCGCGGCGGCTTCGGTATGGGTTTGAACGCGCGGCTGGAGGGATGCTTCAGGAAACAGCTTGGCCAGAACTTGCCGGGCCATAATCTTGCCATACCCGATGCCGGCGTAGAGATCTTCAACATGACGGCATCCATATTCCGCAGCCACGCGCCCGGCCGCAGGCTCGCCCACTTCTTTCAGCTTGAGCCCGTGCCTGCGCGCTTCTTTCTCCACCAGTTTCCGGCCCAACTCGACTGCCTCACGCCGCTCCGCGACGTTGATCCAATGCTTGATTTTGTTTCGCGCCCTCGAGGTCTTCACCAGGGCAAGCCAATCACGGCTGGGGCGTTGGACGCCCTGAGTGATAATCTCTACAATATCGCCGTTGCGTAACTCGTACTTGAGCGGCATCATGCGACCGCCCACGCGGGCTCCCACGCAGTGATGGCCCAGTTCCGTGTGAATGGCGTATGCAAAATCAATCACCGTCGCGCCGCGAGGCTGCACAATCACTTTGCCTTTGGGCGTGAACGTGTACACCTCTTCGGGGTAAAGATCAACCTTAAGCGTCGAGAGGAAGTCGCCTGGGTCGCGCATCTCGCGCTGCCACTCCACCAGGTGCCGAAGCCACGCGAAGCGTTCTTCCTCCTGCTGGGTGAGCTTGTGCCCGTCCTTATATTTCCAGTGCGCGGCGATGCCCTCCTCGGCCAGCCGGTGCATTTCCTCCGTCCGGATTTGCACCTCGAACGGCTGCCCGTTCGGCCCGATGACCGTGGTGTGGACGGACTGGTAAAGGTTGGGACGAGGAATGGCAATGAAGTCCTTGAAGCGGCCCGGGACGGGTCGCCACGTGTGGTGCACCACACCCAGCGCGGCGTAGCAGCTTGCCACTGAATCAGTGATGATTCGCACCGCAAGCAGATCGTAAACCTGCTCGATCGAAATCTGCTGCCGGCGAAGTTTCTGCCAAATGCTGTAGAGCCGCTTCACCCGGCCCTCAACGCGCGCAGGAATGCCATGGTCCTGCATCTTGCCTTTCACCCGCTCACAGACGTCCTCCAGAAATTCCTCGTTCACTTTCCGGCGGCTCTCGACCGCTTTCCTTGTCTCCTCAAACGCTTCGTGCTCGAGATGCCGGAAAGCAAGATCCTCCAGCACTCCACGCATCTTTCCCATACCCAGCCGGTGGGCGATGGGCGCGTAAATCTCCATAGTTTCGCGGGCGATGCGAAGCCGCTTCTCAGCCGGCAGGTGCTCCAACGTGCGCATATTGTGCAGCCGGTCGGCCAGCTTCACGAGTACTACGCGGATGTCATCCACCATCGCCAGAACCATCTTGCGAAGGTTTTCCGCCTGTTCCTCTTCAGGGCTCAGAAACTCGATCCGACTGATCTTGGTAACACCTTCCACGATGCCGGCAACTTCTGCTCCAAATTCGCTGCGCACCTGCTCGATGGTCGCGGGCGTATCTTCTACGACGTCGTGGAGCATCCCGGCGGCAAGACATACTCCGTCAAGCTTCATTTCCGCCAGGATGCGAGCCACTTCAAGTGGATGCGATACGTAAGGCTCGCCGGAGAGACGTGTCTGCGTGCGGTGCTCGCGCGCGCTGAACTCATACGCCCGCCGCAGGAGCTTCAACTCGTCCGAGGGACGGTATACCTCAACCCTGCGGAACAGGTCTTCAAGCTGTTGGATCATTCTCGTCTCATTCTAAGTTGGCAGGAAGGAGGGCGCAAGCAAGCAGGAAACGGCGGTCGTATAAAACAGAAGTTACGAGCTTGGAGTTCCAGCGAGTGCGGTGGGGAGCCACAGGGGCCAAGAACCTCAGGTGGAACCTGCGGATTTCATATACCAGAGTACAATCAAACGGCTGCCTCCGAGAGACACCCAGCCTCTTCGGGGCCGTCACAGCATTTGGCGCCTTACTTTACGGACAAAGCGTGGCTGCAATCAGCCGCTACTCGCTCCACCCGAGGCCTTCATCAGCTTGAGAGCCTGCTGATATAGGGAGTTGGCTTTGTCTATATCTGCCATTCTAGCTTCGGGCGTAGTTTCCAGGTCTGACCTTACGCGGTACATCAGGTTCAGGTAAGTATACGCGTTTGTGTAATTAGGCTTGAGTTGGATCGCCTTCTGAAGGGAGTTTATTCCTTCCTCAACCATAGGACCAATGTCGTGATCGAGTTGCCTGCGTGCTTTGGCCGGAAGGGGAGGCAGAATATCGGGGCGCTTGGGATTCTTGGGCGTTTGCAATTTCAGATCGTGGCGCAACGTCATTTGCTGCTTGTAGCAAACCTCCCAATCGATTAAGCCGACCCAGTTATAGGGAACAGGATTTCCGGGCTCAATCTGCATCAATTTTTCTTGATACTGTTTGGCCAAATCGAATTGGTGCATTTCGTAGTACAAGTTGCCGATACTTCCCAGAGCGTTCGTGTTCTTAGGGTCAGCGGTCAGAACAGACTGATACGCCGTCACGGCTCTCATGCCTGCTTGAAGATTGCTGGGCGTTTGAGAGTCGGGCACGTACTGATGCGTCAGCGCGGTTGCCAGATAGAGCCGCGCGTTCAGCAGGGTCGGGTCGAGATTAACCGCTTCTTGAAAGTATTCTACCGCGTGGCTGAATTCGGCATTCTTATACGCCATGACGCCTTCATTGAGGTCGTTACGAGCCTTCAGCTTGTTGCAACCAGTCGAAAAAAAAGTGAGCAGCGCAAGCATGGCGCCAAGCACTGCCGCCTGATACCGTCTCATCTGACAAAGCCTCCCTGGCCTCGCGGGCCGGACGAGCGCGTCCCGCTTGATGTCGATGGTTAGTTATCCCTGGCTTCGCGCCGCCTTATTGCGCGGCAAGCGCCTTTGGAATCAAACCAATCTTATCGATTTCAGCGCCGTGGGCGATATCAATCACCTGCGCCACTACCGCAAAGGGCAAGTTCGGATCGCCCTGCACAAACATTACCCGCTCGTTGCGCGTCTTGAAAATGTCGGTCAAGCGGGTCGATAGGTCGTCAATGCTGACCGGCGTCTGATTGATCGCCACCTGCTGCTGCGCGTTGATCGTCACTACGACTAAGCGGTTAAGAACGGCCTGATTCTGCTGCTTGTTCTTATTCGGCTGCGGAATCAAAGTGCTCAAGCCGTGTGGGGTCCGCGGAACAATCACCATGAAAATAATCAACAGAACCAGCAGCACGTCGATGAGCGGAGTGATGTTGATATCACTCATCGGTCCGCCCTTCTTGCCGCCAACATCCATTGCCATGTGAGCACCTCCGTGCGTTCGCTGCTACCTGCCCGGGCCAGCCCCGCGCCCGAACAAACAACAGGAGCAAATGGTCCAAGCCTCTACCGTACCGATCGCGCAGCTAAGCCGCACAGTAAATAACCTCGCTCCCCTCTGCCCAAGGAAGCGTGGGGAGCCAGTGATGTGAGGGGGACTAGCCGTGCCGCGTTCCCCTACGGCGTTGCCGTTGCGGTGGGCGGTATCTCCGGCGGCGTCTTCTGAACCTGCTCCGTGAGGAAAGCCATATCCTGCACGTTCGCCGCCCGCAGACGCTGGACAACATCGAGGATCACGCCGTACTTGGCCCGAACATCAGACTTAAGATATACCGTCTTATCCAGGTTGTGGCTGAGCTTGGCCACCACTTTGCTCGCAACGTCGTTCATACTGATCAGATCTTTGCTCAGGTAAATTTTCCCGTCCCGGGTGACGGTGATAACCGCGGCATCTGACTTGTTCGCATCATTCATCACCGAGGCGTTCTGCGACTGATACTGCGCCACGCTGATGTCGTTCTGCAGGAGCGGCGTAATCACCATGAAAATGATCAGCAGCACCAGCATCACGTCGCACATCGGCGTCACGTTAATGGCAGAGACTTCCTGCGGCGATTTCCCTTTGAGTGGCATTACTTTCTCCGTCCGGATCTTTTCAAGAAGTAGTCAACCAGCTCCGATGCGGAATTGTCCATCTCCACATCGAACGCTTCCAGCTTGCCGCTGAAATAGTTATAGACCCAGACCGACGGAACGGCCACGAGCAGGCCCATCGCGGTCGTAACGAGCGCTTCGGCGATACCGCCGGCGACGGCGGCGATACCCGTCATCTGTGCCGCACTCATTCCCACGAAAGCGTCGATGATGCCGAGCACCGTTCCGAACAGTCCCACAAAGGGTGCCGTTGCGCCCACGGTTGCCAGCACGGAGACTCCACGCTTAAGCTCAGCGTGGACGATGGCCGAAGCCCGGTCGAGCGCCCGCTTCGATGCCTCGATCTCATCTCCTGAGATTTCCGCGGAGCTTTGATGTGCCTGAAATTCCTGCAGGCCCGCCGTAACCACCTTCGCGAGGTGGCTGCGCTTGTTCTGCTCTGCGATGGCAATGGCCTCGTCAATCTTGCCTTCCTTGAGCGCGCCGGCGACGGCAGGCGCGAATAACCTGGATTGTTTCCGGGCCGCCTGGTAAGCCAGATACCGGTCAATCATGACTGCGACCGCAATCGCAAACATCAAGAAGAGAATGATCACCACGGTTTGCGCCGGCCACTTCATGTGGTGCCACATCCCCAAAAACGTAAAGTTAAATCCGCCGCCGCCCCCTCCTCCTTCTTGCAAAAGGAACATACCCAGCAAAAGCTTTGCGCCGATCATGGTCTCTTTATCCTCCTGGTTCGGGTTATCCGAAATTCGTTGATAGCTGATCGCCCAGCCGGGCGACCGCTCTGCTTACTCAGAAAGCGTGAACTGCACGTCAATTTCGGTGGCCACTTGCACCGGAATGCCGTTCAAAAGCGTTGGTTCGTACCGCCATTGCCTCACGGCCTCCATGGCAGCATTGGCCAGCATGGGGCTTCCACTGACCACGTGAAGGTCTGCTATGGTGCCGTCCTTGGCGATCAGGGCCTGAAGTACGACCGTGCCCTGGATGCGCGCCATCTTAGCGATGGGCGGATACTGAGGGTCCGGATGGTAGATCGCCTTAGCGGCTTCCACATCTCCGCCAACTCTGATCACCTTTGGAACCACGGCCTTCGGTGGAGGCGGCGGTGGCGGAGCCAGGTTACTCAGCATGCTGCCCATCACTCCGCTCGCTGAGCCCCCGGGCACACCCCCCGGAACTCCCCCTGACACGCCCACGTAATTCGGCCTGGCGCTGTCTTTGATTCTCACGATCTTCTTTGGGATCACCGTGGGCGCTTTCAACAACTGCGAAAGCGAAACCTGGTGGACGACGATCTTGGGCGCAGCCGGCGGCGGAGGAGCCGGCGGCGGTGGCGGCGGCGGTGCAGCCAGGAACGAAACAAGCGATGCCGTAGGCAGCGCCTGCGTCTTAATCAGCGGAATCAGGATCGCAATGCCCACAATGATCCCTTCGAGCAGGAAGGCGAACGGCATCGACCCACGCGTGTATTGCTTGGTCCGCCTAATGGACCAGAACAAGTAAATTAAGAACCCCAGCAAGCTCAGAATGATGGTAATGATGAGCCACAACGTCGTGCTGAAGTTCCACCGCTTCGAGTCAACGTAAACGTAGCAGAGAATGATCGTTTCAACAAACGGGAAGCCAAACCCGAACACGATCGATTGGAACACAAGCGCTCCGTGAGTCGGGGGTTGGCCAATAAGGAGTGAGAGAAAGTAGTACCACAGGAAATAACCGGCCACTCCGAGAACGATGGCGATGAGCCAATGGATCCCGCTAAGGACCG
Organism: Terriglobia bacterium; assembly: GCA_030041095.1. Lineage (GTDB taxonomy): Bacteria > Acidobacteriota > Terriglobia > UBA7540 > UBA7540 > JASHON01. The sequence goes on from JASHON010000181.1 coordinate 93,015, forward strand.
GCCTGCGTTCACCTTCAGTCAACGTTTGTTCAAACATACGCTATGCCTCCAGCCATAATGACGCGCCTTTCCGCGCCTCGTAGCTCGAGCTGATGGGTCCCCTTCGGCGAACGATATCAGGGGGCAGACAGTATACTATAAAGCGGCTGCAGAGTAACTCCCTTCATCTTCGGGCTCCCGCCGCCTCGCGCCCGCGCGTCTTCGCCCGGCCGCTCGCCGCCGAGGCCTTCGCCGCCAGCTTGCCTCCGCCGGCCATCTGCCTTCGCGCGTGCGCCTCCCACACCAAAACAAGGGGGCTCGCGATCGCAAAGGAGGAATACGTGCCAATAATCACGCCCACCAGCAAAACCAGCGAGAATCCCCGCAGCACCTGTCCGCCAAATAAGTACAACGAGGCCACCGCAAGGAACGTCAGCCCTGAAGTCAAAATCGTCCGGCTCAGCACCTGGTTAATGCTCCGGTTGATCAGGTCCCGGAAGTTCTCGCGACGGTTCAGGTGCATGTTCTCCCGGATGCGGTCAAAGGTGACAATCGTATCGTTCATCGAATAGCCAATCAGCGTCAGAAAGGCCGCAATCACCGTCAGCGACATGCTCTTGTCGAGCAGCGAGAAGATGCCGAGCGTGATTAAAACGTCGTGAAACGTCGCAATGACGGCAGCAACGCCGAAGATCAACTCGAACCGGAACCAGACGTAAACGAGCATCGCGCCCAGCCCCGCCAGCACCACATAAAGCGCCTGGTCCCGCAGCTTGGCGCCCACCTGAGGTCCCACGATTTCCGTATTGAGGACGGAGAAGCCGGATAGATAGAAACTTTTCCGGAGCGCCGAGATAACCGAAGGCGTCGCGCCGCTGACCGCCGCGAGTTGTTGCCAGCTTCCAATCACGCCCGTGCGCGGCGGCTCCGTGCGAAATCGAACGATCGCAGCGGCCAAAGAATTATAGGTGTCTGACGCGGTCCCTGCGCCCTTCACCGCCAGGCCCAGAGGGTCATCACTCATCAAGTGCGCCGCAATTTGTGGAGCGTTGGCCGTATCAAAATCAGCCCTGCCACCCGCGCTCTTTCCGTAGAGCTTGTTCAGCGCATCGACAATATCAGACCTGCCTTTATCCAAGGCGCTGTAACGCGCGGTGCTTTGCAGATCGAGGCTCACGATGAACTCGTGTTCCGAGCTCGGACCATACGTCTGGAACTTAAAGCTCGTCAGGCCTTCCTGGTTCAGCGCGTGCCGGATCGCATCCAGGTTCGGCGCCTGCGCGAACTTTACATAAACCATCGTCCCGCCCCGGAAATCCACGCCGTAACTCAAACCTCGCCGAACGATGATGGAAATCATGCCTACCACCAGCAGAATGATGGAAAGCGTGATGAAGTACTTGTTCTTCCCCATCCAGTCGATTTGGGGATTATGGAAAAACTCCATTCTTGGCTTGCCTCGCTCCTACAGTATGGGTAGACACCGGACGGGGCCGGGAAGTTCCCCGTTCCAAATGCCAGCTTCAAGCTATCCGGTTTCGGGGCCTCTCGCTTTGCCCAAGCCTACACCCAGGCAGCGAAACCGCCGCCTGGGTCCCCGAAACCATGCGTGACCCGGGCTAAACGCTCAGCGCGGCCCCCCGCTCGCGACGGGTCAGCACGTAATCAAAAATCACTCGCGACACGAAAATCGACGTGAACAGGTTCGCCACCAGGCCGATGGTCAAGGTCACCGCAAAGCCGCGCACCGGCCCCGTGCCGAAGGTAAAAAGAATCGCCGCTGCGGCGACCGTCGTCACGTGCGTATCCAGAATCGTCTTGAAGGCGTGCTCAAACCCGCCCGCCACTGCCGCCGGCGGCGCCTTTCCGGCGCGCAGCTCCTCGCGGATTCGTTCAAACACAAGCACGTTCGAATCCACGCCCATGCCGACGGTCAGAATCACGCCCGCAATTCCCGGAAGTGTGAATGCGCCCTGGAAATACGCCATGGCGGCAACCAGGATGATGAGGTTCAAAATCAGCGCTACATCGGCGTTCACTCCTGCCCCTTTGTAATAAATCAGCATGAAAGCAAGAATGGCCACAAAACCAATGATGCAGGCTTCCACGCCGTGGTGGATGGAATCTACGCCCAACGATGCGCCAATCACCCGATCCTGAAGGTATGAAATGGATGCCGGAAGCGCGCCGGAATTGAGCAGAAGGGCTAAATTGGAGGCCGACTGCGGAGTAAAGTTCCCGCCCTGGATGGTCCCGTTTTCACCAATCCGGTTTTGAATCACTGGCGCGGACTGAACTTGATTGTCCAGGACGATAGCCAGTTCTTTCCCGATATTCTGCTGCGTGATTTCAGCAAAACGCGCCCCGCCGGAGCGCGTCAGCGTGAATGTGACATCCGGTCTGCCGTTCTCGTCCTGGGATGGCTGCGCGCCGTTCGGCTTCAGATCGCGCCCGGTGATCACGGCAATGCTGTCTACAAGATACCAAACCTGGCTGCCCGAATTGTTGACCTCCGGCAGCAACTCCGTATCGGGCGGCAAGACGCCGTTAAAAGACGCCAGCGCCGCCTCCCGGCTGTCGTAGGGACCGCCGCGAACGAGCATCCACTGCAGCATGCCCACTTTCTTGATGATGTTCCTCACATGGGTGGGATCGGTCACGGAGGGCAATTCGACAACCAAGTCGTAGCTACCCTGGCCACCATAGTCTGCAATCTCCGACCCGGCGACACCCAGTGCGTTGACGCGGCGGTCAATGGTTTGTCGCGCTTCCGTATAGGCGTCGTTTTCAATGCTAGCTTGCGAGCTGACTTTCATCGCCAGCACCCGCGCGTCCGGATTGCCCGGAGCCGGCTGCAGAATGTAATCGCTAAACTGGTTCTGCACCAGGTCCGCCACCCGGTCCCAATCGTTCGCAGGAACAGCTTTCAGCAGGATATGCGTTGGATCGGTCTTCTGCACAGAGCCGGGAATGTTGCGCCGGGTAAGAGCGTCCTGAAACTCTCGCACGGCAACGTCGGAAGCTGCGTTGACCGCATCTTCAACGTGAACGTGCAGGATCAGATAGGTTCCGCCGCTCAAATCAAGTCCCAGCAGGATGCGCTTGTGGACGTTGCTTTCCAGTTGGCCGATGTTCTTGGGAAGACCGATAATTCCAACGACGCAGACGAGGACCACAACCACAATTAAGATTGAGCGGCTCCGTATTTTCCTTTCCATGGCTGACTTCTACTTTCTTCCCTTGGCCACCGTCTGCGGCTCCTGCTCGGCCCCTTCCACGGACTTTTTATTATCGCTGCTCTTATCGCCCGAGCCCTGATCCGCCTTCTGGGGTCCCGCAATCGCCGTGCGCAGGACTTCAACTTTCACCTGCCCGTTAATCTGTAAGTGAACCGTGTTATTTCCGAAGCCTGCAATGGTTCCGAGAAGTCCCCCGGTGGTTACCACGCGGTCGCCGGTCTTCAGGGCGGAGAGCATTTCCTGGGTCTTGTGCCGCTGGCTCGATTGAGGGCGGATGATCAACACGTACCAGATCAGGACGAGCGCGCCCAGCAGAAGCAAGAAGCTGAAACCGCTTCCTCCGTTAGACGAGCCGGCAGCGAATAGTAAAACTGGAAGCTTTATGGAACCTACCACGCAAAAACCCTGGGCGCAAATGTGAAATGGCCGGGCGCTTTCCACCCGAACGATTTCAATTTCCTAGATTTTATCGCAAACTGGGGTCAAGTTGCCAACTAAACTTCACCGCGAACGCACGAGAGGAAACTGGCGAAATTTCCCGCGCCGATAGCCTGCCTGATTTTGCGCATGGTGTCAAGGTAAAAATGCAGGTTATGAACCGTCGTCAGGATCGGCCCCAGCATCTCGCCGGAAACGAACAAGTGGCGTAAATAGGAACGCGAATAGCGGCGGCAAGTGGGACACGCGCAGCGCTCGTCGAGCGGCCGGTCGTCGCGCGCATACGGAGCGCTTTTCACTACTAACCGACCCTCGGACGTAAACGCGCAGGCGTTGCGCGCGTTGCGTGTTGGCATCACGCAATCAAATTGGTCAACCCCTCTCGCCACGCATTCCACCAGATCGCTCGGCGTGCCCACACCCATCAGATAGCGCGGGCTCGTTTCCGGCAGCGCCCGCGTGGTGATTTCCACCATTTCATAGGTGACCGGCTTCGGCTCGCCCACGGAAAGACCGCCGATTGCATATCCTTCAAATCCGATTTCCTGCATCTCGCGCGCACTCTCTTGCCGCAGGAATTTATCGACCCCTCCTTGCACGATGCCGTAAAGCGCTCCGGTCCCCTGCGTGCCTTCTCTACCAAGCGAGCGTTCGTAAAACAGCCGCGCCCGCCGCGCCCAGCGTCCCGTCAGCTCCACGCTGCGGCGGGTCGCTTCCGGACTCGCCGGATAAGCAAGACATTCATCGAGGATCATCATGATGTCCGCTCCCAAGGCCATTTGGAGCTCCACCGCCTTTTCTGGAGAAAGAAAATGACGCGAGCCATCCAGGTGCGACCGGAAATCGACGCCATCTTCCGTGACCCGTTGCAGGCTCTTCAAGCTCATGACTTGGAAGCCGCCGCTATCGGTGAGGATCGAGTGGGGCCAGCTCATGAACCGGTGCAACCCTCCGGCCTGTTGGATCACGTCGCTCCCCGGCCGCAAATATAAGTGGAGGGTGTTGGCAAGAAGGATCTGGGCGCCAAGCTGTTCCAATTGATCCTGCGTTACGCCTTTCACCGTCCCGCCGGTCCCGACTGGCATAAACGCGGGCGTCTCGATTTCACCGTGGGGCGTAGTGATCCGTCCCAGGCGCGCAGCCGTCGCAGGGTCACGCGCTAAGATCTCAAATTTGAAGTGAGGGGTCAGCAATTAGGAATCAGAAAATCAGGAATCAGAGCTCAGAAACCAGCTATCAGAGAAGCCAGCAATCAACGATTGATTATCGCCCTCCGGAAAGCGGCAGACAAGGTTCAGTTTTCTTGCCGGCGAGCGCGCCACACGGAAAACGTTCAGCAGCATGATATCAGTTGGTCATGTCGCTTCGCGACACCCACGAAGCGATGAAAGCGTTTGGGGTAGGGGCGGGTTTCAAACCCGCCCCTACTCAATTTTCAAGACAGGTCGCCGATCCCCGATGACGGATTGCTGATCGCGGAAAGGTGAGGCCTGATCGCTGCTCTCTTAGATCGCCGCCAGGCCCATCTTGATGAGCACCCAAAGCGCCCAGAGAACAATGAAACAAAGGAATACCGCTTTCGGGCTCACCTTGCGCCCGACGGCTTCTGAAAAGCCCATTCCGAGCAGCGCCAGAGTCCACAAGGAGAGGATATCCAAGGAAGTTGCCCCGCTATAAAGCGGACGCGAGACAGATTGGGGTGAGAGGAAAAACCCAAAATTCGTGGGAGCAGGGTTGGCCGGATTGAATGCGCTCGGGTCGCCGAACAGCGCTACTGCGATGGCCAGCACCACCCCGAGCAGGTTTGGCATGAAGCTGTAAGCAGCCACCGAGTAAGCGGTTTTGAACTTAAGCGGCTGGCCGAAAATCGCTTTCATAATGGCTATTCCCAGTAACGCCAGGATCAGAAAGACGAGAAAGGGTACCACGACCGATCCCACAGGAAGGGAGATGGCGGAAATCTTTTCGGTCATTCGGAGCGCCTGCTCCTTCTGCGCCGCGCTCATACCGTTTGCGCGCCCGCTCAACGCCAGTTGGAGGCTCGCGATTCGCGCGACGCCGACGTTGCGAATGATTGCCAGCCAGGCGGCCAAATTCGCCACAATGAACAGAACAAGAGGTGGCCAGAAGCCGGGCTTGGCGGCAATCGAACGAAAAGTCCACGACGGCGAAAAAAATATCCCTCCGAGTCGTTGCGCCACCCCCATGCCCGCGGCGCTTCCCGCGCCCGGCTCAACCGTTTCATCATTGGCCATGTAGTAGGCTCCCTGTATTGTCTTTAGGGGTTGATCTGTTCGAGGTTTTTGCGGGTGAGACGAATCTCCTTGACCACGCCCTGGGGACCCAGGGGCTTCAAGGTAATCCCGTTAAGAGCCAGGCTCACGCCCTGCGCGTTTCCAGCCGTAATATCAAACGAGTTCTTGGCGCTCACCGTGCGAACCTCGTTCGGGCTCAAGAGACTCGCTAAAACTTTCTTGCCGTCCGCTTGCACTTCAATCCAGCAGGGTTCTGTTGCGGCAATCGTCAGCACCAGGCGGCTGTGATCCACAACCGAGCCAGCCGTCGAGCCGGATTGCGAAACGGCAGCGAGCCGGCCATCGGTGAGCGCTATAACCGTGCCTGCCTTTGCGCCCAACGGCTGTGGCATGCCTGTCGTGCTTCCTGAAGCCGCCTGTTGGGGAACCAGGGGACTCTTGCCCACGGGACTCGCGTCAGGCTTTGCCGGAGAAGTCGCCGCTGGAACGCTTTTCAAATCGCCAACGCTCTTGCCCTGACGATCTGAAGCCGCGCCTGCTTGCGCTCCGCCACTTGCCTGGTTCATCTCGGCCGTCGTCAACTGCGCCGTCACCTGTTGGGGAGACGCAGTGGCAGGCGCCGCATTGCTTTTCAGCTCGTAAGCACTTTGCGCTGCTGCCGAGACTGGCGCTGGGTTCGCGAAACTCACGGGAACCTCAACCACTCGATGACTATAGTGAAACAGCGCGTAGCCGCCACCCAGCAGCAGCGCAGCGCCCAGCCACGGCACCAGAAGCATTCGCTTCTTTCTACCCGTGTGGCGCTCGGCCACGCCGAGCTTGGAATAATCTTCTTCGGGCTGCGGCGGCGCCGCCAGCTCGTATTCTGCCAGCACCCTGTCCGGATCGAGTCCCAGATAATTCGCGTAGGACCGAATGAAACTCCTTGTATAAATTCCCCCGGGCAAGTCGGAGAATTTCTCTTTTTCGAGAGCTTCCAGGAACTGAATCTTGATTTTGGTTGTCTCAGAGATTTCCCGTAGAGAGATGTCCCGCATCTCCCGCTCGTGCCGCAGGTTTTCACCGAAGCCCGCCATACGCGTCTACCCGGCCCAGCAGAACCTCTTTCCTTGTTTGGATTCAGATTAGGACCTTGATCGAACTGATGTCAAATTAAAACAACTTAAAGGGATATAACCCGCCGGGCATCTTGCCGGTGACGCGCGAATTTCCACACTACAGCCTCTTTTATCGGCGGACTGCCGCCTTACTTCAGTGATCCGCGTCACTACCTACTGTCCTTCCCGCCAGAAATATTCCGTCGTTTTCGTCGGCGCAACACTCAGGCAATCCGATGGCGAGCAACTGTTCCCCAGCTCCCTCGCTCTTGCGGGTGCAGATGCCTTCCTGACGCGTGCCTCGCTTGCGAGCGCCGGATTCGGAGGCATTTTCGTGCCTCGACCTTTATGTGATATTCCTGGCTTGCCTGGCGCAGCGCATCGAATGGATCAAGCCAACTCGTTAGCATCAATTATTTAGTTTGTTTTCAATAACTTACGTGGATACCTGCCGTCAAAGCGCCCACCCATTTACAATCCATTTATTTTCATTAATTTGCAGGCCGGTACCAGACAGGCCATCACCAGGTCCGCTGAGATCAGCTTGCAACGCCCCGCCAGACCGTCGGCCTCGATGCGCGGCCCCGCCGCGTCGATCGATGGTTGACTATTGTCACCATGGAGATGATTTTGGACGAAATGCCGCCTTTGCGGTCTCTAATTCATCTTCCAGCCATTCTCGGAAAGGTTGATGTTAAGACTGCGTTCGATCGCCGGCAACTCCTGCGTCTTCATCTTGCGCCACTTGGCCAGCGCCGCATCCAGCGATTGCCAGTTCTCGTCTACCGCTTCCTCAACGGTTTGTGCTGGAGCAGTATCCGCGCTTTCGACGGCCGTCTCCAGGCGCGCAAGGTTGCGATTGATTGGCCCAAAGCCGAGCGCTCCGGCCGAGCCATTCTGAATGGATTCCGCCTCCCGATCCAGACGGTCGAGTTGGTTTCTCGCCCTCTTATTCGCGTTCGCTAAATCCTTCTGAAGCGCTGCCATGAGCGCCCCGGCATCGTGATAATCCCGGTAGCTGGTCGTCATTCCGTTCACAATCTTCTGTGCCAGATCGAGCTGCTGGATCAAATCCGCCTGGGAAGTCTTGACACGCGGGTCGAGCCGCACCACCAGCGGCTGCCGATAAGTTTCCCCGTTCACAGTGAGAGCGAGTTCGTAGAGGCCGGGCACGACGAATGGCCCTTGCGGCTGGTACAGCGGCGTTTGCCCGGGGATCGCATGGTCCGCGAGCGTGTATTCCGTATAGGATAAGTGGCGTCCAAAGTAGCTGTATCGCAGCGTGAGAGGATGCGGATAGCGAAGGTTCCAGACAAAACGGTTCAATCCGCGCCGCGTGGTAAGTACGGACGGCGGCGCAAACCAGTAACCCGGCACATTCGGAGGAGAAGTGGGCGCCGGCGGAAACACGCTGCTAAATCTCCGGACCAGTGCTCCCTGCGCGTCCGTAATGGTCAACGTGATGGGCCCGGAAGGAACATTCTTCAATTCATAATCAATGATGGCGCCATCAGGAGGGTTTTCCCCCGCGGGAACTTCAGGTGGAAGCGGCGTGTCCTGGTTGTTGTCCCAGTGGATGCGAATTGCCATTTCCGGATTGAAGAGATACGCCTCGTCATCAGCTACGGAATCCGTGAGCTGCCGCAGGGGTGCTAAATCATCCAGTATCCAAAGGGACCGTCCGAACGTCGAGGCAATCAGGTCGTTCGCATGTACAGCCAAATCAGTGACCGTGGCCGTGGGCAAATTGAGCTGCAGCGATTGCCAGTGATCTCCATCATCGAAAGAAACATAAACGCCCGTTTGCGTGCCTGCGTAAAGCAATCCCTTACGCACCGGGTCTGCGCGCACCACCCGCGCAGGCACACTGTCCGGCAGGCCGTTGATAATCTCCCTCCAGGTCTTGCCGTAGTCGTCGGTCCGAAAGACGTAGGGTTGGGGTTTGGCGGCGGCAAACGCCGTGGCGACGGCATAGGCTGTCCCGGCATCGTGCGGAGAAGCTTCAACGCAGTTGATGAAGGCGTGTTTCGGAATTCCGTGCGGCGTCACATCCATCCATGTCTTGCCACCGTCGCGCGTGAACTGGATGAGCCCGTTCGTTGTTCCGGCCCAGATTTCGCCTCGCGCCACCGGGGATAGCGCCAGCGTGCTGATCGCCGGTTGGCCAAATCGCCCTCCCAACCCGCTCACCGTCTTCCTGCCGTTTTTTACAGTCAAATCCGTGCTGATCGTTTGCCACGTCATGCCGCCGTCTCGCGTCTTCATCACGTATTGCGTGCCGAGATAGAGCGTATGCGGATCGTGGGGCGAAAACACCAGAGGCGCGGCGGGCGCCGTGCGATATTTCGTACCGCGGTCGAAGACATGCTGGATCTGGCCAGTTTTTCTGTCGAACCGCAGCACGCTGCCATACCAGCCGCCTGAATAGATGATGTTGGGATAGAGTGGGTCAGCAGCGATGGTTCCATCTTCGAAACCGCCAACGGGAAACCAATCGTGGGAGCTGATCTCACCGTAATCACTCCGGCTGGGCACGGCGGCGGTGCCGCTGTCCTGCTGCGCGGCATAGACGTAGTAGGGAAACGTGTTGCTTGTGGAAACGTGGTAAAACTGCCCGGTGGGCTGGTTGTACCACGAGCTCCACGTCTTGCCGCCATCCACGGAAATCGTGGCGCCCTGGTCCACTCCGAGAATCATCCGCTTCGGATTCCGGGGATCGATCCAAAGCACGTGGAAATCGTCACCGCTGGGTGCGCCGGTGAAAGAGACAAATGTGTGGCCGCCGTCCGTCGAGCGATAGAGCGACGTCTGAACCACATAAACAATCTGCGAATGGTCGGGATTCACAAAGACGCGGCTGAAATATCCATTACCGATCACGCGAGGGTCGTGGTTCATTTGCCGCCACGTTGCGCCCGCATCGTCGGAGCGAAAAAGGCCTTGGTTCATAATGGCGTAAATGCGCTCGCCGCCGCGCGCAACAGCAATCCCGATCCTTCCCATGTTCCCGGCAGGCAGTCCATGGCCGCTGATCAGCGTCCAAGTGCTTCCTTCGTCCGTGGATTTGTAAATGCCGGATTCCGCAGCCTCCGTATGGCTGGCTATCGGCCCATACCCGCGCCCCCACAGCGTGGCGTAAACCACGCGGTGGTCCGAAGGATCGAAGCACAAGTCGGCCACGCCGGGCAGCTTTCCTTTGTAAAGCGTCTGTTTCCAGGTTCTGCCGCCGTCGGTTGACTTGAACGCTCCTCGCGCCTTGCCGGGCGCAAAATCGCCAATTGCGCCAACCAGCACAATGTCAGGATTCTGCGGATCAATCAGGATCGACGTAATGAAGTGAGTGTCTTCCAGGCCCGTGTTGGTCCACGTCGCTCCTGCGTCATGAGAGACGTAAACGCCGTTGCCGGGAGTTTGCTCGCCCGTTCCCGCGTAAATAATGTTGGGATTCGACGGCGCAATTGCCAGGGCGCCGATGGAAGCGATGTGCTTGCTATCGAAAATTGGCTTCCACACGCGGCCGCTATCCGTGGTTTTCCAAATGCCGCCTCCGGGCGTCCCCATGTAATAAATGGCTGGGTCGCCCGGAATGCCTGCCACTGCCGTCACACGACCGGCGCGGAACGGCCCAATCAGCCGCCATCGCATTGCATCGAACAGTTGAGCGTTAAAGGGCTGCGCGCCAGCAGCAACCGCGATAGAGAGCAGAAGCGTAAGGGTGATCGTGAGAGAAGGAGCAATGCTTCCCCACCACAATTCGCCTCTCGCGGGGAGGAGGGGCGGGCAAGCGCGGCCTGAGGGGACGTGCGTGCTGACTCCTGAAATCTGATTGCCGTTAGCTTCTTTCCGCCTCATCCGCATCGTATGCCATCCTCCCAAAGTGGGAAAGTATACACCGGGTGCGGAGACGCATGGGGTTATCTCTGGGGAAGTACTTACCTTTGCGCAGCAGTGTCGCATCGCCATGATGCGGCTCCGCCGCCTGACGTGCGGCCAGGGACAAGCAAACCCTTGCCCGTCTCTTGAATTTATACCTTTAGCGAACCAGGCGGGGTACCGATGCGGCTCCGCCGCCTGACGTGCGGAAAGGCTTGCCTTTCCGGATCTGAACCCTCTGATCGTTCCTTCTTTTTTTCGAAAGCGAGGCTGCGCCTCGCTCTGCAGGTTCCACATTTCACACGCCGTTTCCCAAGCGCTCCGGCAGCCGCTTCGGTGCCTCGTATCAGGGCATGACTTCAGTCGTGCCGCAGCGCGTCGCACACTCCAACGGCTTTACAGGCTGCGGAAAAACTCGACGCCGCCGCGAACGTAGCGCCGGCATCTTGCCGGCCTCCGTTGAATTGAAGCGAGTTGCCGTCTGGAAGCCGGCGCTACGTCAACTCCCGAAAGAGTTTTTCCGCAGCCTGTTTAGCCGCTGGCCGGCGCAACCGGGGGCTAAACACGCCTCGGAAAAAGGCCACCCTGTCATGCTGAGCGAAGCGAAGCATCTCTGCATTTCTTCGGAAACGAATGCTGGGACTCTTTTCCCGATTCTCTGTTGCCTGCCGCGCATGGCTGCTATGATATCTCCGTGCCGCGCCAGTACCGTTCCACCGCGCCCCAAGCCCGCGA
>JASHON010000182.1 GCA_030041095.1 Terriglobia bacterium
CTGGAGTATTTGAGAGAAGATGCTGCATACTCGATTCACGGTGGAACCTCCTTCAGTTGAGATTAATCGTGCGGCAACACAAAACCTCAACTTACCGGAGATTCCGCCTTTTTCAAAAACCTAATTTGGACAAGCCTGGGTTTCAAACCCGCCCCTACTCAATTTTCAAGACAGGGCATGACTTCAGTCATGCCGACTCCGGTCCGCCGATGGCCAGGCTTTAGCCCCTGCGGCTTTTCGCTTGGCCAAAGCATAGCGTTGCGCTTCGATTGCAAGAGGGCCCGTCCTTGGCACGTCCTGGTCGAGACGAAGAACTTACGCGAAGAGGCCACGATAGGGATATCAGCAGGGGCTAAAGCCCTCTTTCCTTCCGCATCTTTGCGGCATGACTGAAGTCATGCCCTGATACGAGGCGGCTTCGATCAATCCCAAAATGTAGAAACTCGATGGCGAGGCGCAGCCTCGCCCTGAATAATTCGATGAGTGGCGCTCTCGGAAAGGCAAGCCTTTCCGCACGTCAGGCGGCGCAGCCGCATAAATACCCCGGCCGGCTCGCTAAATGCATAAATTCAGGGGAGGGGCAAGGCTTTCCTCACCTTTGGCCGCATGTCAGGCGGCGCAGCCGCATCATAAGGTATGCGACGCCGCTGGGCAAAGGTAGAAGCTCCACGCGCATCCATCGCGCGAATGCTTGCAAAGGTAGGTGCGAAATGACACCGGTCACGTCGCGTATTTTGACGGGCGATAGCCGAAATCTCCTTACGTCTATCCAGTCCGAATCGGTACAGTGCTGCGTTACCTCGCCTCCCTACTGGGGATTACGGGATTATGACCACCCAGCGCAAATTGGCTCCGAGCCTTCGCCTGTCGAATATGTTCGCAATCTTACCGAAGTGTTCCGCGAAGTTCGGCGAGCGCTTCGCAAAGACGGCACGTTATGGCTCAATGTGGGCGACGGGTACGCCCGCAACGGCGGAACGGGCAACTGCGGACCCAACGCGGTCGTCGCCAACACCAAAAAGCTGATTCAACGGAGAAACTGCAAGGTTCCTGATTGCTGGGGGTTAAAGGACCGCGACCTTATGGGGCTGCCGTGGCGGGTGGCGTTCGCCCTCCAAGAGGATGGCTGGATTTTGCGGTCGAGGATCACCTGGATCAAGAAAACCGCGATGCCCGAAAGCGTGAGAAACCGCCCAACGAACGCCACTGAAGATGTGTTTTTGATGACCAAGACGATCACGTACTACTACGACGCTAGTGCCGTGCGCGAGCCGACAGGCGCTAACCTGCGCAACTGCTGGGCAATCGGTCCCGACACAAACGGAAGCAGCGGGCATCCGGCAGCGTTTCCACGCGACTTGGCTCGGCGATGCATACTCCTGGGCAGTCGTCCGGGCGATGTCATCCTCGACCCATTCGCCGGCTCCGGCACCACAGGGGCGGCTGCGCGCGAGCTGGAGCGCGAGTCTATCCTGATCGAGTTGAACCCTGAGTATTCCAAAATCTCCAAGCGGAGAATGGGACATGTCGTCCAAGCGAGGCTTGGGTCTTAGAGGCGAGAGGCATCTGCGGCTCTTCGAAAACAAATGCTGGGATTCTTCGCTGCGCTCAGAAGGACATTCGTTGAGGGCGACGGGTAGCGCATCCATCGCGCGGTCTGCGATGTATGCGACTGGAGTTTCTACATTTCGGGATTGGTCGAAGCCGCAGGGGCTAAAGCCCGGCTATCGGCGGACCTGAGTAGGCATGACTGAAGTCATGCCCTAATACAGGGGTAGGAAGCGGCTGCCGGAGCGCGCGGGAAAGGGCGTGTGAGATATAGCTACTTTTGGGCTGGGGCAGGTTGAAACTCATGCGTGGGATCGCCCCGAACTCCGCTGGCGCGCATCAGGTTTTCGATCTGCGCCAGCTTCTCAGACTGCAGCTTTTGGGCGATCTCTAGTTCGCGCCGATAAGCATTCATGCGCTTCATTTTCTGGTAGGTTCTGCCCAAGAGATAATGGGGCTCAGCGACGGCGGGCCGGATTCCAATGGCCGCCTGAAACTGCGCAACCGCATCGTTATAGCGGCCCAGCTCCATGAGTGATTTGCCGAGCTCCACTCGGTCCCAAAAATTACGAGGCTGCTTGTTCGCCACTTCCTCAAACAGCGGCAGAGCGCTTTTCGAATTCTGCTGCTTGAGGTAGCAATCCGCCAGGTAAAATCGCGCTCGCTCGAACTGAGGGTCAAGCTGCGAGGCACGCATGAATTCTGCCTCCGCCTTCGCAAATCGATCTGTCTTCCAATAAATGAATCCAATTGAAAAGCTGACGATTGCATTACGAGGCGCCTGCTGCCGGGCGAGTTCCAATTCCTGTAACGCCTTGGCGTAAGCCCCAGTTCCTTCATACGCCTGGCCCTTTAAGATATGAACCCAGGGAGAATGAGGCGCCAAAGCTTCCAGGCGGTCAAAGGCGCCCAGCGCTTGGTGAAACTTTCTCGCCGCCATATAGGCTCGGACCAGAAGATACTGCGTGCTGACATCTTGCGGCTCAATCCGCTCTGCTTCGAGCAATTCCCGGATGGCCGTCGCATCGTCACCGACGGCTACGGAAGCTACCCCTAGTAACTCATGGGCCTGGAAACTCGAGGGCTGGGCTGCCACTGCCGTTTTTAACGGGCCTACTGCAGAGGGAAAATTGCCCATCTTGATGTAAGCAATACCCAAATTGAGGTTGGTCACATATTCCTTTGGGCTTGCCTGAAGCGCCCACCGGTAATATCGAATGCCTTCGCGATAATGGTGATGGTTCACGTAAAGGGCGCCGAGGCGATTGAGTGCGGCTAGCGAATAAGGACGAATCTTGAGGATGGAGCGGTAAGCTGCGGCTGCCTGCTCCCATTTACCTTGCGCTTCCAGTTGTTCTGCCTTCGCGGCTAATGACTGGACTGAATTCTGAGCCCAGGCATTTGTGAGCAGAGCGCAGAAAAGCAAAATGCCGATGGCGGCCAAATGACACGACCGAGGCCTGGGAAGCTTTCTTCGGCTTGCGCGGGGAGACACTCCTCTCCTTTACTGAGCCTCGCATTTTAGAGTGACGGACCCTCGACGGAGCGCCGCCGTCCCGGCAGCATTTTTCAAGGCCGGCAAGACGCCGGCGCTACGCAAATCACCGCTCGATTCCGCGAGCTTGAGTCATGCGGGTATTTTACCACTCCCGACAGGAATGGAGAGATGCTTCGCTGCGCGCAGCATGGCAGACAGGCATTTTCGCCAACCGGTCAGTGGACGGCTTTTTGCTGCCAGCCGAGACTGTCAGGCGAGCCTGTAGGATGCACGAACCAGTGCAACGGCTTCGAGCTGCAACCCTGCCCTTTGGTAAAGCTGGAGACTTTGCCCCCGGAGGCCTGCAGCTCCGCGCGGTAGCAATCGCCAAGCGAATCGGTGAATGAGAATGTTTGTGTGCTGGTCTGGTCCCGGTTGCCAAAGAGGGTGAAATGCCCGGCGCTGAAGCCGAAATTCACCTGGTCCGCTGCGGTGCGCGTATTGCGAACGCTGGCCTGATAGGGTGCGAGGCCCGCCTGCCGCTGTTCAATGCGCTTATCGTAGATCTGCTGAAGATGAACCGTATGGGTCTGGCTGTGGTTGGAGTTTGACCGCCGCAGCACGTCCACCGTCAGTGAGTAATCGAGCGAGCGGTGGAAGGCGCGTGCTTGCGAATGGCCGCCGCTGCTGCTGGTGGTCGATACTTGCCCGGACTGCTCGGTGATGTGACGTGTGGTCTTGGGATCGACCGTGGAAAATTTCTGTAAGTTCACGAAAGTGAGGTTTTGCTTCACGGAAGAATGGACCCGGCCGGCGTGCGTGTTGACGTAGCCATCAATTTCATAGCTCTGCCGGGCGCGCGTGAGGACGTTGCCGTTCGCTGTGGGAGAGTTGTTGCGGAGGGTGCTGGTGATGGAGGGTTCCAACGACGCGCTTTCGAGCGTGTTGCGCGTGACGGCGCCCCCGGTATGAGCCGCCTTCGGGTCGCAGTAGAGGAGCAAGGCTGCGGCGACGGAGAAGTAGTGGTGGGCGCCCAGCACTCGCACGGCAACCGAATGCTCCAGGCCATCGCTCAAGAGACCCGCGAACGGCGTCAGGTCAAGCCGGTAGGGGATGAAATCCAACGTCTGCACGCCGGGCGTCGGTCGCCAGAGAAATGGATCGATTCCGCCGGTGTAGACCCAGGGGAAGATGGGAGCGAGACCTGCTGGTTGCCCGTCAATCTCCACTTCAACTTCGCGGTAGCTGCCGCCGCTGCATGCGCGCGGTTGCTTTGGCGCACCCTTGTAGCCGCGCTTCATGGCGAATGCCATCGTTTCCTGAATGTATTGATCCGGGAGGCAGGTATACCAGAATTCGTCGTGAAACTGGCTTTGCGGGAACACGTCCAAATAAACCCGCTCGGTATTGCGCGGAAACCTTATCTTCCGCGCCAGCAGCTCGTTGCCTGTTTGCAGGTTTACAGGCGCATTGGCGGGGTTCAGCGGATCGATTTGGTCAGGAGTGCGGGGCGCGGGAACTTCGGGGCTGGCTGGATAAAAGAGGATGCGCGCGCTCGCGTGAATGACGCTGGCACGCAGGGGGTCAACCCAGTTATTGATTAGCACGTCGCCTCTGCCCGGCGAACGCAGCAGGCTCGAATAGTCCGTAAGATCGCGCTCGATTTGCCATTGTGGGCCAAAGTGGGGCGAGGGCTCTTCGGTGGTGCCGAAATAGATGTTGACGTCGTTCAGCCAGATGGAGGCGGTGCGGTCATACTGATGGCCGGGATCGACGGAGAACCTGGCGACGAGCAGTACCTTGGCCCACGGCCCCTTGCACCGGGCAGGCGGCTGATAGCTAAACGGGTGAGGAAGGGCGTCCATGCGGTTGTTTGCTCCGCGCGGGCCGAAATTTTCCCTGGGAAAAAGTTGGACGACGCAGGGCGTAGTGGCGGGTACCGGGAGCGGAGGGTCGGCCGTAGCGACGTTGCGCGAGCCGACAACCGGCACGCTTTGCGCGCAGAGAATCGCGGACGCGGCGAATGGTGGCGCGAGAGCGGCCAGAACGATGATGGCGAGACGGTAAGGCAGGTTCCGAAACATACGATAAGCTCCTCCAGATCGACTCAGGCAAACCAGTTGAGACTCTCTTAGGCCTGGATGAGGAGGCGGTCGATACGCCGGCTGAGATCGCGTAGATAGGCTTCGCCGCCGCTCTGCAGCTCGCAAATGGCCGAGCCTGAATAGCCGGCGTCGATGAGCGCCTGGCGAACCGCCGGCCACATGACCTCGCCGTCTCCCAGGTTCACCCACTCGTAACAATCGTTCGAAACTTTGAAATCTTTCAGG
>JASHON010000183.1 GCA_030041095.1 Terriglobia bacterium
GCCACCAGAGAGCCAAGATCAAGCTGAACGATTCGCTTCGATTTCAGCGTTTCCGGCACATCGCCGGCGACGATGCGCTGCGCAATGCCTTCCACAATGGCGGTCTTGCCCACGCCCGGCTCGCCAATTAATACCGGATTGTTCTTGGTCCGGCGCGAAAGCACTTGAATCACACGCCGTACTTCGTCGTCGCGCCCGATCACCGGATCGAGCTTTCCGCGCCGCGCCAGTTCCGTGAGATCGCGGGCAAAGCGTTCCAATGCCTGGAACTTGTTCTCCGGATTCTGATCCGTCACGCGTTGTGATCCACGGACGCCCATTAGCGCTTTCAGAACGGCATCGTGCGTTACGCCCAGCTTGCTCAGCATGCGGCCTGAGCGAGTGTTAGCGCTCTTCGCCAGGCTCAGAAGCAAATGTTCGGTGGAGACGTATTCATCCTTGAAAAACTCCGTCTCTTTGGCCGCGTCGTCGAGAATCCGTTTGAGCGCGGACGAGAGATAAACCTCCGCTACGCCTTCGAGCTTCGGAAACTTCTCAATCTCGCGACGGGCCTCAGCCGCTACCGCCGAAGGCTGAACACCCAAACGAGAGAGAATGGCCGGCACGAGGCCGTCGGGCTGCTCGACGAGCGCCAGCAGCAGATGATCCGGCTCAAGCTCCTGGTTACCATGCTGGCCGGCGATCTCCCGCGTTGTCTGCAAGGCTTCCTGCGCCTTTACGGTGTATTTGTCAAATCGCGTGGTCATAGGTCATCCTTAAAAGAAAGCCGCGCCCCTCGATTCAGTCTAAGGAGGCGCGGCCCGCCGATTGAAGCGAAGTTATTGCGTGGTTGGTTGCCATCGCTTATTTGTGGGCCGCAGAAGCCTGCGTGCCGGAAGCGACGTTGATCTTGATGGTCTTTGGCTTTGCCTCTTCGCGCTTCGCCATCGTCAGAGTCAGAACTCCGTCCTTGTACTCCGCCTTCACGTCGTCAGTGTTGATCGAATTGGGCAGAGCAAACGAGCGTGTGAAACTGCCGTAAGACCGCTCGACACGATGATAGTTTCCTTCCTTCACCGTGCTTTCCTGTTTCCGTTCGCCCTTCAAATAGAGTGTTCCATCTTCCAGGCGGACTTCAACATCTTTTGGGTCAACGCCGGGTAGCTCGGCTTTGAGCACCAAGTCGTGGTCCGTTTCGTAGATATCCACAGCCGGATTCCACGTCGCGGCGCCGAGTTGGTCGCCGCCAAACACACCTGAGAACGTTTCGTTAAACAAGCGGTTAAACCGGTCTTGAGTGGTCAGCAGGTCTCGGAAGGGTTCCCATCTTACAATCGCCATGTTCGTGATACCTCCTAGCATAGATGATCGGTTTGAACGTCACCTTAGTAGATGCAGATAAGATTTATTTAGTTTCATAGTATGAAGATTTATGTACATGCGTACCTTACTCGTCGGCATTGGTGATCTGGAACGACGTTTTGACGGCACAGCGTGAAAAAATGCCTATTGACAAAATAAAACAATAAATTTATACATATGTTTGCATCGTTTGTATGAAACTGTTGTTTTTAACAGATAACCATGGCGGCGTCAGGTCACAGTCCAGTCAATGAGAGCGAGACGAGGCAGGCCCTACTGATCGCAGCGACTGAGCTATTTGCAGAGCGGGGATTTGGGGAAGTTTCGGTTCGGGAAATTTGTGCGAAGGCCGGTGTGGCCAACGTCGCGGCCGTGAACTACTACTTTCGCGACAAAGCCGGCCTCTACCGGGAATTGCTGGAGTCTCTTGTGGCGAGGTGGGTAGAGAGCCGGCAACAGCACGCTGCGTCCCTACAAGGAAAGGCTCCCGAGGAAAAACTGCAGCTTTATTTACGTTGGTTGCTGGGAAACATTTTGGGTGAAAACGAGGACGAGAAGGAAGTGCTTTTTGGGAAGATACTCAGGCGAGAAATGGTTGAACCGACGCCGGAGCTTTCTATTGTTATCGAGAAGGGCATGCGCCCGAACTTCCAGGGCCTTGCAGAAATTGTCGGAGAGCTGCTGGAGTTGCCTCCTGATAATTGCATCGTGCTTAGCGGCACCATGGGGGCCATGGGACACTGCTTGATTTACGGCTCGGCGCGGAAAATGGCCAAGTACTTTATGCCGCCCAACATTGAGTTCACTTCCGCAGTGATCGACGACATTGCCCGGCACGTAGCCGCTTTTTCGCTGGCGGGGATTCGTGCCATGGCGGCGGAAATTCAGTGCCGGCCAGCCACTCCGAATTCGGAAAACGCCGTTACCGAGGAATTGAATACCTACTCTTCCGGTCAAGACGCCGACGAAAGCGGGAGGCAAGAGTGATTGACACGTGGGCGATCAAGTCTTCACATTGAGCGGTGTTGATCTGCGTCAGGAGCCTGAGCCATGGGGACTATTGCGTTGAATCTGACGGAGTGCAAGGGCGAAGCGTTCGCGGCGCTTTACCGGCAGTTTTACCCTTGCGTCCTGGGTCTGTGCCGGTATTTCCTAGGATCGCGCGAGGAGGCAGAGGACGCATCGAGTGAAGTTTTTCTGCGCCTTCCCAAGGCGCTGGCCACCTACAACCGGTCGCTGCCCTTCGCCCGATGGCTTTCAACTGTGGCAGGACATTATTGCCTGGATCGCTTGCGGAGGCGTCGCTTAGAGGATCAGCGCTTCGTTCGCGCGACATCGAATTGGCCTGAGCCTGCCAGCCGGACGCGCTCGCCTCTCGAAGAACTGATTTGCGACGAAGAGGCGCAAGCCGTTCGCACCGCTATCGCGCAGCTTCCGCAAAAGTACCGCGCGCCACTCGTGCTGTACTACTATCAGGGACTCAGTTATCAAGAAATCTCGGCGCAACTGGCACTTGGAGCGGGGACTCTCAAGACGCGGATGTTCCGTGGCAAGCGGGAACTGAAGCGCCACATGACGCAGCCTGAGAGTGCAAAGAGACCTTTGCGAAAACCGGCGTCCTGCAATCTCAGCGTCACCTCTCAAATAGGAGAACGGTTATGACGGTGATCGATGACCGAGACTCTGCCCGCAGCGATGGTCAGCCAGCCCGACAAGAGTCTTGGGCCATTGAGGCCACCAACCTGATAAAGACTTATCCTGGCGACGTGAGAGCCCTGGATGGGCTGAGCTTACACGTGCCAGCAGGCACCATCTTTGGCCTGCTTGGGCCAAACGGAGCGGGGAAATCGACTACCGTCAAGATTCTGACGACGCTTTCCCGGGCGGATAGTGGCGAGGCGCGAGTGGCCGGCATCGACGTGCTTCGAGAACCGGCTCGGGTGCGGTGGGCGATTGGATGCGTGGGCCAGCGATCGGGCGTGGACTCAGCCGCCACCGGACGCGAAAACCTGGCGCTTCAGGGACGTGTGTTTGGGCTGCGCGGCGCTGAGTTGCGGCACCGGGTGAACGTGCTGCTCGAGCGCTTCAACCTTACGCAGGCGGCTGACCGCATAACACGCACCTACTCCGGGGGCATGCAGCGCAAGCTCGATGTGGCCCTCGGACTCATTCACGATCCCGAAGTGCTCTTCCTGGACGAACCGACGACAGGCCTTGACCCTGAAGCGAGGGCGGATATGTGGAAAGAGATTTTGCGGCTGGCCCATGAGGAAGGCATCACCATTCTTCTGACCACGCACTATCTCGAAGAAGCCGACCGACTGGCCAAGCGCCTGGCAATCATTGATCGTGGACGCGTCGTCGCCGAGGGCAGCCCGGAAGAGCTGAAGAGCGAACTGCGCGGAGACACGGTTCACATCGAGCTGCTGAACGCGGAGGACGTGGAGAAGGCTCACGGTGTGTTGGGCAGGCTTGAAGAGTTACGGGAGCCCGCGCGTGAAGGGAACTTGCTCCGTGCGCGGGCAGACCGGGGAGCCACCACGGTACCGGTGGCGCTGGCGGCGCTGGAATCTTCGGGAGTGAAAGTCGCTTCCGTCACGGTTGCGCGTCCTTCGCTCGAAGATGTTTATCTGCGGCACGCCGGACGCGCGTTCCGCGAAGCAGATGAAGGAGGAAAGCGGTGAAAGCCCTGACCCACACCTGTTATATGACCGTGCGCCATTTGCGCAATCTTGCCCGACAGCCTCTGTACGTGATGTTTACCATCGTGCAGCCGGTCATCTGGCTTGTGCTCTTCGGGCAACTCTTCAAGAACGTGGTTCGGATTCCGGGTTTCGGCGCCCACGCTTATGTGGATTTCTTGACTCCCGGAGTGGTGATCATGACGGTGCTCTTTGGCTCCGGCTGGTCAGGCCTGGGCATCATCCGCGATCTCGACTTGGGCGTGATGGATCGTTTTCTGGTATCGCCGGTCAGCCGACTCGCCCTGGTTACGGGACGGCTGGCGCAGCTTTCGATCGTTGCGGTGATTCAGTCCGTGTTGATTATTATTCTCGGCGTGCTTCTGGGCGCGCGGATCCCTGGAGGGATTACCGGGGTTCTGGCTTTGATTGGGTGCGCCGTGCTGCTGGCGCTGCCGATCGGCTCCTTATCGTGCGGCATGGCGCTGGTGACGCGCAAGGAAGAAACCGTGATCGGAGCTGCGAATTTCATATTGCTGCCACTCACGTTTCTTTCTTCGGTTTTCATGCCTCCCAATCTCCTGCCCACCTGGCTCCTGGATCTCGCGCGGTTTAATCCGGTGGAGTGGGCCGTCGAAGCCGCGCGTGCGGCGCTCGATGCCCACGCGGATTGGACCGTTATCTTGCCCCATGTGGCGCTTTTGGTCGCATTCGCGGTGGTCACCGCGGGGTTGGCCACGCGGGCCTTCCGTGCATACCAGCGTTCGGTGTGAGGGGGTGATGAGCGGCCGCACAGGTACACCTCAAACGGCGACCCGACGAAGATTTAAGAAAGCGCGGGCCATCCCCCCAAAGCGCGCCGCTAAAAATGTTAACGCGGAGTTTCCGAGGAGGTCTCAAGTTCTTGCGGCCGCGGCGAAGGAACCGCCAAGCGCCGCCGTCCAGGGCGAAGTGATTCCTCACGCAGCACGACACGCTGACAATCGATGCAGACAACATGGCGACCACTTGGGGACTTGGTGCCTCGCGAAGAGCCGCACGCCGGACACTTAAAAGTCTTCATGACGCCATCACTCTAACATAGCAATCCCCGGCGGGATAGTCCCAACCAAGTTATTAACAACTGAGCCTAATCCCTTCGCAGAAAGTCAAAGTCACAACCCTCATGAGCCTGCAGGATATGGTCCAGGTACATCCTCCCATATCCGCGCGTATAGTGGGGAGCCGGTGGCTGCCAAGATCTCAATCGCTGCTGGAGCTCAGCCTCGGGAACCCGAAGCTCCAGCCGGCGCGCGGCGACGTCGAGCTCGATCTGATCTCCGTTTCTGACCACCGCCAGCGGACCACCCGCCGCGGATTCCGGAGAGACGTGGAGCACGACAGTTCCGTACGCGGTTCCACTCATTCGCGCGTCGCTGATGCGCACAATATCGCGCACACCGGCCTTCAGGAGTTTGGTTGGAATTGGCAGGTCTCCCCATTCTGGCATTCCGGGCGCTCCTTTCGGCCCGGCGCTACGCAAGACCATGACAGAATCCTCGCTGACGTCGAGTTCCGGATCATCAACGCGCGCCATCAGATCATCGTAGTTTTCGAACACAACGGCGCGCCCGACATGCTTCTCCAGTTGCGGGGAAGCGGCGGTCTGTTTAATGACAGCGCCGCACGGGGCGAGATTGCCCCGCAGAATCACGGTTCCACCCTCCGGATGGATCGGCGCCTTCAAGGTTTTGATCACGGCGCGGTTGAAGCACTCGGCAGCCGCCACATTTTCGCCGATGGTCTTGCCGTTTACGGTGAGCGCGCCAGCGTGCAGCAACGGGGCAAGCTCTTTCATAACGGCTGGCAATCCGCCCGCGTAATACAGATCTTCCATGAGATAAGCGCCGGAGGGCTTGATGTTGGTGATGAACGGCGTGGTACGAGAGAATTCGTCGAACCGCTCGATGGGAAGCGGGATACCCAGCCGTCCGGCGAAAGCGGTCAGGTGAATGATGGCATTCGTGGAACCTCCGATCGCCATGTCGGTCCGGATCGCGTTCTCGAAAGCCTCTCGGGTCAGAATTTGCGACGGCCGCAGCCCTTCCCGGGCCATTTCGACGGCGCGCCGTCCGCTTTCCTCCCCGCAGGCGAGCCGGCGGGAGTCCGCAGCCGGGATATTTGCCGCGCCAGGCAGCGTCATGCCCAGAGCTTCCACCAGGCTGGTCATGGTGGAGGCTGTACCCATCACCATGCAGTGGCCGGGGCTACGGGCGATGCAGCTTTCCACCTCGCACCACGCCTCATCGCTCAGCGCGCCGGACCGTCTATCATTCCACAGCCGGCGCGAGTCCGTTCCCGAGCCAAGCTCCTGCCCGCGCCAGACTCCGCGAAGCATCGGACCACCCGGCACCATGATGGCTGGCACATCCGCGCTTGCCGCTCCCATCAGTTGCGCCGGCGTCGTCTTGTCGCAGCCGCAAAGCAACACCACGGCGTCCAGTGGATACGCGCGGATACACTCTTCTACATCCATGGCCATAAGGTTTCGGTAAAGCATGGTTGTGGGTTTCATCAGGACTTCGCCCAGTGAGATGGTGGGAAATTCCAGAGGGAATCCGCCAGCGGCCCAAACACCGCGTTTCACCGCCTCAGCCACTTGCCGCAGGTGGGCGTTGCAAGTGGTCAGTTCGCTCCAGGAATTGCAGATGCCCACGACCGGCTTGCCGTAAAAAACCTGCTCTGAGAATCCTTCCGAGCGCAGATAAGCGCGCGCGGTCATGGCACGAAGATCGTTCGGACCAAACCAGTCACGGCTGCGCAAGCCATTTTGAGTTTTCTCTCCGGACGCTTTTGTTTCAGTGGCTGACATGGATGATGCCTCTTGAGGATGATTTTCTTATAAAGCTAAAGGGAGGCCGGACCGAGCCGGCTCTCATAAAGAGGAAATTGTGCCGTAAGTTCTTCCACTTCGCTGCGGATGCGGGAGAGAACCTGAGAATCTTCAAGATGATTCAAAGCGTCGGCTATCCAGGCTCCGATCTTCCGCATCTCCGGCTCTTTCATGCCGCGTGTTGTCACGGCTGGAGTACCGATTCGGA
>JASHON010000184.1 GCA_030041095.1 Terriglobia bacterium
GGCATTCGCTTACTTCAACTCGCCGGCGTAAATTTCCATGATGGTTTCGAGGAATTTGATGGCGTGTTCTCTGGGACGCTGGAAGGAGTTCCGGCCGATGATGGAGCCGAAACCGCCGCCATCGCGGATGGCGCGCGCGTCGTCAAAGATATCCTCATCCTTGTCTTTCTTCGCGCCGCCGGAGAAGATGACGATCCGCTGGCCGTCGAACGCGCTTTGGACGACGTGACGGACGCGATCGGCTGGCGTGGAGATCGGGACCGCAGCTTTGGTATAAGCCTTCTGCGCTTCCGCCTGCTCAATGTGAGCGGTGGGAAGCTTCACTTTGATGACGTGAGCTCCAAGCTGAGCGGCAATCTGGGCGGCATAGGCCACCACGTCAATCGCCGTCTCGCCTTCCTTGCTCATGCCTGAGCCGCGCGGATACGACCAGACCACCACCACCAGGCCGTTATGCTTGGCCTCCTCAGCAAGGCCGCGAAGCTGCTGATACATTTCCCGTGAATAAGCCGAACCGGGATAAATGGTAAACCCAATGGCAACGCAGCCCAGCCGCAATGCGTCATTGACGCTGCCGGTGACGGCGGAGATGGGATCCTTGTCCGGGAAAAGAACGTCGTGATTGTTCAGTTTCAGGATCAGCGGTATCTCGCCGGCATGCCGGGCCGCCGCCGCTTCGATGAATCCGAGTGGAGCTGCATAAGCGTTGCAGCCCGCATCGAGCGCGAGCTCGAAGTGATAGTTGGGGTCATACGCGGGCGGGTTGATGGCAAAGCTCCGGGCCGGGCCATGCTCGAATCCCTGGTCCACGGGCAGAATCACCAGCTTGCCGGTTCCGGCCAGCCTGCCGTGGTTCAAAAGCCGTGAAATATTAGTTTTGGTTCCGGGATTGTCACTTTCATACCAACTCAGGATTTCCCGCACTCTGTCTGTCAGGCGCGCTCCACCGAGCCGCCGCTCGTCTGCCACTTCTTGCACCGTAGCCATGATGGTAAAGCCCTCCGAAGAGAATTGCCCGCCTTACGTTCCAGTTTATCATCGATTCGTCTCGAAGGGGACGCATGGGGTCAGCTTTGGCGACGCACTGCGGCATGACTGAAGTCATGCCCTGATACGGGGGGTACGGAGCCGGCCACCGGACGGCCCCGGAAACGGCGTGTGACATGTAGGCACCGCAGGGCACGGCTCCCGCCGTTCCGAGACATGCGACCGAGTCAACCGGCTTTGCAGGATTCTGAAAAGCGCCCTCAACGAATGTCATTCAGAGCGTAGCGAAGAATCCCGGCATTCGTTTCCAAAGAAATGCAGAGATGCTTCGCTTCGCTCAGCATGACAGACTGGCCTTTTCCCGCAGCCTGTAAAGCCGTTGGAGTCTGCGGCGCGCTGCGGCATGACTGAAGTCATGCCCTGATACGGGGCTACGAAGCGGCTGCCGGAGCGCTCGGGAAACGCCGTGTGAAATGTAGAAACTCGACGGCGGGTGTGAACCCTTGCAGATTTAACTTGACATAGAGTACTCTATTAAATAGAGTACATATGGTGCCCAGATTCCGCGTTTCAAGCAAGAGCTGCGGATAAGTTACGGAAGCGCGGGCCATGAATTAAGGGCGTGATTCAACTTTGTGAATAAGGAGAATGGCCATGAAGGAAGAAGAGAACCGACGAGACATCACCGAAAGGCTGGAGTTGATCGAAAGCATGATCGCCGAAGGACGGCGGACTGCCGAGAGTTGGGGCTGGACGTTCCTGTTATGGGGCGTGGCCTTTTATGTGGCTATCGCGTGGAGCGCGTGGGGCCATCGCCTGGGTATCTGGGGCCAGAATGGGCTGGCGTGGCCGGTGACGATGCCGGTTGCGTTTGCGCTGACGGTGGTGATCGCGTCACGGAAGGGGCGTAGGCAACCTTTGACCACGGTGGCGCGCGCCATCATTTCGCTGTGGGTGTGCGCGGGCATCTCCATGTTTCTGCTCTTTACGGCTCTGAGCATCAGCGGGAGACTTGACCCGCATAGTTTCGTGGCGCTGATTGGGGCTATGCTCGGAATCGCCAACGGCGCGTCAAGCATGATCCTGAAGTGGAGGGCGCAGCTTGTCTGCGCCGCGGTATGGTGGGCCACTTCGGTGGTGGGATGCTTTGGATCAGACGCGCATGTGGCAGGGGTGTTTCTTGCGGCCGTCTTCGTTTGTCAGATCGGCTTCGGCGTGTATGCCATGATTTGCGAGGCCCGGCGCAAACAGGTTGGAGTGGCCCATGCCTGAGTTGCCGGAGCTGAACCCGGTGGTGCATGGGAAACTGCGGCTGGCATTGCTTTCGTTACTCGCTGGCGTAGAAACGGCTGAATTTACGTGGCTGCGCGCGAGGACGGGCGCGACGGACGGCAACCTGGGCGCCCAGTTGGCGACGCTCGAACAAGCGGGTTACGTGGCCGTGAAGAAGAAATTTATCCAACGCAAGCCGCGCACCTTCTACCGCATCACGGAAAGTGGCCGGCAGGCCCTCGTCGAATACGTCCGGGCTCTGAAGCAACTCCTGGGTCCAGCCATCAGCCCAAACGGCAAGAAGCTTTTGTCTTGAATCCGAACGCTCCGCGGAGCTTTTCAGGGATGACTCCCGCGAGCTAGGCTTTTTGCGCGACTTCGGGTTGTGGGGCTTGATTCACGGATAGCGTGTGGGCGGGGGCTGCTGCGGATGCGGGCTGGGTCTGAGGGCAGATTTCCTGAACGAGTTGAAGCAGACTCTCAACCTTCAGGGGCTTCGTAAGGTACGCGTCCATGCCGGCCTGGAGGCATCTCTCCTCGTCGCCCGACATGGCGTGCGCGGTCATGGCGATGATCGGGATGTGGCCGCCGGTCTGACGCTCCTTGCGGCGAATCGCTGCGGTAGCCTCAAAACCATCCATCTTCGGCATTTGCACATCCATCAACACCAGATCGAAGCGCTCCTTTTCCAGGAACTCGAGCGCCTGCCGGCCGTTCTCTGCCACGCGGACACCATGGCCTCGCTTTTCAAGCAGCCGTTTTGCCACTTGCTGGTTCACGGTGTTGTCCTCGGTGAGGAGGATGTGAAGCGGCATTCGGCCGGGTCCGGCTTCCCGCAACGAGTGTCTGGTGACTACGGGATGAGCGGCCTTCGCTGGCGCGCCCAGCACTTGGAGAATGGTTTCTTTCAATTCAGCCTGGCCCACCGGCTTTGTGAGATAGCCGGCGATTCGCAGGCTCGCGCACCGCGCGCCGTCGCCCCTTTGCCCGCCGGAGGTGAGCATGACGACCGCCGTTCCGTCGAGTGAGGGATCGCGGCGAAGCTCTTCCACGAGCGTGAAGCCGTCCATTTCCGGCATGTGTACGTCCGCAAGGATCAAGGAGAATATGGTTCCCTCCCGCTTCCCGCGCTCGATCGCCGCCAGCGCTGCGGCGGCGCTCTCCGCGAGCGCCGGCTTCATCAGCCAGCCCTGCAAGACGCTTTCAAGGATTCTCCGGTTGGTCCTGTTATCATCCACAACCAGAACCGCCAGACCCTGCAATGCCGCTTCTTTTGTGACACCGAAGCCGTCATCGCCCGCCAGCGCTTGCAGGCGAGCGGTGAAGTGAAACTGGCTTCCGCTTCCTTCTTCACTCTCAACCCAGATTTTGCCTTCCATCATCTCCACCAAACGCGCAGAAATGGTCAAGCCGAGGCCGGTGCCCCCGTATCTTCGGGTGGTGGAGCTATCTGCCTGCGAAAATGCTTCGAAGATTTTTGCCTGCAAGTCCCGAGAGATGCCGACGCCGGTATCGCTGACGGTGAAATTCAGAAGAGCCTTCTCGCCGTTCCTTTCTTCCGCGCGCACGCGCACCACCACCTCCCCGCTGTGCGTGAACTTGATGGCATTACCGATGAGATTGACGAGGATTTGGCGCAGCCGGCCCGGATCGCCCGAAACGCGCTCCGGGACGTCAGCCTCCGCCGCAAATGCTACCTCAAGGCCTTTCTGATGCGCTCGTGGAGCGATCACCTTGAGCGTTTCTTCGATGCTGGCGCGAAGCTGGAACGGAATATTCTCCAATTCCAGTTTGCGAGCCTCAATCTTCGAAAAATCGAGGACATCGTTGATGACGGTGAGCAGCGAATCCGCCGACGTTTTTACCATGGTGATGTAATCGCGCTGCTCGGAGCTGAGTTCTGTATCAAGCGCCAGCTCCGTCATGCCGATGATGCCGTTCATCGGCGTGCGGATTTCGTGGCTCATGTTGGCGAGGAATTCGCTCTTGGCCTGGTTGGCCTCTTCCGCAAGATCCTTGGCCCGGCGCAGCTCCGCCTCCGCCTGCTTGCGGTCGCTGATATCAATCAAGGTTCCTTCGATGACCGGGCCGTCCGGCCCCTCAACGAGCGCCGCGTTGACCAGGATCCAGCCCATCGAGCCATCCTGCCTGCGAAGCCGCCGCTCGACGTTGGCGAGCACCTTTTCGTCGCGAAGGCGAGCGACGAACGCCTCTCTTTCCTCAGCGCTTTCATGAAGTACGGAAGCGTTGTGTTTGGCCAGGGCCTCGGGGGACTCGTATCCGTAGATGCGGCAGAATTTTTCATTCACCTCGATGACGCGGCCGTCGAGCGTGATGCGGAAGATGCCGGCCAAAGAGCGCTGGAAGAGTTGTTGATAGCGCTGCTCGGTGGATTCAAGCTTTGAAGCCTGGAGGGAAAAACGGCGGTCCGCCATGGAAGTGAGCAGAGCCAGCCCCAACACCATCAGCGTTACGGTGGAGATGCCGAGGACGCCGAGCGAGGAGACACTCACAGCGTGCGAAACGTTTCCTTCCGTGCGCGCAGGGGAAAAACCCGCGGCGGCCATGGCCGTGTAGTGCATGGATGCCACGGCAAGACCCATCACTGCGGCGCTTGCGAATTTAAGCCAGCGAGCGCCTCGCGAATCCCCTCGAAAATAGAAGGCAAGCAACAGCGCGACGAGCGAGACGACCACGGCAATTGCAACGGATGCCGCCACCAGCCAAGCGTTGTAATGGCATTCGGCGGCAAGACGCATCGCTGCCATTCCCGTATAATGCATCGCGCAGATGCCGCCGCCCATGATCAGGCTGCCGGCCGCCACGCGTCCGCGGGTAAGGTCCGCGCGGCTTACGACGAACAGGGCGACGGCTGAGGCAAAGATCGCCGCCACGAGCGAGAGCGCCACGGTTGGAACATCATAGAGAACAGGCAGGGGAAGATGAAACGCCAGCATCCCCAGGTAATGCATCGACCAGATGCCGATGCCCATGGCCGTAGCGCCGCCGCCCAGCCACGCGAACCGGCTTCTACCGTGAGCCGCGGCCGTGCGCGACGCCAAGTCCAGGGCGGCGTAGGACGCGCACATGGCGATGAGTACAGAGAGAGCCACCAGGCGATAGTCGTACCAGCCTGGAAGCGCGGTGCTATGAACCATATAACCTCATTACATACATCCTTATCGGTTATTCGGAATTTGAGATGAGAACTGCCGCCGGGCCTGCCGGCCAACAGGCTGGTGAAATACGCTTCGGAGGACTCTGATTCTGATCCGCCGGCTGAGAGAGAAGAGGCCCGTCGTGTCTTTCGGGAAATGCCGCGACGCTTCTTCCGTTCTGCGGGACGACTCTGCCGTCCCGCTTTGCGGGAAGCGCCGCGGTTAGCCGTTCTTCCGCGCCGTTCGATTCGGTGTATAGTATTTCCGCGACGAAAAACCCAAGAGATTCCGGGAACGAAAAAAGCACTTGCAACGGCAAAGCGGCAAGGGCGAAAGGCCAACGAACCACTGACGAAGAACTACGGACAAGGGACTGAAAACCCATGACAATGCCACCCCAAAGTGAAGTCTGCCGGCACCAATGCTTCTCAAGGACACTGGAGATCAGCCTGCTCGCCGTGACGCTGCTCGCGGCCACATCGTGCCGGAACCAGCCGGCTTCCAGCCGTGAACCCGATGTGAGCGAGCTGATCAGCAAAATGACTTTAGCCCAGAAAATCCGCCTGATTCACGGCGAAAAAGAGAGCCCAGCCACGTATCAAGGGCAAGCCGGTTACCTTGCGGGCGATCCAGCGCTGGGGATTCCAGGAATCCGTCTGGCGGATGGGCCGCCGGGAGTGCTCACGCGGCATCGCTCAACGGCGCTCACGGCCACGATGGGTCTAGCGGCGACGTTCAGCCGGGCAGACGCGCGCGACAACGGCATGGTGATTGGGCGCGACGCGCGCGCGCTGGGCATCGACATCGCCTTGCAGCCGTTCATCAATATCTTTCGCGATCCCACGTGGGAACGCGCCTACAATCTGTTTGGCGAAGACCCGCTGCTTGTGGGCGCGATGGGAGCTGCGGAAGTGAAAGGCATTCAAAACCAGGGCGTGATGGCCCAGGCGAAACATTTCCTGGCCTACAACGGCGGCGACGACGTCGTTGTGGGCGGGCAGGCCTTACACGAAATCTATGCAGCGCCGTTTGCCGCAGTTGTCAAGGCAGGCGTGGCGTCCATCATGTGCTCGTACAACCAGGTGAACGGCGCGTACGCCTGCGGCAATTCGCAGACTCTGCAAACGCTGCTGAAGCAGGAAATCGGATTCCAGGGATTTGTCACTTCCGACTGGGGCGCAACGCATGGCACCACTTTTATCAACGACGGCCTGGACCTGGAGATGCCGGGCTCCGGCCTTTTGTTCTTGCCGTGCTATTTCTGCGCAAACGTCACGCCGCAGCCTTCCGCAGCGGATCGCCACAACGCGGCGGCGCTGTTCTTCTCCTCGCATATTCCTGAAGAGCCTGTGGAGCCCTTCGACATCAGCGGGTTCCTTCATATGGCTCCAGCCGAAGGCATGCTCGCCGCGATCAAAGCGGGACGGGTGAGTTCTGCGCGCGTTGACGCTGCCGTGCGGCGCATTCTGCTCCAGGAAGACCGCTTTGGGTGGCTGAGCGGGAGCCTGAAGCACAACGTCACGCCCATCCCGTTTGAGGAAGACGACAGAATTATCGAAAAGACGACGGAGGACGCCGCTGTCCTGTTGAAAAACGAAAGTCACGCGTTACCGTTGACTGCGAGCGATCTTAAATCGCTGGCTCTTGTTGGGCCGGGCGCAGGCCAGACCATCACTATCGGCGAGTCCGGGGAAAAGGCTTTGGGATTTCCCAACCGCGATCTCAGCCCGCTTGCCGCGCTCGACAAGGCCACGGCCAACATGCCCGGCAGACACATCACTTTTGCCGTGGCGGACGATATGACCGGCAGCCCCGTTCCTGCCTCGCTGCTTTCCCACGACGGGCAACAGGGACTGCAGCGTGAAGATGAGCACAGAGAGAAAACGGCGGTTGACCCGATCCTCGACTTCACCCAGAAACACGGGAACGCGCTTGCTCCCGGAAGCAGTTTCATTTGGCAGGGAACGCTTCGGATTCCGGCGGCCGGAGTGTATTGGGTTTACTTGCAATTGATGGGCTGCTCGGCCCAGCTTGAGGTGGATGGCAAGCTGCAAGACCGCAGCTCCGGACTGTTGATTCACGG